>SHXM01000097.1 GCA_009693325.1 Rhodoferax sp.
ATGCGATTCCGAACGATCCGGAAAAACCGATGGTCACCAGCGGTGTTCGCATTGGGACGCCGGCCATGACCACGCGCGGCTTTGGCGAGGAAGAAGCGCGGCTCACGGCCCACATGATCGCCGATGTGCTGGACAAACCGCGCGACCCCGACAACATCGCATCGGTGCGCTCGCGGGTCAATGCGCTGACCGCGCGCTTCCCGGTTTACCGCTAGTGCCCCGGCGGGACGGCAAAAAACAATGAAAACAACGAATTGGCGTGCAGGTTTGGGCATTTCTGGCTCGGGGCACTAAGCCCAAGGCGCAGGACAGTCCGCACTGTTACCACCATGAAATGTCCGTTTTGCAGCCATGCGGACACCCAGGTGGTCGATACCCGCGTCTCCGAGGATGGCGACTTCATACGCCGCCGCCGCCAGTGTGCCCATTGCGAGAAACGTTTCACCACCTATGAACGGGCGGACGTCAATTTCCCGAATATTGTCAAGAAGGATGGGCGGCGCATAGAGTATGACAAGGTCAAGCTGCTCGCCTCGATGAATCTGGCGCTGCGCAAACGCCCGGTCAGTACCGAGCAGGTCGACGGCGCAGTTGAGCGAATCGAAGAAAAATTGCTCAACCTGGGGCTGCGCGAAGTTGCCTCAACCCGCATCGGCGAACTGGTCATGCGCGAACTCAAAAAGCTCGACAAGGTGGCCTATGTCCGCTTTGCCAGCGTTTACCGCAGCTTTGAGGATATCGATGACTTCAGAGCCCTGGTGGACGAGGTGCGACGTTAGCGCCAGCACTCCGCCACGCTCACCTCACTGCCCGAGCGGCCTTTGACGCCGGTGTGCGAGAGGATCAGGTTACCGCAACCATCGCTCCCGGTTGGTGTGGCCGTCAAGGTAAAGCTGTTCAGCGTTGCCGTCAGGCTCAAGCGGTAACGCGGCGAATCCGCCGGAACCATCTGCAAGCGCTGCGGCAAGGTCGGGCTGAGGCTGCCAGCCTCGTCGAGCGTGTAGCGGCTGCTGACGGCATAAAACCGCGCCATGAACTGCTGCGCCTCCAACAAAGCGATGCGCGCCTCAGACCGATAGCCGCGCTTGACGCTTTGCAGATAGCTCGGATAAGCCACTGCAGCCAGAATACTGACAATGACCAGCACCACCACCAACTCCAGCAGCGTGAACCCGACCTCTAAGGCAGGCGGCTGGCACGGGGCTGAGGGGGTGATTGGTTGCATGTTCAACGAATCGGCGGGTTGATGATGCGTTGCCACAGGCGGTCGCTGATGCGGCGTGCAGCGCCTGACGGCTCGGTGGTAGCGGGCGCATCGACCAGCAACACAACAGACTGCAACCAAACCACCGCCCCGGCTCTGGTGCTGCCGCTCAGGGGGTCTGCCAGATAGCCCGGGCTAAAGCCCCGCGCGGTGATGACCAAGGCCCGCTGTTTGCCCGGCAACAACTGCTGCTCGGCCAGGCACTCGGGCCCAAAGGGCAGCGCAAAGGCGCTCAGGGACGAGCTGAACCAGCTCTCAGGCGGCCTGGTTTTACTGGCTGCGCCACCGCCAGCTGGGCCCCAACTCGCGGCCTGCCCCCAAACCGATTGCGCAGCACTGGCACCCACAGCCACCTCTGGCAAATTGGCTTGGCGCAGCGTTGCCACTCGCTGCCCATCGGGCTTGATCAACTCGGCCTCACAGTAGCGCAGTGCCGCCTCGGCATATTGCTGCGCCAGGTACTGCAGGCGTATGTTGTTGCCGGCCTGCTCCGCAGAGGTGGCACTGCGCAAGGCCGAGGCCGAGCTCAAACCTATAACCACCAGCAGCACCAACACCACAACCAGTGCTAACCCGGCCTGCGGCGTCCTGATGCCGGTCTGGCCGCGGCTGTACGGCAGACTGGGCCCAGGCAAAAGGGCGAAGGCAAAGTCAGCTTGCACCATCAGAAGGCCATCTGGTTGCGCAGCGTGGTGGTGCTGAAAAAGGCACGGCGCAAGAAACGATCGCTCGAGCTTTGCTGCACCAAATCGCAGCCTGTGTAGCTGAGCCGGTCCTCGCCAGCATCGAGCACTGGCTCACTGCTGCGCATCAGCAGGCAAACCCGCACACTGATGACCAAGCGCCAATCGCTGACCTCATGGGCGCCAACATAGCGCACCACCGCGCGTGGTGTGGAGGCATTGGCTTCGCCAAACCACAGGGTCATGCCCTGCACATTGTCAACCAGCGGTTGGCCGCTGGCGCCTTGCCGGCTGGCGCAATGCAACTCACCGCGCCCGGTGCTGCCGCTCGCCACGTAATACCGGTTGTAGGCGATGCGAACCCCGGCCACGGCGCTCAGGCCATTGCCCAGGCAGTCTGTTGGCAGATTGGCGGAGGTGGACAAGGTGTTATTTACCGTGGCCTCGTAGACCACTTCCAGCGCATCTGTACCGGCCGCGGCGCACACCACGGGGCCCACAGTTCTGGGCGATTCAAAGCCAGTTTTGCAGCCAAACACAGGTCTGTCGGCATAAGCCCGGCTCAAGCTGGCACCGCTTGGGCTCAGGCCAGTTGGTACAGAAAAACCGGCCAGCAAGAGCTCGCGGGAGATCAGGCCCAAGCCCAATTGCGCGTTCTCGACCATCTCGGCCACAGCCACCTGCTGCCGCGCAGTCTTACCCGAAGCAATAAAGCTCCCCAGCACTGCCCCCAGCACCAGCAGCCCAAGCGCCAGGGCCACCATCAGCTCCAACAGTGTCTGGCCCTGCACCTGGCGTCGACTCGGCCTGCGCATCACAGGTTGACCCTGAAATAGCTGCACCGCAGGCTGCTGTCCTTACCCCGGCCCAATCCGGGCGGACACTCTTGCGCCAGGGCTGGAGCCTCATCAGTGGCAGCCACCGCGGGGTCGCGCCAGACCAGCCACAGGTCAGCAGCAGGCGCGGCAGACTGGCGCTGCAGGTAGACCGAGCCCTCAGGCAACTGCTCTCGAACCAGGCGCCGCCAAAGGGCCAGATCAAGGGCGGCGATTTGGGCCGGGGTGCAGTTGCTCGCCGGGGTGTTGCACAGCTGGGCTGGCAGGTCGGCGCCGGAGGCCTGGCTGGCAAAGTCACTGAGGAAATCATAGTCACCTGCCAAGAACCCTGTGGCTGGGCTGCCGTCTTGGGCCGGACTGCCTTTGTTGGCGCGCAGTCGCTCGCCGATGTCAGCGGCGAGTTGCATGGCAGTGGCCCGGTACTGCGCCATCTTGGTGTAACGCACAGCCGTTGCGCTGGCCGAGCCCAGTGCGAGCAGGGCAAAGCCAGACAAGGCCAGGGCCACCAGCACCTCGACCATCGACAAGCCGTGCTGACGGCTCAGCTGCATGCAGACACTCCGCTGGCACGCAGCGCCGCACGACCTTGCATAGAAACACACACCACGCGCACCAAGCTGGCACTGCCGGCTCCGCTGGGAGTGAGGATAAAGCTCTGGGCGGCGGCGCGCGCCATACCTGAGGCCTGGTAGGCAATGAAGCGCTTGTCATTGGCCGGCGTGGCGCTGGCAATCGAGGCGAGCGGCTCGAGCCGCTCCTGCACCCGCAAAATCTGGTCTTCTGCGTCCAGGCGTCCGTTGCCATCGGCATCGACAAACACCATCCAGCCATCGCGCCAGGCGGCGCTGCTGGCACAGGCCGCACCGCCAGCTGAGCTGCAAACACTGACCGTGCGCGCCCGCTTGATGGCCTCTGAGCGGGCATAGCGCAGGTCGCCCACCAAAGCGTCTGCGGCCGACTGCACTGCGGCCTTGGACAAGAGCCTGCTCAATGCCGGGACGGCCACTGCCATCAACAGTGCCGTCAAGGCCAAGGTGAGCAGCATTTCAAGCAGGGTAAAGCCTGCAGCGCGAGATTTCATGACCATAAGCTTAGCCTAAATAATGACACTCAGACTGCCTTTATACAGCCCTGAGCCAAGCACCCAAGCAGGCGCTAGACTCGCCTGCCCTGCCGATTTTTTAACTGCTCATGATCGAACGCGCTCTTGAACTCGCCCGCAGTGCACGCCTGCTCTGTCCGCCCAACCCAGCGGTTGGCTGCCTGCTGGTGTCTGCCGATGGTCAGGTGCTGGGTGAGGGGCAGACCCAGCGTACCGGCCAGGCGCATGCCGAGGTGATGGCACTGCGCAATGCCGCAGCCCGTGGCCTCTCAGTAAGCGGCGCCACGGCCTACGTCACCTTGGAGCCCTGCGCGCACCGGGGACGCACTGGCCCCTGCGTCGAGGCCCTGGCCCATGCTGGCATCGCCCGGGTGGTGGCAAGCCTTGAGGATCCAGACCCGCGCGTGGCCGGCAGCGGCTTTGCCTACTTGCGCGCGGCCGGCATCGAGGTGGTGGTAGGTCCCGGGGCGGCAGCCTCCCGCGAGCTCAACCTGGGATTTTTCAGCCGCATGCTGCGCCAGCGTCCTTGGGTGCGCTTGAAAATCGCTGCCTCGCTGGACGGCCGCACCGCTCTGGAGAATGGCCAGAGCCAATGGATTACCGGTGAGGCTGCCCGCACCGATGGCCATGCCTGGCGGGCCCGTGCCTGCGCCCTGCTGACCGGCATCGGCACGGTGCTGGAAGACGATCCGCAACTCGATGTGCGCCTGCTGCCCTGTGATCGCCAACCGGCTCTGGTGGTGGTCGACAGCCGGCTGCAAACCCCGCTGGCGGCCAAGCTTTTTCGGCCCCAGCGAAGCCTGCTGATTTACAGCGGGCAAACCGATGGCAGCCGAGCCCCAGGTCTGCAAGCCCTCGGGGCCACTGTGATCCCCCTGCCCGAGCCGGTGCCGGGTGGCCAGAAGGTGGATCTGGCGGCCATGCTGCGCGACCTGGCAGCGCGCGAGATCAACGAGCTGCATATTGAAGCCGGCCACAAGCTCAACGGATCTCTGGTGCGCGCGGGCTTGGTCGATGAGTTTTTGGTGTATCTGGCACCCAGGCTGCTGGGCCATGGCCGCAGCATGGCTGAGTTTGGGCCTCTGAACAGCCTCTGTGAGGCGCAGCAACTGGTCTTTGAATCCAGCCAAATGCTCGGACCAGACCTGCGCATTCTGGCCCGTCTGGCCGGCAGCGACGCCTTTTGAGGCGCTAATTTGTATCGGCAGCGGGCCCGGGCGGCCGAATCCCTGCGAAAATGCGTGCATGTTTACCGGAATCATCACCGGCGTCGGGCGCATCGTCGCTGTTGACGCCTTGGGCAGCTCTTCAAACCATGGCAAGCGTCTGAGCATTTCAAGCCCGCCAGGCTACCTCGATGATGCTGGCCTGGGCGACAGCATCTCGATCAATGGCGCCTGCATGACGGTTACTGGCCTGGAGCCAGGCCTGAACCGCTTCAGCGTCGAGGTGTCGGCCGAGTCGCTGGACAAAACTGCTGGTCTTGACAAGCCAGGCCCCATCAATTTGGAGAAAGCATTGCGCGCCCAGGACCGGCTGGGCGGCCACCTGGTGTCGGGCCATGTCGATGGCGTGGGGCAGGTCACGTACTTTGTCCAAGTCGGTGAAAGCTGGGATCTGCGGGTGCTCGCACCCCACAGCCTTGGGCGCTACTTAGCGTACAAAGGCTCCATCACTCTGAATGGCGTGAGCCTGACCGTCAACCGCGTCTCAGACCAGGCCCAGGGTTGCGAGATGCGCATCAACCTGATTGCGCACACACTCGGCAACACCGCGCTGGGCAGCCTGCAGTCGGGCGCGGCGGTCAACCTGGAAGTCGACCTGATCGCGCGGTATGTGGAGCGCATGCTCAGCACGGCCGCTCAGCCAGCACAAAGTCCCCCGGCGGCCAATCCGCTGGCGAGCTGACCCCCGGCAACACCGTCACTATTGAAGCCAAAACAGCTATTTTCGTGACGTCCCCCCTATGAATACCCCATCGAGCGCAGCCACTTCGCCCATCGAAGAGATCCTCAGCGACCTGCGCGCCGGGCGCATGGTGGTCATGGTTGATGACGAAGACCGGGAAAACGAAGGCGATTTGCTGATGGCCGCTGAGCACGCCAGCGCGGATGCGATCAACTTCATGGCCCGGTTTGGCCGGGGCCTGATCTGCCTCACACTCACCCGCGAGCACTGCGAGCGCCTTCAGTTGCCACCCATGACTGCGCGCAACGGCGACAAAAAAGGCACTGCATTTACCGTCTCGATAGAAGCCGCCGAAGGCGTCAGCACCGGCATTTCAGCGGCCGACCGGGCGCGCACGGTGCTCGCCGCAGTTGCCCCACAAGCCCGCCCCGAAGACCTGGTACAGCCGGGCCATATTTTTCCGCTTCAGGCAGTGGATGGCGGCGTGCTGATGCGCGCAGGCCACACTGAGGCGGGCTGTGATCTCGCCGCGATCTCAGGCTGCGCGCCGGCAGCCGTGATCTGCGAGATCATGAACGACGACGGCACCATGGCGCGCCTGCCAGACCTGCACTTGTTTGCCCAGCAGCACGGCCTGAAAATCGGCACCATTGCGGCGCTCATCGAGTACCGCAGCCGGGTTGAGTCGCTGGTTGAACGGGTCGGCTCGCGCAGCCTGAAAACCATGTTTGGCGAGTTCACCGCGCATGCATTTCGAGACAAGCCCGGCCGTGGCGTGCACTTGGCCTTAGTCAAGGGCGCCTGGGCCACCGAAGACCTGGTACTGGCCCGTGTGCACGAGCCGATGTCGGTGCTCGACGCCCTGGAAGTTGGCCGGACCATGCATTCCTGGAGCCTGGATGCCAGCCTGGCGCGCATCTGTGCAGAGGGCCGTGGCGTGGTGGTACTGCTCAACTGCGGCGAAGATGCGGCGCAATTGCTGATGCAGTTTGAAGGCAGCGCCCGGGCCAGCCATGGCCCCGGAACTGGCCGCATGGATTTGCGCAGTTACGGCATAGGCGCCCAAATTCTGCGTCACTGCGGAGTGCGCCGCATGCAGCTGATGGGCAGCCCCCGCCGCATGCCCAGCATGACCGGCTATGGGCTGGAAATCGCCGGCTACATCTCCCCTTAAAAAGAGCACGAGGACAGCAGCATGTTTAGCAAGGACAGCGCAACCCTGGAAGCCACCGACCGCCTTAGCGGCCGCGGCCTGACCATCGGCATCGTACAGGCCCGCTTCAACGAGGGCGTCACCGAGGCCCTGGCACAGGCCTGCCGGGACGAGTTGCTGCTGCTCGGGGTGGCCGATAAAAACATCCACTTGGTGCAGGTGCCGGGTGCCCTGGAGGTGCCGGTCGCCCTGCTCGCCATGGCCGCCAAGCTCAAATACGATGCCCTAGTGGCATTGGGCTGCATCATTCGAGGGGAAACCTACCATTTTGAGTTGGTCGCCAATGAATCAGGCGCAGGAGTCAGTCGGGTGGCACTGGACTACCAGTTGCCGATTGCCAATGCCATCCTGACCACAGAAAACCTGGCCCAAGCGCAGGCCCGTCAGCAGGACAAAGGCCGCGACGCCGCCCGGGTGGCAGTAGAAATGGCCAACCTCATGGACCAGCTGGGATGAGCACCCCCAACAGCCATCCGGCCAGCACCAGGCCGCCGCGCCAAAGCCGCACCGGCCTGACCAGCACCGGCGCGCGCAAGGCCGCCAGCAAATCAAACCGCGCGCGCGCTCGCGAATTCGCCCTGCAGGGGCTCTACCAGCACCTGGTCGGCCGCAATGCACTCAGCGACATCGAATCCTTCACCCAAGACCTGGCCGGCTTTGCCAAGGCCGACCGCCCGCACTTTGACAAGTTGTTGCAAGGCTGCATTGGCCGGGCAGATGCTCTGGATGCGCTCATCGTCCCCATGCTTGACCGCAAGCTCGCTGAAATCTCGCCCATTGAGCGGGCCGTGATGTGGCTGGGTGTCTTCGAGTTCGAACACTGTCTGGATGTGCCCTGGCGCGTGGTGCTCAATGAATACATCGAGTTGGCCAAGGAGTTTGGCGGTACCGACGGCCACAAGTATGTCAACGCTGTGCTCAATGGCCTGGCCGTATCGCTGCGCGCAGACGAGGTCCGGGCCGATCGTCAAACCGGCGGCCGATGAGAATTTCGGCCCGCGCACGGCGCATCGAGCCTTTTTATGTGATGGAGGTCGCCAAAGCGGCCGCCGCGCTGGCCCTCAAGGCCGCTGACACAGAGCGGCCCATGGTTTTTCTGAACATTGGCGAGCCAGACTTTGGCGCACCGCCGCTGGTTCGTCTGGCCGCTGAACGGGCCCTGCGCGATGGTGCCACCCAGTACACGCAGGCCACGGGCATGGCCAGTTTGCGCGAGCGCATCAGTCACTGGTACCTTGAGCGTTTCGGGCTGCAGGTGCCGGCCAGCCGGATTGTGGTCACCGCTGGCGCTTCTGCCGGCTTGCAACTCGTTTGCCTGGCTCTGATCGAGACCGGCGACGAGATGCTGATGCCAGACCCAAGCTACCCCTGCAACCGACACTTTGTCAGCGCCGCCGACGGCCGCGCGGTGCTGATCCCAAGCACCGCTGCCGAGCGCTTTGCGCTGAGTGCCGACAAAGTTCAAGCGGCCTGGGGCGAGCGCACTCGCGGCGTACTGCTGGCGTCGCCCTCCAACCCCACGGGCACCTCGATTGACCCAGCAGAGCTACGCCGTATTCATGACATAGTGCAGGCCCGTGGTGGCATCACCCTGGTCGATGAAATTTACCTCGGGCTGAGCTTTGAGCCACAGTTTGGCCAAAGCGCGCTGGCGATTGACGAGCAGATCATCAGCATCAACAGCTTTAGCAAGTACTTCAGTATGACCGGTTGGCGCCTGGGCTGGCTGGTGCTGCCGCCGGCCCTGGTGAGTGTGGTGGAGCGACTGGCACAGCACCTTTTCATCTGCCCCAGCACGCTGGCCCAGCATGCCGCGCTGGCCTGCTTCGAGGCCGACAGCCTGGCCGAATACGAGCGCCGGCGCGCCGCCTTCAAAGCGCGCCGCGACTATTTCATACCGGCCCTCAATGCGCTGGGGCTGAGCGTGCCAGTCATGCCAGATGGCGGCTTTTACGCTTGGGCAGATTGCACGCAGTGGTGCCAGCAGCTTGGTGTCAAGGACAGCTGGGACTTGTCATTTGAGCTGATGCGCCGGGCCCACCTTGCGGCCACGCCGGGGCGCGACTTTGGTCAGGCCGACACGGATCACTTCATCCGTTTTTCCACCGCCAACTCGATGGCCGACTTGCAAACGGCCATCGCGCGACTGCGGGCGCTGAGCGCATGACAGCCACGGCCAGGCCCGGGGCGGATGTCGTTTGGCCGGCACCGGTGATGCGCTTCGGATCGGCCGCGCTTCGTTGACAATACAGCAGTGCGCCGCCCGCCAAACCGACCAAAATACCATGCTGCTGCGCGAAGACAACATCCCTATGGCCTGGGTCAATGCCGGTGATGCCCGGCCCGTGAGAATTCCGCCCACTGTTCTGGAAGCCCTGCAATGAACCAAGACCTGTCAATCTTCCACCTCATTCTCAATGCGAGTCTGGTGGTGCAATTGGTAATACTGCTGCTGATGGTGGTCTCGGTGTCGAGTTGGGCGGCCATTTTTCGCAAGCTGTTCTCGCTTAAACGGGTGGCCGCCCTGAATGACAAATTTGAGCGGGAATTTTGGTCTGGCACCAGCCTGAACGACCTGTTTGCTGCGGCTGCCCAAAACGCCCGGGCCGCCGGGCCGATGGAGCGAATTTTTGCCAGCGGCATGCGCGAATATCAAAAGCTGCGCGAGAAGCGCATCTCGGACGCCTCCACCCTGCTCGACGGTGCGCGCCGCGCCATGCGGGCGAGCTTTCAGCGGGAAATCGACGCGGTAGAGACCAACCTGTCTTTTCTGGCCTCGGTGGGCTCGGTCTCGCCCTATGTCGGACTGCTGGGCACCGTTTGGGGAATCATGCACGCTTTCACTGGCCTGGCATCGCTGCAGCAAGTCACACTGGCCACGGTGGCACCGGGCATCGCCGAGGCTCTGGTGGCAACCGCCATCGGCCTGTTTGCAGCCATTCCTGCCGTGGTGGCCTACAACCGGTTTGCCCGGGACATTGACCGGGTGGCAATCAAGCTAGAAACCTTCATTGAAGAGTTCTCCAACATCTTGCAACGCAACGTGGGCGCGCAATCTGCGTCCGGTCGCTAACAAAGGGGCCACCTATGCCTGCCACGGTCAGCCGCGGACGCGGCCGGCGCACCATCAACGAGATCAATATGGTGCCCTTCATCGATGTGATGCTGGTTCTGCTGATCATCTTCATGGTCACAGCGCCCCTGATTACCCCCAGCCTGATTGACCTGCCCAGCATGGGCAAAGCCCCGCGCCAACCCGATCTGGTCATCGAGGTCGTGATCAGCAAGACCGGATCCTTGGAGCTCAAGCTCCGAGAAAAAAAAAGCAGCGTGACGCTTGACATGCTGGTCACCGAGATACGCCGCGCGCAGGCTGATACGCCCAACTCGGCGGTGGTCATCAGTGCCGACAAAAACGTCAAATACGAGATCGTCATGAAGGTCATGGACAAGCTGCAGCGCGCCGGGGTTCAGCGCCTGGGCTTGTCGGTACAACTGGTCAAATAAGCCGCCGCCATGATCGCCATGACCGATCGCCTCGATTTTGCGCCGCCAGCCCAGCCCGGCAGGTTGCGCTCACTGGGCTTGGCACTGCTGGCCCATGCAGCGCTGCTGGCGGCATTGAGCCTGGGCGTGCAGTGGAAACGACAGAGCCAAGACTTCAGCGTGGAGGCCGAACTTTGGGCGGCAGTACCGCGTGAAGCAGCGCCCAAGCCGCCAGAAGCGCCGCCACCCCAGCCACCGCCACTGCCCGCCGCTGAACCTGTACCGCCACCGCCACCTGCACCTGCACCTGTACCTGCACCTGCACCTGTACCTGTACCTGCACCTTTACCTGCACCTTTACCTGTACCGGCCAAACCCGCGCCAGCGCCGCCAGAACCAGCCGCGCGCTCCAAAGTAGACATTGCCCTGGCCCAAGAAAAACAACGCAAGGAAAAGGAGCGCGTCAAGCAGGCGCAAATTGAAGAAGAACGCAATCGCCAAGAAAAGCTGCATCAGGAGTTGTTGGCAAAAGAAGCCCAACGCCTGCAAGAGCTGCGTGAGCAAGAGCGCCGGGAGGCACAAAGCGCCAAGCAGATCGAGGCACTGCGCCTGGAGCAG
>SHXM01000098.1 GCA_009693325.1 Rhodoferax sp.
CCAGCCGCCCATGGGGCGCAAGGTGTCGCGAAGCACCTTGCATCAGGCCCTGACAGCAGGCCCAGGGCGCAATGTGCAGCATGTTGGCGCAATAAATTAGGTCAAACGGCTGCTCAAACGCCGCACCAGCAGCCGGCCAGCGGGGCGCCAGGACGTCGAGCAGGCAGGGCGGCCGCGGTGGGGCGGCGCCGGTCAGGGCACACCACTGGCCGATGACCGGGAAGTCGTGGTCGTGCAGGTCACTCGCTTGCCAAACCCAGCCGGGCAAGTTGGCGCCAAACAGAGCCACATGCTGGCCGGTGCCACTGGCAATCTCCAACGCCCGGCCCTGCGCCGGCAGCAGTTGCTGCAGGCGCGCCAGAATGGCGTGGCCGTTGCGCTCGGCCGCCGGGCTGTGCCTGAGCGCGCTCGAGAGGTTCATGCCAGTAAACCAGATTCGACCGTGGGGTAGCGCAGCCGCAGCCCCAACTCGCGTTTCAGGCGCGTGTTGTCCAGACGGCGCGACTCGCTCATGAAGCTCAGCAGCATCAGAGGCAACTGACCGCCAGCCGCATCGCGGGCAATGCGTGGCGGGTGTGGCAGGCCGTACAGGTCAGCCGCCAGGTCGAAGTAGTCGCCCATCTTCAGCGCCGTGTCATCGTTGACGTTGTAAATGCGTTGCGGCCGGCCGCGCCACAGGGCGGCGGTGCAGGCGCGCGCCAGGTCGTCAGCGTGGATATGGTTGGTGTAGACGTCATCCTCGGCGCGCAGCACCGGCGTGCCTTTTTCCAGCCGGGCGCGCGGCGTACCGCCCACCCGGTCTGGCGCATAAATGCCGGGAATGCGCAGAATGCTGCTGCGTACGCCGGCCGAGCGACCCAGGAATCGCACCGCCCCTTCCGCATCAATTCGGCGTCTAGCCCTTGGCGTGTCTGGGTTGGTTGATCTTGTTTCTGTAGCAATAGCGCCCTGGCAGTCACCATAGACGCCACTGGTGGAGCCATACACCAGTCCACTCGGTGGACTGCGCCGGCGCAGCGCCCGGGTCAGGGCCAGGGTGCGCGGGTCTTGCCAGCCCTCGCCCGGGGGCGGCACCAAATGCAGCACGCGATGGGCCAGCCCGGCCAAGCGCTGCAGACTGAGCGGGTCGTCCAGGTTGCCGCGCAGCGGCGTGATGCCGCGTGCACGCAACTCGGCGCTGCGCTCGGGGCTGGAGGTCAGCGCGATCACCCGCACCCGGGCCGGCAACGCCTGCACCACACGCAAGCCCACATCGCCACAGCCAATGATCAGCAGCCGCTGGCGGCGAAACCGCGCCGGCAGTGCGCCGGGGCGGGTGGCATACAGGCTGCCGTGGGGGCTTGGGTTTGAAGGCAAAATCAGGGGCTTTCCAAAAACTTGCAAGCCCCAAGGATACCGAACAACATGAGCTCGCCAGATGCCGCCCCAGCGGCCTTCCAGATCAGCATACAACCCAGCGGTCGCGTCTTCACCGCCATGGCCGGTGAGCCCATGCTCGCAGCCGGTATACGCCAGGGCATCGGCCTGCCCTATGGCTGCAAGGACGGCGCCTGCGGCTCCTGCAAGTGCAAAAAGCTCAGCGGCACCGTGGTGCACGGCGTGCACCAAAGCAAGGCATTGAGCCCGGAGGAAGAAGCCGCCGGCCTGGTGCTGACCTGTTGTGGCGTGGCGCACAGCAATGTGTTGCTGGAGTCGCGCCAGGTCACCAGTGAAGGTGCCTTCCCGATCAAGAAAATGCCGACCCGGGTCAACCAGTTGGAGAAAAAGTCTTCGGATGTGATGCTGCTCAAGCTGCAACTCCCCGCCAACGACAGCTTTAGCTACCACGCAGGGCAGTATGTCGAGTTTTTGCTGCGTGACGGGGCGCGGCGCAGCTATTCGATGGCCAATGCGCCACACACCCTGTCCGCTGGGCTGGAGTTGCACATCCGGCACATGCCGGGCGGCAAATTCACCGACCATGTCTTCAACATCATGAAAGAGAAGGAGATTTTGCGCATCGAGGGGCCGTTTGGCAGTTTCTACCTGCGTGAGGACAGCAACAAGCCCATCATCCTGCTGGCCTCTGGCACTGGTCTGGCACCCATCAAAGCGGTGCTGGAGCACATGCAGTTCAAAGGCATAGCACGCCCCGCCACCCTCTACTGGGGTGGGCGCCGGCCGGTCGACCTGTACCTTGATGGCTGGGTGAGGGCGCAATTGGCCGCCATGCCCAACTTGCATTACATACCGGTGGTCTCGGACGCCCTGCCAGAGGACGACTGGCGCGGCCGCACCGGTTTTGTACATCAAGCGGTACTGCAGGACTTCCCAGACCTCAGCGGTCATCAGGTGTATGCCTGTGGCGCGCCAATTGTGGTCGACTCGGCCCGCGCCGCTTACACCACGCATGCCGGCCTGCCCGACGATGCGTTTTTTGCAGATTCCTTCACCTCGGAGGCCGACAAACAAGCACTTGCGGCCTGAGCCAGGCGCCCATATTCTCTGCCGAACCAGAAGCCAGTTGCCGCACCGTCGTCCTCGCTCCCGACCGGGAATCCATCAACCCACACCAAACCGGTAAACACCATGCAACTCAAAACATGCTGGCTCACTGCCATGACCCTGGTGGCCGTCCTGGCCTCCCCGAGCGCCCTGGCGCAGACCAAGCCGATCCGATTGATAGTGCCCTACGCCGCTGGCGGTCCGATTGATGTGACCGCCCGGGCGCTGGCCGAGCGGGTCAAAGACAGCCTGGGCACGGTCATCATAGAAAACCGCCCCGGCGCTGGAGGAAACATCGGCGCCGATCTGGTGGCCAAGGCCGCGCCCGACGGCCTGACCATTGGCATCGCAGCCACCGCCACGCACGCCATCAACCCCTGGCTGTACAAGACCATGCCCTACAACGCGGGCAGTGACTTTGCGCCCATCACGCAAATGCTGCGGGTACCCAATGTGCTGGTCATGAATGCCGAGACAGCGCAGCGTTTGAAGATCAGCAGCCTGGCCGACTTGCTGGCCTATGCCAAGGCCAACCCCGGCAAGCTCAATTACGGCAGCGGCGGCAATGGCAGCGCCGGTCACCTGGCTGGAGAGATGCTCAACAAAGAGGCCGGCATTTTGGCCGTGCATGTGCCCTACAACGGCGGCAACCCGGCGCAACTCGCGCTGCTGGGCGGGCAGGTGGATTTCAACTTTGACAACCTCGCCACAGCCGCGCCCAACATCCGTGCGGGCAAGCTCAAGGCCATTGCGGTCACGACGCTGGCGCGATCCAGCGCCCTGCCAGAGGTGCCGGCGATGGCTGACACCATCAAGGGTTTCGCCATCGACACCTGGTGGGGATTGGTAGCCCCAGCCGCCACGCCCAAAGACGTTTTGGCACGGCTTAACCAGGCTTTCGTGGCGGCACTCAACGCGCCTGAGACCAAAACCCGTTTTGCCGCCCTGCTGGCAGAACCAGTAGCCACCAGCCCCGAGGTTTTCGGGGCATTCATGGCGAGCGAACGGGCCAAGTATGAACAGGTGGTCAAGGCCAGCGGCGCAACGGTCGACTGAGCCCCGTCAGTCGACTGCCGCACCGGCCTCAAACCACTGCTTGACCAACTGCCGCTCGGCCTCGGTCAGGCCCGTGCTGTTGTTCATGGGCATGGCCCGGGACACCACCACCTGCTGGTAAATGCTTTGCGCCTGCTGTTTAACCAAACTGGCTGAATCAAGGCGCACATTCTTCATCTGCAGTTGCTCGCCGTGGCAGGCATAACAGCGTTGCTGCAGCACGATTTGTAGCTTTTGGTAATTCGCTTGATCTGCGCCAGTGGCTGCCAGCGCAGCAGCCTGTTGCACCTGCGCTAGAGCGGCAGGCGTTGCCACCGGCCGCAACCAGACAATCGCCCCGACGATCACCGCCACACCGGCCAAGCCATAAACCAAAGGGTTGCCGTGGCGGCCGAGCTTGTAACCGTGGCGCATAACAAAAAACTGCCGGATCGCCGCACCTGCAAACATCATCAGAATCAGCACCAACCAGTTTTGTGGGTGGTTGTAAGTGAAGCTGTAATGCCCGCTGAGCATGGCAAACAGCACTGGCAGGGTGAAATAGGTGTTGTGCACGCTGCGCTGCTTGCCGCGCTGGCCATGCACAGGGTCCCCCGCTTGGCCGGCCTGGATTGCCGCAATCACTTTTTTCTGGCCCGGAATAATCCAAAAAAACACGCTCGCACTCATGCTGGTAGCCAGCATCGCCCCCACCAGCAAAAAGGCCGCACGTCCGGCAAACCAGTGACAGGCCAGCCACGATGCCAGGCAGACCAGCAAAAACACCAAGCCTCCAACGATGGCCTCGCCGTTTTTGCGCTGGCCTAGGGTGCGACAAATCAGGTCATACAGCAGCCAAAAAACCAGCAAAAAAGAAAGTGCTGCGGCAACCGCCGTGGACGGCGCCCAGTCCATTTTTGATTTATCGATCAGGTAGGTGCCAGCACTCCAGAGGTAAGACAGTGTGAACAGCGCGAAGCCCGACAACCAGGTGCTGTAGCTTTCCCAATAAAACCAATGCAGGTGCTGAGGCAACTTGGGCGGTGAGACATTGAACTTAACCGGGTGGTAAAAGCCGCCGCCATGCACTGCCCAGAGTTCACCGCTGACGCCTTGTCGCTTGAGGTCTTCGTCAACCGGTGGCGTCAGGCTGCTGTCGAGAAAAACAAAATAAAAGGAGGATCCGATCCAGGCAATAGCGGTGATCACATGCACCCAGCGCAACAGCAGGTTGGCCCATTCGAGGTAATAACTGTCCATTTTTTCTCACTTTGTCAATTTGGAATGCATCAGCGCGGCGCCAGAGTTTGCAAAAGTTGGGCCGCAACAGCCACGGCAATCACCTCTGGCTGCTTACCGAAAACACCTGGCACACCAATCGGGCAGCTTATCTGCGCGAGCTCTTCTTCAGTGAAGCCGCGCGCCAGCAATCGCTGTCGAAAGCTCGCCCATTTGGTGCGGCTGCCAATCAGCCCGACAAAAGGCAGGTCAGCCTGCTGGCGCCGACGCAGCAGGCAGGCCGCCACTACATCCAGATCTTCCGCATGGCTGAAACTCATCACCAGCACGCGCGCGCCGGCCGGCAGCATGGGCACGGCGCGTTGCACTGGATCGGAGTGCTCACAGACCACATGGGCCGCCACATCCCTTGGGAACACCTCGCCACGGCTGTCGATCCAGCGCAGTGTGAATGGCAGTTCCGCCAGCACACGCACCAGCGCCTGCCCGACATGGCCACCCCCAAACAGGGCCACTGGCTGGTGGATGGGCTGCAAGCGCTGACGCAGGGGGCCGATGTCCGCGGCGCTGACCGGCTCAAAACTCAGCTGTACATCGCCGCCACAGCACTGCCCCAGGGTCGGCCCCAGAGCATAGCGTCGCATGGTCAGACCCGATGCGGCGCCGTTTTGCATCAAGGACCTGGCGTGGCGAACCGCATCAAATTCGAGTTGTCCGCCGCCCACGGTGCCCAAAGTCTGCGGCTCTGTCTGCGGCTCTGTGTGCGCAAAAACAGCCATCCAGGCGCCCACCTCGCGCGGCACCGAGCCCCGCACCGCGGCCACACCCACCAGCACGGCCGGGGTCTGAATAAGGCGCTGCAAAAATAATTCAAGTCTGTTCATTCAACCGAGATTGTCCATGAGGGTTTGGCGTGCCGGTGCGCCTAATGAACAATCTCGGTGGAAAACTGGATGGTTGAAAACTGGACGGTTCGCCACAGGCCCGTTATGCTCGGGTCGAAGAATAATCCCGGCGGGTATGCCAGAAGACCGGGCTTGGGGAGCACAGGAGACCAGACTTGCTGCATGCTTTTCGAAATTGGCGCACCCGTTGGAGGGGCCTTGACCTGCTTACGGCCGGGGTCCTCGTGGGCTGCGCGGTACCTGCGCCACAGCCACTGCCGGTTATTGTTCCTGCGCCCACCGTGCGGACCGTGCCGCCGCAGCACCCGGCCACAGCCCCTAAGCAAGCCCCTAACCAAGCCCCAAAACCGGTCCCGCCGGCTCTGGCAGCTGCTCGACCCCCGCCACCGGCTAAATCCGCAGCGCCGAGAGTCAGCCCCAGCACCGATCCCCGGCCGAATCCTGCGTCGAAGGAAAGCAGCGAGGCATCCACAGCCCAGACCGAGCGGGATTACCGGTGGGCTGCAGCGGCCCACCTCTATGGGCAAAACGCACACCGAATTTATGTCGGCCAGTTGCCGCCCCTGCTGTACGCCATCGGTGTGCTGCAAGTCGATGTCGGTGCCATGGGTGAGATCACCCAAATTAATTGGATGCGCGTACCCACCCACGCGCCTGAAGTGGTGGCTGAAATAGAGGACACGATTCGCCGGGCAGCGCCCTTCCCGCGTCCGCTCGCCCTGGGCTCGGTCACCTACACCGAAACCTGGCTGTGGCACAAAAGCGGACGCTTCCAGCTCGACACCCTCACCAAGGGGCAGTTGTAGCGCAGCGCCGCTGGCCTGCAAAACCGCATCAAGAGCCGCGGTAGGTGGAATAGCTCCAGGGGCTGACCAACAGCGGAACATGGTAATGCTGCTGTGGCTGGGCCACCCCGAAATCAAGGCTTACCCGGTCAAGAAAATTGGGTTGCGGGAGCAACACGCCGCGGGCCGCGAAGTAGGCCGCCACCTCGAACAAGAGGCGGTAAGTGCCCTGCTTGAGTTCTTGATGGTCAAACAGCAGGCCGTCCGGGTTACGCCCGTCTTGGTTGAGCACAAACTGCTTGACCAGCTTGGCCGCTTCGCCCTCGGTGGTGTACAGACTGACCCGCATACCGGCCGCGGGCGTGCCGTGCATGGTGTCCAAAACATGTGTGCTCAAGCCCATTGCGGCTCCTGATGAAGGTTGGCGCAGCACACCCGGGCTGGGCGCGGCCAAATTGTTTATACCATTTGGGCGTGGTTATGATCTCGTGATGCACCACTACGACAGCACCCTGCCCTACCCGCGTGACCTGCTGGGCTATGGCGCCGAGCCGCCGCACGCGCAATGGCCCGACCAAGCCCGGGTGGCGGTGCAATTCGTGCTGAACTATGAAGAGGGTGGTGAAAACAATGTGCTGCACGGCGATGCCGGTTCCGAGCAGTTTTTGTCCGAGATGTTCAATCCGCCAAGCTACCCGGCGCGCCATATCAGCATGGAAGGCATTTACGAATACGGCTCCCGTGTCGGTGTGTGGCGCATTCTTCGGGAATTTGAAAAACGCCAACTGCCGCTGACCGTGTTTGGCGTCAGCATGGCACTGCAGCGCAATCCCGAGTTGGTACGGGCACTCAAGCAACTTGGCCACGAGATTGCTTGCCATGGCTGGCGCTGGATCCATTATCAAAACCTCGACGAGGCCACCGAGCGCGAGCACATGGCACGCGGCATGGACATACTGACCGAGCTTTGCGGCGAACGTCCGCTGGGCTGGTACACCGGCCGAGACAGCCCCAACACACGCCGTCTGGTGGCCGACTATGGCGGTTTTGAGTACGACAGCGACTACTATGGAGACGACCTGCCGTTCTGGATGAAGGTGCGCAAAAGCAGTGGCGACGTGGTGCCGCAACTCATCGTGCCCTACACCCTGGACTGCAATGACATGCGCTTTGCCCTGCCCCAGGGTTACTCGCACGCCGACCCGTTTTTCCAGTACCTCAAAGACAGCTTTGATGTGCTGTATGCCGAGGGTCTTGAGCGCCCGGCCATGATGAGTGTTGGCCTGCACTGCCGCCTGCTCGGCCGACCCGGTCGTATCACCGCGCTACAACGATTCCTAGACTACATCGCCCAGCAGGACCGGGTCTGGGTCTGCCGCCGCATTGACATTGCTCGCCACTGGCGCAGCGCCCATCCCTATTTACCCTGAGCAGCCTATGAGCATGGCACTGAGCCTGGACCAACTCAACACCGCGCCGAGCGCTTGGCTGCTGCAGCAGCTCGGTGGGCTGTACGAACACTCGCCATGGATTGCCGAGCAGGCCCTGCAACAACGGCCTTTTGTGTCCTTGGCGCAGCTCAAGCATGCCATGGCACAGGTGGTGACGGCTGCCAGCCGTGAAGCCCAACTCGCATTGGTGCGAGCTCATCCCGAGCTTGCCGGGCGGGCGATGGTAAGCCAAGCCTTGACCGCCGAGTCGACTGGTGAACAAAGCCGCGCGGGGCTGAGCGAATGCAGCCCACAAGAGTTTGAACGTTTGCAACAACTCAACAGCGCCTACAACGAGCGCTTCGGGCATCCGTTCATCGTTGCGGTGCGTGGGCCCCGGGGCGATGGCCTGAGCCGCCAACAAATCATCGCCACCTTTGAGCGGCGCCTGCACAACCCGGTGAACACCGAGCTCTCCGAGTGCCTGCGCAATATTCACAGGATTGCTGAAATCCGCCTGGACGACAAGTTTGGCATGGTCCCGGCGCTTGGCAACGAGGTTTGGGACTGGCATGAGGCCTTGGCTCAGTTCAGCGACCCGGGCTACCGCGAGAACGGCCAGTTGACGGTGACTTATCTCACCGAGGCCCACCAGGCCTGTGCAGCCAGCCTGCGAGAGCGCATGCTGGCTTGCGGCTTTGACACGGTCACCACCGATGCTGTGGGCAATGTCGTGGGGCGCTACCGCGCCAGCCGGCCGGGTGCGCCCACCCTGATGACCGGCTCACATTTCGACAGTGTTCGCAACGGCGGCAAATACGACGGCCGCTTGGGTATTTTTGTGCCCATGGCCTGCGTGCGCCACCTGCACCAAAGCCAGCAGCGCCTGCCCTTTGACCTGGAGCTGATCGCTTTTGCCGAAGAGGAAGGCCAACGCTACAAGGCTACTTTTTTAGGCTCGGGTGCACTGGTTGGCCAATTTGATGGCCGCTGGCTTGAGCAATCCGATGCCCAGGGCATCAGCATGCGCACCGCCATGATGCAGGCGGGCTTGAACCCGCAGGATATCGGCAGTCTGCAGCGGCAGGCCAAGGACTACCTGGGCTTCATCGAGGTGCACATCGAGCAGGGCCCAGTGCTCAATGAGCTCAACCTGCCGCTGGGCGTTGTCACCTCCATCAATGGCAGCGTTCGCTACAGCTGCGAGATCACTGGCACCGCCTGTCATGCCGGCACCACCCCCATGAGCCGGCGCAACGACGCCGCTGCGGCAGCTGCCGAGCTGATTCTGTACGTCGAGCAACGGGCCGGGCGCGACGCCGATTCGGTGGCCACGGTAGGCCAACTGCTGGTGCCCAACGGCTCCACCAATGTGGTGCCGGGGCGCTGCCAATTCACGCTTGACATGCGCGCACCTGCCAATGCCCAGCGCGATGCGCTGGTGGACGACATACTCGCCGAGTTGCGCCGCATCTGCGAGCGTCGCCAGGTTCGCCTAAGTCTGGAGGAGACCATGCGCGCCAGTGCCGCTCCCAGCGCACCGGCTTGGCAAGCGCGCTGGGAGCAGGCGCTCAACACCCTGGGCGCACCGATACACCGCATGCCCAGCGGCGCCGGCCATGACGCCATGAAACTGCACGAGTTGATGCCCCAGGCCATGCTGTTTGTGCGTGGTGAGAATGCTGGCATCAGCCACAACCCGCTAGAGTCCACCACCAACTGCGACATGCAACTGGCCATCGAAACATTCTCGATGCTGCTCGCGCAGTTGGCCGCCGAGCTGCAGCCCGTCTAAAGCGCGCTGGCCCACAGCGCGGTCATACCAACCCGAACCCATCTGATGATTCCCTACGAACAGCTCGACGCCTGGGTCGACGCCCACTTTGACCAACAAGTGGCTTTCTTGCAGGCCTTGGTGCGCATGCCCAGCGATACCCCTCCGGGCAACAATGCACCGCACGCCAACCTGACGGCAAGCCTGCTGGAGGGACTGGGCCTGGCCGCCGAAAAATTCCCGGTTCCTGACGCCGAGGTGCGCTCCGCAGGCCTGCAAAGCATCACCAACCTGTTGGTGCGGCGACATTACGGCCCAGGCAGGACCCTGCTGCTCAATGCCCATGGCGACGTGGTGCCCCCGGGCGAAGGCTGGAGCCGTGATCCCTATGGTGGCGAGATCGAAGACGGCAAGCTGTACGGCCGGGCGGCCGCGGTGAGCAAATCAGATTTTTCCACCTACACATTTGCTGTGCTTGCGCTGGAGGCCGTTGCCCGACCCCAAACGGGCAGCGTGGAATTGCTGTTCACTTACGACGAGGAGTTCGGTGGCGAACTCGGCCCGGCCTGGCTGCTGCGCCACAACATCATCAAACCCGACCTGATGATTGCCGCCGGCTTCAGTTACCAGGTGATCACGGCCCACAATGGCTGCCTGCAACTCGAGGTTACGGTTAATGGTCGAATGGCGCACGCTGCTATTCCTGCCTCGGGTGTTGACGCCTTGCAAGCCGCGGTTCGCATCCTCGGCGCGCTGTATGCCCAGAATGATCTGTACCAACAAATCAGCTCGCAAGTTGAAGGCATTGGCCACCCCTACCTCAATGTTGGCCAGATCGAAGGTGGGACCAACACCAATGTGGTGCCTGGGCGCGTGGTCTTCAAACTCGACCGGCGCATGATTCCGGAAGAAAAACCTGCCGAGGTGGAAGCCATGCTGCGTGTCATCATCGCCGAGGCCGCAGCGCAAATACCCGGTGTGGTGGTCGATGTACGGCGTCTGTTGCTGGCCAACGCCATGCGACCCATGCCCGGCAACCAGCCTCTGGTGGCGGCGCTGCAGCGACACGCCGAGGCTATTTTTGCTGAGACGATCCCAGCCCTGGGAACGCCGCTGTACACCGATGTACGCCTGTTTTGTGAGGCCGGCATCCCTGGTGTGATCTACGGCGCCGGACCGCGCACGGTGTTGGAGTCTCATGCCAAGCAGGCCGATGAGCGACTCGACCTGGCTGACCTGCGGCGTGCCACCAAGGTTATTGCGCGCAGCCTGGCTGACCTGCTGGTCTACCCCCCATCTGAGGGACCCGGGCAGACCGGCCGGCCGGTGCGGTGATACTTGGCA
>SHXM01000099.1 GCA_009693325.1 Rhodoferax sp.
CCCATCGCAAAGGTCTCCAAAAGGGTTCAAACACCGCCCCGTGGATTTGTGGACAACTCGGCTTACCGAGTTCCCCACAAGCTCCACCGGGCCCTACTACGGTTATGAATCCTGACAGTCAATTTCCACACGGAACGACGAGGGGCCGCACAAAGGCACGGTAGATGTCTTCCATCAGAACCACCGTGTCCTGCGCCGTGAGCCGCTGGCCGGCGTCCATCAAGCTCTTCATGCCCTGCACGATCGCCGGCTCAATCGCCAGCGAGTGCACCTGTGCTCCCGGTATGGCACAGGCCAGCTCAGCCCGCTCTGTGACACCGCGAAAGTCGCACACACGGGCCAGGCCCAGGCCCAGCAACAGGGCCTGGTCATCGGCGCTCAGGGCGGCAAGGTGGTCAGAGCGAAACAGCCGACGCCAACGCACGGCTCGCCCGTCCTGGCCGGTGTAGCCGCCTAAATCACGAAAGTTGCTGGTCCCGTCGAGTGCAATATGGCGGGTAGGGGCTGTGGCGGAAATGGTTGTTAGGGTGTCAATGGTCATAAAAACACGATAGCACGAACTACAGCCCCGCAATCTGAAAGGTTTCGGTGTCAACCTCACCGGCGGCCTGCGCCCCGTAACGCGCCCCATGCACTGTCTGCTGGTTGATCAAGCCATTCAGGCGCTCGAGTTCTGCCGGGCCGAGTTTGACCCGGCTCGCCCCCAGGTCATCAATCAAATGGTCTTGGCGGGTGGTGCCGGGAATCGGGATGATCTCTGGCCCCTGGTGCAGCAACCAAGCCAGCGCCAGTTGGGCCGGGCTACAGCCGAGCTCCTCGGCCAGGCCCAAGTAGGCGGGCAGCAAGCCCAAATTGGCCTGGTAGTTGGCGGGCTCAAAGCGCGGCATGCTGCGCCGAATATCCTTGGCATCCAGGCCGGCAAGGTCAAGCCGTGCATCGCACAAGAAACCGCGCGCCACCGGGCTGAAGGCCACAAATGCAGTACCGAGTTCACGGCAGGCCGCCAGCACCGCGATCTCCGGGTTGCGTGTCCACAGCGAGTACTCCGTCTGTAGCGCTGCAATCGGGTGCACGGCATGGGCACGGCGCAGGGTGTTGGCCGAAACTTCAGACAGGCCCAGTGTGCGCACCTTGCCGGCCTGCACCAGATCAGCCATGGCGCCCACACTGTCTTCGATGGGTACCGACTTGTCCCAGCGGTGCAGGTAATACAGGTCGATCACATCAGTTTGCAGTCGACGCAGGCTGTCTTCGCAATTGCGTCTGAGCGCTTCAGGACGCCCATCGATCACCCGCTTGAGTCCGTCGGCAAACTGCACGCCGGCCATGCCTCCCTTGCTGGCCAGTGTGATTGTCCGGCGGTACGGTTTAAGCACCCGCCCGAGCAGCTCTTCGTTGTTGCCAAAGCCATACAAAGCAGCGGTGTCAAACAGCGTGACGCCGGCATCCAGCGCTGCCAGCAAAACCCGCTCGCCCTGCTCGGCCGAAACCGGCGCGCCGTAGGCATGGCTGAGGTTCATGCAGCCCAAACCAATGGCGCTGACGTTGAAGGGCCCGATCTGTCTGTGCTGCATGGCTAATTACTCTTTTTTGTTTTGATCAAGTGTAAATTCCCCAGCGCTACGGCCAGGAGGCGGTGCACTGATTCACCATAGGCCCCCAGGACAGTGCCTCATCAGCCACCGGGATGCCCAAGGGCAAGGTCAGCGGACGCACTCATCCGGGCATCATCCGGGTGCACATTGACAATTAAACCGGGAGTGTCCATCAACCGAGATTGTTCATTAAGGTTTGGCGTGCAGGTGGATGCGGTGACGCGGCAGTGTTCTACTGACTGGCTCGAAAATAACTGTCAATGCGCAACCTGCGCCCAAGCAGCACCGCAGGTGCGCCGAATGGAGAATCTCGGTGGCAACTCTCCTCAGTAATGCAAACGGGCCACCGAGCGCAGGGTATCGGGGGTGGTGCTGGGCAGGCCAAAAAATTCGAGGTAAGCCGGGATTTGCTCAAACAGCATGTCCGAACCCACCTGCACCCGGCAGCCCCGCGCCTGGGCCGCCTGCAAAAAAGCGGTGAGCTCGGTTTTCATGACTACTTCGCCGACAAAGCTGCCGGGCGCTAGACGCGACACATCCACCGGCATGGCGTCTGATTCATTCATGCCCAAGGGGGAGGCATTGACCACCAGATCAAAACCGCTTGGGTCGGCGCTGCCTGTGCTTACCGCCAGCGCCGGGTAGTGCCGTGCGAGCCGGCCAGACAGCGCGGTAGCGGCGCTCCCCTGCAAATCGAACAGCGCCAGCCTGGAGAGCCCAGCGCCCGCCAGCGAGGCAGCAATCGCCGAGCCAACGCCGCCGCTGCCGACCACCAGGGCGCTGGCGCCTTGCAATTTCAGCCCCTTGTTGCGTACGCCGCGCACAAAACCCTCACCGTCAAACATTTCGCCCTGCAACTGCCCCGCCGGACCCAGGCGCACTGCATTGCAAGCGCCAGCAATCAGGGCAGCGGGCAACAACTCATCGACCAAGTGGGTGGTGCTCACCTTATGCGGCATGGTGATCAGGGCGCCGCGCAGGTTGCCAAGCTTGAACAGGGCACGCAATAAATCAGGGTAATCGCTCGCCTGGCAAGCCATGGGCACCACAAGCGCATTGACGCCGGCCTGCTCGAACCAGGGGTTGTAAATCATCGGCGCCTTGAAGGCGTGGGTTGGAAAGCCGATGTGGGCGATGAGTTCGGTGTTGCCGTCTATCATTTCTTTGCAGCATCAACCGCCGCCACCGCGGCGCGCAGGGCCAGCAGGTAGCTGTCGACGCCAAAGCCGCAGATCTGGCCCTTGACAATCTCAGCAAACACCGAAACATGACGAAACGGCTCACGCGCATGGATGTTGGACATGTGCAGTTCCACGATCGGGCAAGTCAGAATCGCCAGCGCGTCGCGAATGCCGTAGCTGTAATGCGTCCAGGCACCCGCGTTGATCAGCACCGCGTCCACCCCATCAGCGTAGCCCTGGTGAATCCGCTCGCACATATCGCCCTCATGGTTGGTCTGATAGGCCTCCACTGTCACGCCGAGTTCAGCGCCGAGCGCGGCCAGGCTGGCATTTATTTCGTCGAGCGTGATGGTGCCGTACTGCGCCGGGTCGCGCTTGCCAAACATATTGTGGTTGATACCGTGCAGCATGAGTAGGTTCATCGGGGCTCCTGGTCTGGAAATACCCAAGTCTAACGATCCAAGACCCTGGGCAAGCTGCCCACTGGCTGGCCCCGACTCCACCGTCAAACCAGGTTGTTGCGCGTACGACCAGCATGCCAGCGCGAACCGCTGGCTGGGAGGCGTTTAACCGAGCTGTTCATGGGCCAGGACTGCAAGGTCTGGCAGGGTACAACACCCCAAACGCGGCACTCAATCGCAACGAATCTGGGGCCGGTACACCTGGTGCAGCAGGCTGCCGCTGCTGCCTCCCACCTGGGTGCCGCCACCGGTGACATAAATCAGGCCGTTGGCGAAGGTGGCGCCGGTGACACCATGGATCGGCATCACCATATTGGGCAGCGCGGTCCAGCGGTCGGCGCGCGGGTTGTACACATCGTGGTCGGGGAACACCCCCGCGCTTTCTTCACCACCCCAAACATGCATACAACCAAAGGCCATGGTGCTGTTGATGCCGCTGCGCGGCTTGAGCATGGGCGCAGCCACAGTCCACTGACGACTCTTGAGGTCAAAGACTTCATGAGCCGCAGTTTTATCGCTTTGAAATCCACCGCCCAAACGACCACCGACCACATGCAGACGGTCCCCAATCAGTTCCATGGCGATATGGTTGCGTTGGCTGGGTAGGTCAGGCAGTTTTTCCCAACGGTCGGTCTGCGGGTCATAGACGGCGAAGTCATGGCCGCGCGGCGGGCGTCCGCCTGCGACATAAATGCGCCCGGCGTGGACCACTGCCGCGCCAGCACTGCGGGCGCTGGGCATGGACGACTTACGCTCCCAGCGGGCCTGCGGTCCTTGTCGGGTGTCGAGCGCGTAAACCGTATCCACATAAGCGGTTTGCGGATCGGTTTGGCCACCAAAAAGATAGATCACCCCATCCAGCGCAGCGGCCATGCCGTGGTTGTTGGCCTCAGGCAGGGGCGGCCCCAACGCCCAGGTGTCGGTGGCCATGTCATAGACCTGCACGGTCTTGACACTGATGCGACCGTTCGGATAGCCCCCCAGCACATAAATCTTGTTCTCACTCGAGGCCAAGGTGAATTCGGAATTCGGCTCAAGCAGGGGGGCTTTCTGCCCCCATTGACCCGGCAGGGGGTCCGCCAGCTGGGCCAGGGCCGGGCCACAGCACAGCAGGGCGCCGGCCAGGGCGGCCTGGATCAGGCACTTGCTTTGGGTGTATGTCATGGGCTGTCCTTTCTGGCTTGCTGTGGATTTTGTCATTTATTCGATGGGCAGGCTCACTTCGACCAGTGGTTGCGCCAGTATCCAAAGACCGGGCATGGTGTAGGCCACCATGCCCAGGGTCAGCGGCCACAGCCGGGATGTTGCGCCATGGATTTGGGCATGGGCCTGAGCTACGGTCGCAAACAAGCAGCTCTCACGGGCGTCGATCACGTTCAGGTCGGGGCTGTGGCCACGAGTGCCCCACAGATCCCAGTCCCAAGCCAAAGGGGTCAGACAGCAGGGGCCAGGCACAAGCAACTGGGCCGCATGAGGCAAAAGGCCGTAGTCATGCGCGGGGATATTCAAGCAGGGTGGGCAGCCCTGCCATTCAGGGTAAGCCCGACCCCACCACCGGGCAGCCGGTTACAGCCGCAGCTTGTAAGCGCTGCAGGGTCGGCGGATTTGGCCCACAAACTCAAGCTCGGCGCTTGAGCCACTGCGGCACAAGCAGCACGGCCAGCACCACCAAGAGCAGGCCCACCGACATGGGCCGCTGCAAAAACACCATAGCGCTGCCCTCGCCAATCGAGATGGCATTACGCAGCTGCGCCTCGGCCAGCGGGCCCAGAATCATGCCCACCACCACCGGCGCGGTGGGAAAACAAAAGCGCCGCATCACCAAGCCGAGCAGGCCGATGGCATAGAGCAAAAACAAGTCAAAGGCGCTTTGACGCATGCCGTAGGCACCCACGGTGGCGAAGATCAGAATACCGGCATAGAGCTGCGGCTTGGGCACCTTGAGCAGCTTGACCCACAAACCCACCAGTGGCAGATTAAGCACCAGCAACATCACGTTGCCAATATAGAGCGACGCAATCAAGGCCCAGACCAGCGCTGATGCGCTGCTGAACAACTGCGGTCCGGGCTGAATCCCATAGTTTTGAAACGCGCCCAACAAAATGGCGGTGGTGTTAGAGACAGGGATCCCCAGGGTTAACAAAGGGATCAGTGCGGCGGTGACAGTGGCATTGTTGGCAGCCTCGGGGCCTGCCACCCCTTCGATGGCGCCGCGGGTGCCAAATTCAGCAAGGTTGTCGCCCTTGGCAAGTTTTTTTTCGGTGGCGTAACTCAAAAAGGTGGGTATCTCGGTACCACCGGCCGGAATACAGCCAAAAGGTGCACCGATGGCAGTGCCGCGCAGCCAAGCCGGGATGGAGCGGCGCCAGTCGCTGGCACTCATGGTGACACGGCTCATCCGGTTGGCGGTCTCCACCGCCCTCCCCTCAAACAGCACAGCATGCAGCGCCTCGGCCACGGCAAACAGGCCCACGGCCACCAACACAATCTCCACGCCGTCCAGCAGCTCGGGCACGCCGCCGGTGTAGCGAGCCTGCCCGGTAATTTGATCCATGCCAATCAAACCCAGTGCCAGCCCGACAAACAGGGCGGTGATGCCTCTCACAGCGCTTTGCCCCAACACCGCGCTGACCGTGGTAAACGCCAGCAGCATGAGCATGAAATACTCGGGCGGCCCAAGCCTGACGGCAAAGTCAGCCACCACGGGCGCGAACAGAGTGACCAGCACGGTGGCAATCGAGCCCGCCACAAAGGAGCCAATGGCCGAGGTGGCAAGCGCTGCGCCAGCGCGCCCGCTTCTGGCCATTTTGTTCCCCTCCATGGCGGTCACCATGCTGGCCGTTTCACCCGGTGTGTTGAGCAAGATGGAGGTGGTGGAGCCGCCGTACATGGCGCCGTAGTAAATGCCGGCAAAGAAGATCATGGAAGCGGTGGCCTCGACCTTGGCGGTGATGGGCAGCAGCATTGCCACCGCCGTAGCCGGGCCAATGCCAGGCAGCACGCCGACCGCCGTGCCCAGCGCGCAGCCCACAAAGGCCCACAGCAAATTGACCGGCGTGCCGGCCGTGGCGAAGCCCTGCATCAGCTGGCCCCAGATATCGATCACAACCAACCTGTACTGGTGAGTCCGGGCAGGTTGATCGCCAGGAATTGGGTGAACATCCAGTAAACCGGTGCAGCAATCAGCAGGCCAGTGATGCAGTCCATCAGCCAACTTTCTGTGCTGGCGCTCTGCCCTGCAGCCAGGCGCAAACCCCGTGCCGCCAGCACAAAAGTCAGGGTGCAACTCAAAATAAAGCCTATGGTGGTGATTAGCGCCGCATTGGCCAGCAGACCGGCCGACATCCAGACAAAACCGGGCCAATAGGGCTGCTCTTCTCCCAGTGATTCATCCATGTTGCGAAAGCCACCACTGCGGGCCTCGCGGACCATGAAACCGCCACACAGAATCAGCGCCAGCGCCACCAGCCAGGGCAGAAAATTGGGCCCGATCCCGGCGTAGCCCGCCGCTGAAGGAATGCTCACCGCCCCCAGCGCCAAACCCAAGCCCAGCAAGACCACCGCCAGGCCTACCAGGGTTTGCAACAAGTGCTTCTCAGTGCCCGGTTTCATGATGATTCATCGCCATGTCATTCTTTCGTCAACGCCCACCACAACCGGTAATTCCTGGCGCCGTCCCCTTGCCCCACTGTCCACGGCCCTTCCCCACCGCCCGGTAGCCCCAGGCAAGCCAGGGACGACATGAGAGCACGCGCCGGCTCAGATCATGCCGGCTTTGACCATGGTGGCGCGCAGCGAGGCGAAGTCGTTATCCACAAAGTCTTCAAATTCCTGGCCTGACAGGACTGCCGCAGTCCAGTTGTTTTTCTCCAGATCAGCCGCCCAAGACTTGCTTTTGGCGGCCTTGAGCAGCAGGTCTGTCAGGGCTTTGCGTTGTGCCGCCGTGATGCCGGGCGCACCGTAGACGCCGCGCCAGTTGCCAATCTCGACGTTGTAGCCCAGTTCTTTGAGCGTGGGAATTTTGATGCCTTTGAGCCGGGCGCCAGAGGTCACAGCAAGGGCCTGCATTTTGCCGGCGTTGATGTACTCGGAAAACTCGCTGTAGCCGCTGCCGCCCACAGTGACATTACCGCCCAAAATAGCCGCTGTAGCCTCACCACCGCCCCTGAAAGCCACGTAGTTGATCTTGGCCGGATCCACCCCGACCTCACGCGCAATCATGGCCGCGGCAATGTGCTCGGTAGAGCCGCGCGAGCCGCCGCCCCACTTGACACTACCAGGGTCTTTCTTGAGCTGCTCGATCACATCCTTCATAGTCTTGAAGGGGGAGTTGGCTGGCAGCACAAACACGTTGTATTCGCTGGTGAGGCGGACCAGCGGTGTGGCCGTGCTCAAGGATACCGCCGGTTTGCCAGTGATGATGCCGCCAAGCATGACCGCGCCCATGATCATGATGGCGTTTGGGTCGCCCTTGCTGGCATTGACAAACTGGGCCAGACCTAGGGCGCCGGCCGCCCCACCCTTGTTCTCGTAGGTGACAGTGTCGGCCGCCTTGGACTCGAGCAGGGCTCTGCCCAGGGCGCGGCCAGTGCCGTCCCAGCCGCCACCGGGGTTGGCCGGGATCATCATTTTGATGTTGCTGCCAGCCAGTGCCGACAGCGGCAGGCCAGCTGTTGCAGCGCCGATGGCCAGTGATTTAAGAAAAGTATCGCGACGCATGGTGCTCTCCAGAAAGTTTTAAATCGTCAGCAAGGGGGCATGCAAGCTCAGCACGAAGCTAAAGAAATCCTGCCCCAACGGCCTGCCTTCCCCCTTGTTGCTCAGAGGGCGAAGTCTACACCCCTACACCCGCGAGGCAGGCCTACACCCGCGAGGCAGGCGCACCGTTCACCAACGTGCCGGCTGCTGCAGTTCTTAACAGGGAAGGGGCTTGGCAGGGCAGGCCACAGACCAGGGCTCAGGCTGATGCACAATCCTAGCGCATGAAATTCGTCAAACTGACAGCTAGCCTGATTTTTTCTTGCGCCATACCCTGGGCATCGGCACTGGCCGCCGCGCCCGGCCCGACTGGCAACACCGCCTGCCCGGCGCTGCTGCAACAGCAGTTCAAACGGCTGCAAGACGAGGCACCGCAGCAGCTGTGCCAGTACGCCGGAAAAGTGCTGCTGGTGGTGAACACCGCCAGCTACTGCGGCTTCACCAACCAGTACCAGGGGCTTGAAGCCCTGCACGCCCGTTACCAGGGGCGCGGCCTGGTGGTGCTGGGCTTCCCGTCCAACGACTTTGGCCAGCAAGAGCCAGGCTCGGGCAAAGAGATCGCCGATTTTTGCTTCAATACCTACGGCGTGAAGTTCCCCATGTTCAGCAAAACCGTGGTGCTGGGCGCCGGGCGCAGCCCCTTGTATGCGGCCCTGGCCAAGGCCAGCGGTGAAGCACCGCAATGGAACTTTCACAAGTACTTGGTCAACCGCCAAGGCCAGGTGGTGGGCAGCTTTGCCAGCGGCGTGCCGCCCGAGGACAAGCGCCTGCTCGGCGCGATCGAGCGGGCGCTTTAGGCCCAGACAAACTCAGCCCAGAGCCTAAACCGAACCCGGCATATGGAGCGTCTGCGCATTGACAAATGGCTGTGGGCTGCACGTTTTTACAAGACCCGCAGCCTGGCCAGCGACGAGATCGACAGAGGTCGGGTGCAGGTCAACGGCGTGGTGGTCAAGGCCTCGCGTGAACTCAAGGCCGGCGACACGGTGCGACTGCGCAACGGCGAGATCCAGCGCACCCTGCTGGTGCAGGTCATCAGCGACCGGCGCGGCGGCGCACCCGAGGCCGCGCTGCTGTACACCGAAACCGCTGAATCTGTGCAAGCCCGGCTGGCACTGGCCGAGCAGCGGCGGCTTGCACCCGAGCCAGCGCGCAGCCTTGAAGGCGGCCGCCCGACCAAGCGGGAGCGGCGCGACAGCGAACAGGCGCGCGGCTGGGGCGACCGCTGGAGCGCCTCGATGGACGGGGGCCAGCAAACTACCAGCACAGGCAAACCCAACTCCCGATGACGACTTCCAACAACTACATTCCGCCCGCCATTTGGGTGCATGACAGCGCCAATGGCGGGCAGTTCGCAAACATCAACCGACCGGTTGCCGGACCCACCCACGAGAAAGCATTGCCGCTGGGCCGCCACCCGCTGCAGCTGTATTCGCTCGCCACGCCAAACGGGGTGAAGGTGACCGTGCTGCTCGAAGAACTGCTCGCGCTCGGGCACCAGGGCGCAGAATACGACGCCTGGCTGATCCGGATCCGAGAGGGCGAGCAGTTCAGCAGCGGTTTTGTGGCAGCCAACCCCAACTCAAAAATACCCGTGCTGGTGGACCACAGCGGAGCACAGCCAATCCGGGTCTTCGAGTCGGGCGCGATCCTGCTGTATCTGGCAGAAAAATTTGGCGCCTTCCTGCCCGGCCAGGCTGGGCGTGCCGAATGCCTGTCCTGGCTGTTCTGGCAAATGGGCAGTACGCCCTATCTTGGCGGCGGCTTTGGTCATTTTTACGCTTACGCGCCAACCAAGATCGCCTACGCAATCGACCGTTTTGCCATGGAGACCAAGCGCCAACTCGATGTGCTGGACCAGCGGCTCGCGCACAGCCGCTACCTGGCTGGAGACGATTACAGCATCGCCGACATGGCGGTCTGGCCCTGGTACGGCGCCCTCTCCAAGGGCCTGCTGTACGAGGCTGGTGAATTTTTGCAAGTACAGGCCTACACCCATATCCAACGCTGGACCAACGAAATCGCGGCACGCCCGGCGGTGAAACGCGGCCGCATGGTGAACCGCATCTCGGGCGAGCCCTCAAGCCAATTGCACGAGCGCCACTCGGCCAGCGACTTTGACAACAACACCCAGGACAAGCTGGCAAAACCCCCGCCCCAGTGACCCGGAATTGCCATCAGCCGAGATTGTTCAATTGACAATGCTCAGCCTGGCAGCAACAGGGGCTGGACGCGCCAGATGTCGCGTGCGTACTCGGCAATGGTTCGGTCAGAAGAAAACGGACCCATGCCCGCCACATTACGCAAGGCCTTGCGCGCCCAGGCGTCGGGCGTGCGGTACAGGACATCGACCCGCTCCTGCGCGGCGATGTAGCTGGCGTAGTCGGCCAGCAGCAGGTACTGGTCGCCCCAGTTCACCAGCACATCGTAAATGGCGGTGTAACGGCTGGGCTCCTGCGGGCTGAAACGGCCGTCCCGAATGGCTTCGAGCACCCGTTGCAACTCAGTCTTGCGGGCCAGGATGGCGCGGGGCTGGTAGCCGGCAGCCCGAATGGCGGCCACCTCGGGCGTGGTGTTGCCAAAGATGAAAATATTGTCGGCGCCCACGTTCTGCTGCAACTCGACATTGGCGCCGTCAAGGGTGCCGATGGTCAGGGCGCCGTTGAGCGCAAACTTCATGTTGCCGGTTCCCGACGCCTCGGTGCCGGCGGTGGAAATTTGCTCGGACAGGTCGGCTGCCGGGATGATGAGCTCGGCCAAACTGACGCTGTAGTTGGGGATGAACACCACCTTGAGCAGGTCAGCCACCCGGGTGTCGGCGTTGATGGTTTTGGCCACATCGTTGATGAGCTGGATGATCAATTTGGCCATGTGGCAGGCCGAG
>SHXM01000100.1 GCA_009693325.1 Rhodoferax sp.
TATCCATTTAGCTCCACAACTTTAGGATGGTCGGGCGTGACTTTCAATGGATGATGATTGTCGCGAATATTTGCGTATGTGGCAGGTTCTGATACAGCGGATTGCTGGATCAATCGGTAGAAAAGCATTCCTCTTGAGCCCGACTTTCGTCGGTTGAATCTGAAGGTAAATTCATCGAGGTAGTAGTCCACGTGCCGTGGGTCCACGGCGCCTTGGTGGGTTCCAAGAAACCAGCGTTTGATCAATGCCGCAATGCGATGAACTCCTGGCAGCGGCTCATGTGCAGGGACTTTGGATCCAAGAATGACATGGGGATCGTGCTTAAACCCATTGTCCTTTAGCGTTGCGTAAATTGCAGACCCATCAGTGCGCACAGTGCTACCCGGCGCGATGTTCGCTTGTACAAATGGCACGATTGCATCGATGGTGGGTGCTGCAATGCGTTGAAGGCGAATGCGCCCAAAGCCCTTGGGCTCAAGCACTTCAATGGCAACAGCAACGGCTACCAAATGGCTGCGGTTATGGGCTTTTGAGCCTGGGGGCCTTGGATTCTCCGGGTCTTTTCGGCTCAGTGCCAAGAAAACTTCATCAACCTCGACAGTGCCACATAGCAAGTCGCGATCAGGACGTACCATCGCACGGCGAAACCGGTGCAACATGGTCCATGCGGTCTGGTAACTATTCAAGCCCCGTACGCGTTGGAGTCCGAGGGCGCTAACGCCTTGCTTCTGATTGGTGATGTACCAAGCCGCAGCGAACCACACTCTCAGCGGAGTGCGGGTCTTGTCAAAGATGGTTCCTGCCGTCACGCTGCTTTGATGTCGGCAGCTTCTGCAAATCAGCCGTCCCCGAGTAGCGCGTGTGGGCTCGTCAATCGCACCGCAAGACGAGCAGCAAAATCCTTTCGGCCATCGCAGACTCTCAAGGTATTCTGTGCAGGACTCTTCGGTGGCAAACCAGTCCTGAAATTCAATCCAGTTGCTTGGGTACTTTTTATCTCCAAGTGGTCGAATCTTGCTCACAACTGGATGATAGGCGTTGTGGAGCTAAATGGATAGCCCTTTCAAAAGCGCTGCGAGTTCCATCGGCCGGGAACTGGGCCGGCAGATTATTCGCGGGGTGCTAGGCGGCATTTTTGGCGGCTCAAGGCGCTCGTAGCCGGTCGCAAGTTTTTTGACAACATCCACTACCCGGGAGCGGACCGCCGGCCGGCGGCGCCAATCCGGCATCAATCCTGCCGGCACCGCCCACAAAACTGATACGATAAACAGACCATCCGAAACCAACCCAGGAGAACTGCATGAACCGCATCATCTTGACCCTCACCGCCCTTCGCCAACTTGCCGGGTGGGGTGCCGCCGCAGCAGCGGCGCTGGCGCTGTGTGTCCCAGCGCAGGCCCAGAACACCAAAGTAACCGTCGCCATCTCGGGCTGGACCGGCTTCGCGCCACTGGTCCTGGCCCATGAAGCCGGCCTCTTCAAGCAGCAGGGCCTGGATGTCAGCATCAAAAAAATCCCACAAAAAGACCGCCATCTAGCGATTGCCTCGGGCGACGTGCAGTGCGCCGCCACCACCGTGGAGACCTGGGTGGTCTGGAACGCCAACGGTGTTGCCACCACCCAAATCTTCCAGCTCGACAAGAGCTTTGGTGCCGACGGCATGGTGGTCAAACCCAGCATCAGCAGAATAGCCGACCTCAAGGGCAAGACCGTGGCGGCCAGCGCTCCGGGCACCGCCCCCTACTTCACGCTGGCCTGGATGCTCAAGAAAAACGGCCTGAGCCTCAAAGACGTGACCATCGTCAACCTCGAACCACAGGCTGCCGCCAATGCCTTCATTGCGGGCAACACGCAAATCGACGCTGGCATGACCTACGAGCCCTACCTGGGTGCGGTGCGGGCCAAACCCGAGGCCGGCAAAATCCTGGCCACCACGCTCGACTACCCGATGGTGATGGACACCTTTGGCTGCACGCCCAAATTTCTGGCCGACAACCCAAAGGCTGCCCAAGGCCTGACCAACGGCTACTTCGCGGCGCTCGAGATGATCAAGGCCGAGCCCAAAAAGAGCTTTGAAATCATGGGTGCCGATGTCAAGCAGAGCGGCGAGCAGTTCGAGAGTTCGCAAAAATACCTGCGCTGGCAAGACAGGGCAGCCAACCAGAAGTTCTTTGCCGGTGAACACGCTGCCTTCACCAAAGAGGCTGCGGAGTTGCTGCTCGAAGTCGGCATCATTCGCAACATGCCCGACCTGAGCCACCTGGTTGACACCCGCTTCATCAACTGAAACCCGCCCCCTTTCGCCCGCCGCTCTTCCCTGCGCCTGCCAACCGCTCCCCCTTGCCAGGGCAAGAGAACGCCCCCATGAAGCCACTCACATCCGTTGCGCCAGGCACCCGAATTGTGCTGGGCCTGGCTTTCTTTGTGCTGTTCACGCTGCTCTGGTCGGCTGTAACCTTCAGCGGTTTTGTCAGCAAGACCTTTCTGGCCGACCCCTGGATGATGCTCACCAGCGGCTGGCGGCTGCTGACGGAATATGGCTTTGCCAAGGACATCGGCATGACCGTGTGGCGGGTGCTGGGTGGCTTCTTGATTGCCGCAGCCCTGGCACTGCCGCTGGGCGTGCTGATGGGCGCCTACAAGCCGGTCGAGGCCTTTTTCGAGCCCTTTGTCAGCTTTGCCCGTTACCTGCCAGCCAGCGCCTTCATTCCACTGCTGATCCTGTGGGCCGGCATTGGTGAGGCGCAAAAGCTCGCACTGATTTTCATCGGCAGTTTTTTCCAGCTGGTGCTGATGGTTGCTGTGTCGGTGGGCAACACCCGGCGCGACCTGGTGGAGGCGGCCTATACCCTGGGCAGCACCGACGCCAGCCTGGTCAAGCGGGTGCTGATACCCGGCGCCGCACCCGAGATCGCCGAGATTCTGCGCATGGTGCTGGGCTGGGCCTGGACCTATGTCATCGTGGCAGAGCTGATCGGTTCGAGCAGCGGCATTGGGCACATGATCACCGACAGTCAGTCCCTGCTGGCGACCGACCAGATCATCTTCGGCATCATCGTGATCGGCCTGATCGGCCTGTGCAGCGACCTGGCCTTCAAGTGGGCCAACCGCCGCCTGTTTCCCTGGGCGCTGCTGGATCGCTGAGCAGCGCCGCAACCGGTGTTCCCAAGTCAAACCATGCCTTCTCCCATACTCACGGTGCGTGGCGTCTCGCGCAGCTTTCCTTCTGCCAGCGGCAGCGCCCCCACGCCAGCGCTGCAGGCCACTGAGCTGATCGTCCACGAGAATGATTTTCTCACCCTGCTTGGCCCCAGCGGCTGCGGCAAGAGCACTTTGCTGCGCATTGTTGCCGGCCTGGACACCCAGACCAGCGGCGAGGTGTTGCTTGACGGTCGACCCATCCAAGGCCCAGGCGCCGACCGTGGCATGGTGTTCCAAAGCTACACCCTGTTTCCCTGGCTGACAGTGCAGGAAAATGTTTGTTTTGGCCTGCGAGAGCGCGGCCTGCCCCGCGCTGTACAGCTTGAAACCGCAGCCGCATTCATCCACCAAGTGGGCCTGCACGGCTTCGAGAACCATTTTCCCAAGCAGCTCTCGGGTGGCATGCAGCAGCGCGTGGCCATTGCCCGCGCCCTGGCCAACGGCCCGCGCATGCTCTTGATGGACGAGCCTTTTGGCGCCCTGGACCACCAAACCCGCGAGCTGATGCAAGAGCTGCTGCTGGGCATCTGGGAAGCCGAGAAAAAAACCGTGTTGTTTGTCACCCATGACATCGACGAGGCGGTGTTCATGGGCAGCCGGGTCGCCGTGATGAGCGCCCGCCCCGGGCGCATCAAACTCGACCAGCCCGTGCTGCTGCCGCACCCCCGCCATTACGCGGTCAAAACCACCCTCCCCTTCATGCAACTCAAGGCTGAATTGACCGAGCAGCTCAGGTCAGAGGTACGCGCCGCCCAGGCCATGGATGCCCTGGCAAGCCGGGCATGACCGGCAGGCAACTGGCACGGCGCTTAGGGGCTGATCGGCTTCAGGTTCTGGTTTGGGGCGGCGGCGTGTCGATGGGGCTGCCGGCTTTGAGCAGGTCCTCGAGCAGAGCCATGGCGCCGCCGCTGCTGGCTGCGTAGGGGTCAAACTCGGGATGATTCATCAGCACCATGGGGTCCGAGTCGGATAACTCAACCAAGGCCATGGACCAGGCTCCAAAGCGCCTTTGGCTGATTTCTTCGAACAACAACAATTCGACGTCCTGATGCCGGGTGTCTGACATGATGCGGGCGAAAAGACGGTTGACCGCCGAGCGCTCGCCTTCAAGTGCTTGCAGATAAAGCCCGGATCCCTGGCACAACACCCCGGTGACGCCGGCAGACGGGTTTTGTCTTCGGGCACTGGCCAAAATAGACGCTGAGACAGTGGAGGTAACCGGCCCGACTGCCCGGCTGACATAAATCAAACGAACCAACATTGACAAGCCTTTTTAAAGCAGGCGGCCGAGCCGCCCGGTTGACTCAGTTTGCGCCGATCCGCTGACCTTATCACAGCGCCGAAGGCTGTAGGCCCCAAGGGCAGGTAACTGCCAAGCAGCGGCCCGCAATCCCATTTAAAAGCGCGGTCTTTGTTTGCTGAAACCGGGTTGGTGCTTGCGCATCTCACTGGCATCATCGCGTTGGCGAATGCCGCAGCCCAGAAAATTGTTGTGCAAGCGGGCCAGCGCGCTGCGGTCTAGTTTGACCCCCAGGCCAGGGCCGGCGGGCGGGGCGAGTTGCCCCTTGCTGATCTGCAGTTTGCCGCCCTCGATGACCTCGTCCTCCTGCCAGGGGTAGTGGGTGTCGCAGGCATAGGACAGGTTGGGCAGGGTCACGCCCAAATGCGTCATGGCCGCCAGGCTGATGCCCAGATGCGAGTTGGAATGCATGGAAATGCCCAGGCCAAACACCCGGCCCATGGCCGCGAGCTGCTGCGAGGCACGTAGCCCGCCCCAGTAATGGTGGTCCGAGAGCACTACCTGCACCGCATTCAGCGCCACTGAGCGCGGCAGGTGTCCAAAGGCAATGGTGACCATGTTGGTGGCGAGCGGCATGGTGGCAAACCTGGCCACCTCGGCCATCTCTTCCAAACTGCCGACCGGGTCTTCGAGATATTCGAGCAGGCCGGGCTCGGACAGCGCAGGCATCAGGCGGCGGGTGGTTGACACCGACCAGCCACCGTTCGGATCGATGCGCAGCGGGTGCTTGGGAAAGGCCGCGCGCAGAGCGCGCAGCCCGGCTATTTCAAGCTCTGGCTCAAAGACACCGGCTTTGAGCTTGATCGAACCAAAGCCGTACCGGTCCACCATGCGCTGCGCCTGCGCCACCAGTTGCAGCGGCGTCAGCGCCTCGCCCCAGGGGTCAGTGGCATAGCCCGGATCAGCATGGTGCTTGGCGTATTTGTAAAACAGGTAGGCGCTGTAGCTGACATGGCTGCGCACCGCACCACCGAGCAATTCATACACCGGCCGCCCAGTGATTTGGCCCTGCAAATCCCAAAACGCTACCTCGAATGCGCCCAGCGCACTGGCCCGGGCCTTGTCCCCATCGGGCGGATAGGGTGCGCCGATGTCCGGGTTGTTGCCAATGCAGCGGTAGACCACCTGGGTCAGGGCATTGAGCGCAAAGGGATCGAGCCCGATCAGCGCGGGGGCAATGCGGTTCAGATCAGCCAGCGTATCGGCTTCGCCATAGCTTTCGCCCAGGCCGATACGGCCACTCTCAGTTTGAACTTCGATGATGCTGCGCAGGGCCCAGGGCTGGTGCACGCCAGAGACGTTGAGCAGTGGCGGGTCGCGAAAAGCAATCGGGGTGATGCGGACGTCAACAATACGATCGGACATGGTAGAAATTTCGTCGCAAGTTTAAAAACGGCGATCACTCAGGCTAATGGTCATCTGCCCTCGCAGCACGCCCCCTGAAGGCAACAACACAGCCCCAGTACCCGGCACGCCGCGCACGGCCAAATTGAAGCCATCGGCGACATGGCTGACTGGCTCCAGGCAGAGGTAAAGCGGCTGGGGGGGCCGGTGCACCACCAGGTGAGACAGCACCGCGTCGGTCTGCAGGCCCAACACCTCGCCCTGGGGCAATTCCAGCTCCAACGCACCGTCCCATTCCGACAGGTAGTCTGTCAACATGCCAGGCGCCAAGGGCTTGGGCGCGTCATAACCTTCAGGCTGTGACAGCGGCTCGGAGCCAAGGGCTAGACAGCCAACGTCTGTCAACCAACGGCGGCCGGCGTGGTAGCGCAAGCGCGCGTTCTCGTGGTGCAAAAAATAGGGGTGAAAGCCGATGCCAGCCGGCATGTCACCGGCGCCCAAGTGGGTGAGGCTCAGATCAAGTTGCAGCGCGTGGGCTGTCAGGCGAAAGCACATATCAGCCTGCAAATGCCAGGGCCAGGCGGCACAAGCCGGGCTGTCCAGCCGCAGATGGGCGGACATATCGTCGTGTGTCACCACAGTCCATGGCAGGACATGTGCATGGCCGTGCAGGGTATGCGGTTGGGCGTTGGGGTGAGGTGGCAGTGCCACCGTGCCATTGGCCGTATGCAATTGGCCCTGGGCGATCCGGTTGGAATAGGGCACCAGCGGGTAAATGCCGCCCTTGGCCCAGTTCAGCGAGTCGACCCCGGCATCGGTGTACTGGTAAAGAACAGGTACAGCATGCCCGTCAGGGTGCACCAGGGTCAGGCTGCAGACCCGACCACCGGCCTGCGGCCGCAACACGGCGCGGGCTGCGCCAACGCGCAACAGCACATCGCCGGGCAGCAACTCAGGCATAGCCGCTCGAGCCGTCTGGCTTGGTCGGCACCCGGCGCTCCCAGTGCACATAGGCTTCGGTGCCGAGCAGTTCTTCGTCCATGTCGATGCCCCAGCCCGGACGCTCGGGCCGCAGTTCCAAGTAGCCGTCTTTGGGCAGGTAGGGGTCTTTCACGTACCAGGCGCCCTCTTCCCGCGCCTGCGGGCTCACTGTGGCGTCTGTGCCAAACACATAGCCTGGCCCCTGCGGCAGGCGGTACTCCAGGATGCGGAAGTTGGTCTGGCTGGCACAAAAATGCAGGTTGACTGCCGTGGCGAGGGGCCCCATGGGGTTGTGCGGGGCAATGCTCACAAAATGCGCCTGGGCCAACGCATTGATCTGCAGCATCTCGGTGAGGCCACCCACCACGCAGATGTCGGGCTGGATGATGTCGCAGCCGCGCACCTGCAAAAGCCGCAGAAATTCAAAACGGCTGTACAGCGACTCACCGGTGGCGAGCGGGCACTGCAGGCCGCGCTTGAGTTCACCCCAGGCCTCAAAGTTTTCGGGCCGGATCGGCTCTTCAAAAAACAGCGGGTCATAGGGGGCAAGGGCGTTGCCGAGTTGCATCGCTTGCGCCAGCTCGAAGATTTTGGCGTGCGCATCGAAAGCGATTTCGTACTCGCTGCGAACCGTCTCGCGCAGTTGCCGAAAGTACTCCGCCGAAGTCCGGACAACCTCGCCCCAGCGATGCCGGTGCATGTCCAGCCGGTAGGGGCTGAGTTTGAACGCCTGCAAGCCCCAGGTTTCATACAAGGCGTCCATCTGGTCCCGCGCAACGGCCGGGTCGGGTGCGGTGTACAGGCCGGCATACACCTTCACCCGGTCGCGCACATGCCCGCCCAACAGCCGGTACACCGGCACGCCCAGCGCCTTGGCCGAGATGTCCCACATGCAATGGTCCAGCACCGAGATGGCCGCCAGGCCCAGCGCCCCGGGCGGAAAGCGGGTCTGCTGCATGAGGTAGTGCGTCAGGTAGGTGATGCGCCGCGGGTCCTGGCCCTTGAGGAAGATCAATAGGTAATCCAGCAAGGGGAACAGCGCCAAGTCCGGCCCGTGGTTGTAGCACTCGCCCCAGCCTGTAATGCCGTCGTCGGTGTCCATGGCCACCACCACCCGAGGCCGGTCTTTGTCGCGCGACATGAACACCCGCAGGCGATCAATTTTCATGGCGCTGGGTGTTTGGCACTGCACCAGGCCTTGAACTGCCCATCGGTTGCCGGGTCCGTAGGCGGATAAAGGCCGAAAATACCGCGTCCAGCCAACACCTGTTCGGTCACAAAATCTTCAAACAGGGTTTGCGCCCGCCCCTCATGGGCCACGGCTTCGGCGATGCCGAGGGGGATCACCACCACGCCTTCGGCGTCGCCCACCATGATGTCGCCCGGATACACCGGAACCCCACCGCAGCCGATCGGCACATTCAGGTCCGCGGCGTGGTGCTTGATCAGGTTGGTCGGCGCCGAGGGGCCCTGGCAGTAACTCGGGATCGCCAGGGCGGCAATCTCGTGGCTATCTCGCAAGCCACCGTCGGTGACGATGCCGGCCACGCCACGCACCATCATGCGGGTTACCAGGATGGATCCTGCCGAGGCGGCCGAAGCGTCGCCCCGGCTGTCGATCACCAGCACATGGCCGGCTGGTATTTCCTCGACCGCTTTGCGCTGCGGGTGGCCGTGGTCCTGGAACACGCCGATGTGGTCCAGGTCTTCACGCGCCGGGATGTAGCGCAGGGTGTAGGCCGGGCCCACCATCTGCGCGCCACCAGAACCGAGCAGGCGAACGCCCTGCAAAAAGGTGTTGCGCAGGCCATGCTTGAAGAGCAGCGTGGTCAGGGTGGCGGTGGACGTGGTGCGCAAGGCCTGCACGGCGTCGTCGGTCAGGGTAGAGGTCATGGTTAGTTTGGGCTGAAGTATTTGGCGCGCTGCAAGCGGGTCTGCACATAGACATTTTCGTCATGGGTGCCGGGCTCATAGGAGCCCGAACTAGCCGACACCTGTGACGAAAGATTGGCCTGGCTCGGGTAACGCGCGACAAAGGCTTCATCAATGTCAACGCCCAGGCCGGGCGTATCGGGCACCTTCAGAAAACCCTCCACCGACAGCGGATGCGGCAGCACCGTGTGCTGGCGGCCCTCCCAGTCGTCCTCGATCCGCTCCAAAAACAACCCATTGGGAATAGCGGCCAGCAGATGCAGGGCGGCGTATTCGGCCACCGGTCCGAGCGAGCCCGAATGCGGCGCCACCATGATGTGATGGGCTTCGGCCATGGCGGCAATCTTCTTCATCTGGGTGATGCCTCCGGCGCGTCCGGTGTCGGGCTGGATCACATCCACGAGTTCACGCTCGATCAGCTCCCGCGAGCCGTAAATGGTGCTCATGCGCTCGCCGGCGGCCAGCGGCACCTGGGCGGCGTCTCGGATGCGCTTGTAGCCATCCAGGTTGTCAGGGGCAATCGGGTCTTCAATGAACAGCAGGTGGTAGGGCTCCAGGGCCCGCGCCAGGCGCGCTGCGTCGCCCGGGGTCATCCAGGGTGGGCCATGCAGGTCGATCATGATGTCCATCTCGTCACCCACCGCCTCGCGCAGAGCCGCCACTTTTCGCACCGGGTCAGACACGCCGCCACACTTGATGGCAGTCACGCCACGGGCCTTGAGGCTCAGCGCCACTTCTGGCGTGTTGGCATGGGCATAGATGCGGATCTTGTCACGCACCTTGCCGCCTAGCAGGTTCCAGACCGGCACGCCCAGCGCCTTGCCTTTGATGTCCCACAGCGCCATGTCGATGCCGGTCATGGCACCGGCGCCCACAGTGCCGGTCAAACCATGGACCATGATGGCCGACATCATGCGTTGCCACAGCCGCTCGATGTGGGTCGGGTCCTCGCCGACCAGCAGGCGCTTGAGGTCTTGAACCGCTGTCTCGATCACGCGCGGCCAACCTGAGCATTCGCCGATGCCCACCAGGCCTTCGTCGGTGTAGACCTTGACAAACAACCAGTTGCGGGTGCCGGTGATGCCAGGCGAGTAGCTCTGGCTGCCAAAGGCATTGTCTGACGCCCAGGCCTTTGGCGCCGGCGCCCCCACGTGCATCAGAAAGGTCTTGATGTCGGTGATTTTCATGACGGCGACTCAGGACTCGGGTTGATAACGGAAACGCTTGTGCATGCTGCGCTTGCGTGGGTCAGGTTGTGGGATGGCCGACAACAGGGCCTGGGTGTAGGGATGGGTGGGCGCGTCGCAGACCTGGTTGGTCTCGCCGGTCTCCACGATCTTGCCCCGGTACATGACGGCAATCCGGTCGCAAAAATAGCGTATCACCGCGATGTCGTGGCTGATGAACACAAAAGACAGGCCCAGCTTGTCTTGCAGGTTCAGCAGCAGGTCGAGCATTTGCGAGCGCAGAGACACATCAAGCGCCGAGGTGGCTTCATCGGCAATGATCACCCGGGGGTTGAGGGCGATGGCGCGGGCAATGCCAATGCGCTGGCGCTGGCCACCTGAAAAAGCATGGGGGTAGCGCTCGCGCCAGGCCGGCTCCAGGCCCACGTTTTGCAGCAATTCGGCCACCCGGTCGTCCAGCGCCTTGCCAGTGGCGATGCCGTTGACCAGCAGGGGCTCGCCGACAATTTGCGCCACCGTCATGCGCGGGTTCAGCGAGCCCACCGGGTCCTGGAAGATCATGCGCATTTCACGCCGGCAGTCCTTGAGGGTCTGCTTATCGGCCTGCACTATGTCCACCACCGAACCATCGGCGCGGCGGTAGTTGATGCTGCCGCCATGGGGCTCATAGACCCGCAGCAGGCAGCGCCCCATGGTGGTCTTGCCAGAACCGGATTCGCCCACGATACCCAATGACTCGCCAGGCATCACATCGAAAGACACCCC
>SHXM01000101.1 GCA_009693325.1 Rhodoferax sp.
GCCCGTAGACCCCCCCAAGACCGGCTCTGTGTGGGTGGTTTCAGATCTCGCCAAAGAAATTCTCACCGAAATCCAGGTGCCACGCCTGTTCGGGTCGGACCGCTCGGGCTTCATCGGCCGACAACTGACCAGCCGTTTCCCTGACACGCCTTATAAAGCCAGCCTGCCCGGGTCGGCGCAGGGCGGCATGCTTGACCGCCTTGCGCCCAGACAACAAACCTTGCTGGCAGTCGACGCCCGGCAGCGCGTGGATGCCGCACTCGACCGCGTCGGTACAAAAATTGCCGGTATGTGGACCACCTCGGGCCTGTTGGCCGGCTTGGGGCTGGGCAGGTCGCTGTCGGCTGATCTGTTTATTGTTCTGCTTGGGGAGCAGTCGAGCCGCATCCTCTTTGTGCACAAGCGGGCGCCAGTCATCAGCCGCCTGATCCGCGAGGCCAGTACGGCCGGGTCTGTCAGCAGCGAGATCACCAGAACCCTGCGCCACCTTGAAAACACCAAGGTGGTGGAGCGCGACAGCGCCAAGCTGCCGGTACTGGTGCTGGGCCAGGACCCGCGCATCGCCGAGGCGCTGCTGGCAATGGGGATGGCCGCCGTTCCAGTCCCCAAGGCTATGCGCGGCATGGGTTCAGGCGATTTCAAATTCGTGCTTTTTGAGCTCGCGCTGAAATCACCGCCCGGGCAACTCGCGCCACTCTCTCGCCGCACCGGCCATGTGGCAGCAGGGCTGAGCCGGCTGAGCTACGCCGCCTCAGCCGCTACCGCTGGCCTGGTGTGTTGGGCGCTTTTCGGCGCCTATGCGCAGTTGCGCCTCGATGGTTTCGATTTGCAGCGAAACCGGGCCGCGTCCGCCCAGCTCGGGCAGCAGCTCACTGGCCTCGAAAAAGAGCTCGCCGCTTACCCGGTGCCGGTCGGCCTGGTCAAAAGTGCCTTGCGCCTGGAGCGCGATGAAATTCTCTCTGCACCCTCGATGCCCAAGCAATTGCAGGCGCTCGCCACCGTGCTTGCTGTCAACCCGGCCTTGCGCCTGAGCCGCTTGAGCTGGGCTGTGGAGTCGGCCCAGACGCCCCCCTGCATCGCGACCACGCAGGCAGGCCTCACCCCCGCCCCGGCGCCGGCAGCCAACAGCGATGCCCTGCCAGTTTTGCCCGGCAGCCGCATCAGCTTTGACCTGCAGTTACCGCCCGGCATGGGCGTGCAGGCCAGAACCGCACTGCTCGGCGACCTGGCGCAGGGGTTTACCGGGCTGGCGGGCTTGACGCTGCTGCAAAACCCGGCGCTAACCCAGGCCCCTGAATCGATCATCGGCGGCAGCAAAGAGCAGCCCACCGAGCCCAGCGCCTACAGCTGGTGCCTGCGCTTTGCCAACCTGGCGGCCATAGCCGAAAAACCTGGGCCGGGCAAACCATGACAGACCTGAGCGCCATTGTTTACCAGTCGCGCCGGGCGCTGCTGTTGTTCGCCGCTATTGCTGTGCTTGGTGGCCTGTTGGTTTGGGCCTTGCAGCAGTACGGGCAAAGCCTGCGGCCAGAGGCAGCTGCAGCCAGAGACGAGCAAGCCCGGCTGCAGTCCACACTGACAGGCAAGCAAGAAGAGCTGGCCCTGCTGTCGGCCAATATGCCGCGCTTTGAAGCCCCGAGACAAGCCGGCCTGCTGGGCCCGGCCGACCGCGAGGGCTGGGCCCAGACCTTGACAAAAGTTCACCAGGCCAGCGGCCTGCCCAACACCCTGAGCTATTCGCTCAAACCACCGGTTGCGGTGGCGCCGGGCGATCCGTCGAACCCGGTTGCGCCGTTTCAGACGCACGAGTTGGCGCTGTCCCTCGAGGGCATACACGAGTCAGAGTTGCTCGAGCTGCTGGCCAGCTACGGCGCGCAGGTCAAGGGCCTGTTCAGGCTGCAGTCCTGCGATTTGTCTGCGCCCGCAAGCCAGGGGCTAACAGCCAAGTGCGAACTGCGTTTTTTCAAACAACCGCTGGCCGCGTCGAGCCCGGCCCCCTCATCATGATGGCTGGGCTGCACCGTCCTGGGCTGTGCGCGCTGCTCCTGGCGAGCTGGGGCGCGACTGTGCAGGCGCAGCCGACCGAGGCCTTGGGGACACTTTTTTTCAATGCAGCTGAACGCCGCGCCATCGTGCAAGCGCGCACCGTGCCCAGCGGGCCGCCGCCGCCTGCCCCTACCCTGCTGAGCCTGTCGGGCATGGTGGTGCGAAAAGGTGGCAACAGCACGGTCTGGATCAACGGGCAGGCGCTCGCAGAGGGCTCGGCGCCTGTGCCCGGCGCGAGCATGACGATCGCACCGCGCCACATCACGGTCAACAAGCTGGTGCTGCGCCCCGGCGACACGCTAGATCTGACCAAGCGCCAGGGGGTCGACATGCTGCCTCCGGGCTCGGTCACCCACCGCCCTGCTGCCACGGCGCCTTGAAACCAGGCAGCCCAGCCAACCCGTGCGGTACAGCGTATGAATATTAAAGAAATTTTTCGTCAGAGGTGGGCGGCAGTGACGCGTGGGCGGCGCATCCGAAGCCTGGCGGGGCTGGCTATTTTGTTCTCGGGGTATGCGCTCTTGGCGGTCAGTCCCGACACGCCGGCTGACTGGCTGATGGCCCGGGTAGTGCTTGGTTTTGTCTGTTTGTTTGCAGGTTTTGTATTGGCAGTTGTGCCGCTCTTGAACAGGAGCCTCGGTGACGACCGCTAAACCCCGAGAGCATGCGATGCCCAGCCCGTGCTCGGTGCTGCTGGTTGAGGACGACCTGGCCCTGAGTGGCTATCTTGCCTCTTCCCTCATCGATGCCGGCTACGCGGTGCAGTCGGTCAGCCATCGGGCCGAGGCTGGCGTGCGGCTGGCTCTTGCGCCCCAGCCGCAACTCATGCTGCTAGACCTGGGCCTGCCGCCCCATGCCAGTGGCATGGCAGAAGGCCTCGCGGTGCTGGATGACGCCCTGCAAAAATCGCCCGCCATCAAGGTCATCGTGCTCACCGGACAAGACGAAGATGCCGCCGCGCTCGAAGCCATCCGTCGGGGCGCCTTTGATTTCCTGGTCAAACCGGCCAGCCTGGCAAGCATCCACAGCGCGCTGAGCCGGGCCAAACTATTCAACCACGCCGAGGGCCGCATGACAGCCGCCGGCGAGGCACGCCTGCATTTGACGGCACGCCTTTGGGAGGGCCCCAAAGAGGCCGCCTCGAGTGCTGAAGAACAGCTCTTGCGGCGCACCTGGGTGGCCGCCGGTTACAACGTGGCCGAGGTGGCGCGCCAACTTGGCATGGCCAGAGAGCATGTTTACTACTACTTGAACAAGTATGGATTACGCCGCCCTGACTAACCTGTCGCTGGTTTGTCTGGCCGCCGGGCTGACCCTGTTCGTCACCAGCAGGCGCCTGGCCCAGCGCGCCCGGCGCTACCAGGCCGGCATGCAAAGCCTGCTGCAGCTTGGCGCCGAGGGGCTCGAGCCGCTGGATATCCCGCCTGCTGCCTGGCCGCTGCTGCGTGCCGGTGGTTGGCAGCACCTGCAACTCTCGGGTGACTGGTTTGGTTACCTGGTTGATTCCGAGTGGGGCCAGAAGCCGGCGCAGCCCGTGGCGGCGGGTCCAAAAAGCCGAGGGCCGCTGGCCTTCAGGCTGAGCAGCGGCAATGATGTTTTGCTGGTGATGACGCTCAGCCACAGCGTTGTCGGGGGAGAGCGCCGCCTGTTTGCCGACCAGCTCGCCCGGGTATTTGTACTGCTGCTGGAGTCTGCCCTGCGGGTTCGTACCGAAGCTATTTCGGTGGCCATGGCCGAGCGTGCCAGGCTCACCCTCTATCTTCAGCACGACATGCGCAACCTGGCCCAATGGGTTGGCTGGGTATGCTCTGATTTCAATGATTGCCAGCAGGACGAGAGTTTGCTGGCAGCTGCGCGGCGGCTACAAAAAAATGCGCCGCTGGCCCGCGAGCGTGCACAGCGCTTGGTGGCCTCGATCGCCAACAACCCGGCGAGCCAACAGGCTGCGCTGCTGGACCTGCGCGCAGCGGCCGGCAATGCAGCACATCTGGCCGGGGTGGAGGTGCATATCTCGGGCCAGGCGCAGGCCTGGATTGCACCGGCCCTGCTGGCCCGCGCGCTCGACAACCTGTTCTCCAACCTGTCGCCCAATTGGCGCAACCCCGGCGCTGAAAAACCTGTGCTCCACCTGCAGACCATTGAAGCCGGCCCATTCAAGGCGGCGGCCTCCGAGGTGCGCTTCTTCAGCCCATCGCTGCAAGGGCAGCGGCGGATCTCGCCGGCCAAGTTGTTTGAGCCCTTTGCCAGCGGACGACCTGGCGGGCTCGGGCTTGGCCTGTACCAGGCGCGCAGAAGCCTGCAAGAAGCGGGTGGTGACCTGAGTGCTGAGATTGATGCCAGTGGCATCCACTTTGCCCTCACCATTCCGGCCAGCGCCCCGGCAGTTACCAGCGCGGCTGGCTGAGCGGGCAGGCAGCCGCGCCTGGCGGGTCAATCGGCCGGTGCTGTCGGGGGGCTCAATGCAAATGCCGCGGCTTGCGGCCGCCGCCGTGGCTGCCACCATGCCCGCCGCCAGAGCCGCCGCCCGAGCCACGCGGTGGCTTGCCCAATTGCATGGAATTCACCAGGTCGTCAAAGCGCTGAGCGAACAGCTTGTCAATCTCGGCTACCACCCCTGAGAGCTCGGCGCCATCAAAGTGGCGCTCCATCATGTTGACCACATCCTGCACCAGCAGGTCGCGCTGTACCTGCATGATCGAGGCCGGGTCCGGGCCAATAAAAAGCATCATGAAATCATCGCGCGACTCGGCCTCTGAGTCCTCTTCTTCATCGTCAAAATCTGCGTCATAAAAAGTCACCTCGACTGCCGCTCCGGTAGCGGCCAGCTCATTGAGGTTCATGCAGACCTCGTCGAGCACCTGGCGAAAATCGTCGTCGCCAGCCACGGTCCAGCAGATTTGCAGCATGTGGTTCTCGGGCTCAAACTTGATGCCGGGTTCGTCCTCGTAGCTGCTCTCGGCGGCATCGGCCAGGGAGCGGGCGCCAGCGTACTTCCAGAGCGGCTTGAGCGCCTCTTGCAGCTGTTCGAATGCGACTTCGGGGCGCAGGGTGATCTGGCCGTGCACATGGATTTCAAAAGGGGCATTGGAGCTTGGCATGGCGCTGAGTGTAGTACGGCCAGAGGGCTTGGTGTGCCAGTGCGCATGCCTCAGGAGCGGCGCGAAAGTGGCAGGTTGAGCAGCAGATTTTGGGGTTTGAGTTTGAGCCGGTTCTGCTCGTCCATGGCCATCGCCAGGTACACCGGCCGTCCGGCCACTGCTGCGAGCATGTCAGTCGGGTTGACAAACTCCAGACGAAACAGGCACAGCAGGCGGCGCATGCGCTCTTCGGCTGGCTCGTCGCCCCGGTAGAGATCATTCAGTATGGCGCTGGCCTGGGCATCCAGGCCAGCATGCCAGACCCAGTGCTCGTCAACAATTTCTCTATCGGTTTGCACCCGCACCTGCACCTTCAGGAAATGCTCGATCCAGCGCTGCAGCAACTCCGCCAAGGCCAGCAGCGCCGGCTGGCCATGGTTGAGGTTGAGCACCAGATCAAAGTGTTCGCTGCGCGGCCAGTAGAGATCGGACTTGTCGGCATCCAGCACATCGAGGTCAACACTGCGCAGCGCAACGCCTTCGCGCCGCAGCAATTCCCCCACGCTGCCAAAGCCGGCTGACAAGGCGTGGCGCTCCACGGTTTCGTCGTCGGCTGCCATCACTGCGCCGTCTTCGAGCACCGATATTTTTTGGGTCCGAAACAGCATTTCGGCCACGCGCGCCTGCATGGCCGAGGCCGTATCGCCCAGCAGATGGCGCAGCAGAATCTGAGTGAGTTGCTGCACCAGCACCGGCGCCACATCAACCCCCTCGCCCTGGAACAGGGCCAGGTAGGCCGCCTCCACCGTGGGCGCGGCCAGCAGTCGGTCGCGAAAGCGCAGCCACACGGCATAGTTGTCGGCCGCATCCCGGTCCAAAATAGCCTGCAACACCGCCGCGCTTACGCCATGACGGGGCGCGTTCAGCAGCGCGTCATGCAAGGCCAGCTCAGCCGGGCAGGACTCTGCAATGGGCGCGATTTCGGGGCGCTGCAGCAAGTGACGCAAAAAATCGTCAGTCAGCGCCAGATGCCCCTCAGCATTGACTGACAGCAGCCGGTAGCCGCAGGACGGCCAGAAGTCATGCCGTGGCGGCGTCATGGCCGCAAAACCCCCGCCGGGCGCGGCCGGCACCGAGCCGGCTCACACAGGCGCCGCAAGGCGGCAGATATCAAGCATGGCAGCATCATTTGTAAACCGGGTTCAACGCACGCACCAAATAAGCAAGCCCAATCAGTCAAAACCCGCGAATTCCGCTCAAGTTCCCAAGGCCCGCTCACAACCAGAGCCTGGATTCTCGCCCAATATCCGCAAGCCCATAGCTGTCATCGCCGGCTCAGCTGGCGATCCCTGCCCCTGGGGCTCCCGGTTGCGGCCGGGCGTGGCGGGCAACTGCCGCTTTCGCCGATTAATTGGAATCTGACCCCAATTCTTTAATTCTTTTACCCTCTCTGCTTTTTTGATAGGAATACCTAGTATTTTTACTAGGTTGGTCTTTCAAAATACAATGGTCGCAACATGACCTCACCTTATGAACGTGTTTTTGTTGCTCAACTTGAGCAGCGCCTCAGAGAACCTGGTGCGCTGATCCAGGTGCTGGTGGGCCCACGCCAGGTGGGCAAGACCACGGGCGTGCGGCAGATGTTGGCCCGTTATGCCGGCCCCAGCCACTACGCCAACGCCGACGAGCAGTTGGTCAGCGACCGTACTTGGCTGCTGGCGCAATGGCAGCAGGCCCTGCTGCTGGGCGAAGGCAGCCTGCTGGTCATTGACGAGATTCAGAAAATCGCCAACTGGTCGGACACCATCAAAGCGCTGTGGGACCAACAACCGCACCGGCTGCGGGTCGTCTTGCTGGGGTCCAGCTCGCTGCAGATCCAGACGGGTCTGACGGAAAGCCTGGCCGGCCGCTTTGAACTGACACAGATTCACCACTGGCGCTTCAGCGAACTGCAGGCCGCGTTTGACTACGACCTGGAGCGCTACCTGCACTATGGCGGCTACCCCGGCGCCGTTGCTTTCGAACCGAACTGGGACCGCTGGTACGCCTACCTCAAAGACGCCATCGTCGAGGCCGTCATTGGCAAGGACATTCTGCAAAATCGCAAAGTCGCCAAACCGGCCCTGTTTCGGCAGGCGTTTGAAATCATGTGCCGCTACCCGGCCCAGGAAATCAGCTACACCAAATTGCTGGGCCAGTTGCAGGACTCTGGCAACACTGATCTGGTCAAGTACTACCTTGAACTGTATGCAGGCGCATTCCTGATTTTTTCCTTGGACAAATACGCAGCCAAAGGCTGGCTCACGCGCACCTCCAGCCCCAAAATCCTGCCGGCCTGCCCCGCACTGCACACCATGACCACCGGGCCCAATGCGCTGGCTGATCCGGAACACAGAGGCCGCGTGTTTCAGCTGGCAGTGGGTGCCGAACTCCATCAACTGCCGGGCGAACTCTTTTATTGGCGCGAAAAAAATGCCGAGGTCGACTTTGTGTACCGGCACCACAACCAGCTATATGCCATCGAGGTCAAATCTGGCCGGAAAAAATCCACCAAAGGCCTGGGTGCCTTCTTGCAACAGTTTGCCGATGCCCGCCCGGTCATCGTGACCCCTGACAATTTTGCCCTGCTCTCAGCCGACCCAACTAAGTTTCTGGCCATGCTCTGACAAAGGCTCCCCACGCCGTCATGCTCGGCTTGGCCGGCGATTCATGCAACCCTGGATTCCCGGTCGTGGCCGGGCTTGGCGGGGGGTGGCGGGCGTGGCGGGCAACTGCCGCCCTCGCCGATTAATTGGAATCTGACCCCAATTACCCCAATTACCGCCTATACTAAATTCCCTGTCAATATTCCTATAGGAGGAGCCTATGGAAGTGGTGAATGTGAGCGGCCTCAAAAACAACCCCAGTGAGGCCCTGCGCCTGGCGCACAAAGATGTGGTGGTGGTCATGAACCGAGACACGCCCGATGCGCTGTTGGTCGGTATCGAATCGGCGGGTTTGCTTGACGCCAGCGGGGTCAGGCCGGCCCTGGCCACTGCGCTGTTCCGCGACGGCCATTTGTCGCTGGTGCGGTCCGCCAAACTGGCTGGCATGGGCGTGCCCGAGTTTGCACAACATGTGTCGCGCCTGGGGATCGCCGTGATTCGTCTTGACGCCAAAGAGGCCGTGCGCGACATGGACACGCTGGACGAATGGCTGGCCGCGTCCTGAGCGATGCCAGCCCGCTGATCGGGCTGGGCTATGTCGACGGTCTGCCCTGGCTGCAACAACTGTTCGCAGCGGTCTGGATACCGGCAGAGGTCAACGCCGAACTCATCACCGGTCAAGGCTTTGCCGGCGAGGCGGCGCTGCTGCAGGCCCAAGCCAATGGCTGGCTTCGGCTCGCCGAGCCAACACCGGCCACGCCCGCGCTGCCTGACCTGGACGAAGGCGAAGCCGCCTGCATCCGCTGCGCCCTGGCCGATGCGCAGCCTGCCCTGCTGCTGATGGACGAGCGCGCCGGCCGCGCCGTCGCACTGGCCCACGGCTTGAAAGTGGCCGGCACCGCAGCGGTCATCGGCATGGCCAAACAACGCGGGCTGATTGCCCTGGCCAAACCGGTGTTCGAGCGCCTGCACGGCTCCGACTTTCGCATTTCAGCGGAGGTGATCTCGGTGGTGCTGCGGCGGGTGGGCGAATGACATACGCCATCCACGCAGCGATTTAATTGGAATCTGACCCCAATTTTTGGTACGGCTGTCTGGCGACAAACACCGTCGGCTGAAACTGCTGGCCAAAAGTCGCGGCACGCCGCTGAACCGCCTGATCGACGACATGGCCACCGCGATGTTGGCGGAATTTGACGCTGAAACACGCTTTCGCCTGCGCGCCACTCGGGGCGCCGGGCAGGAGGCGTTGGGCCTGCAGCTGCTCGAGAAGGCAATATCTCCGGCTACTGCCTCGGCTGCTCTCCCGTCATCCCCGGCTTGACCAGGGATCCATGGCCCCCGGATTCCCGGCCGCGGCCGGGAATGACGAGCATGCCTTGCCCCTCAGGCAATACAGGTCAAATAAGCCTGCTCCAACGTAGCCGCGCCAAACTGCTCGCGGCAGCCGGCGGGGGAGCCGACGTAGCGTAGCTCGCCCTGGTGCAGGATGGCCATGCGGTCGCAGATTTCTTCTACATCCGCCAGCGCGTGCGAGCTGAAAAACAGGGTGCGGCCGGCTTCGCGCTGGCGCGTCAGTTGCGCTTTCAGCAGCGCACGCGCCTTCGGATCCAGGCCGCTCATGGGCTCGTCCAGAACGTAGATATCTTTGTTGGCCAAAAAGCAGGAGGCCAGCCCGAGCTTTTGCGTCATGCCCTTGGAATAGGCGCGCACCGGCCTGCTCAGCGCGGCGGCGTCCAGGTCCAGCGCGGCCAGCATCTCCAACGCCGGGGCTTCGTTGTAGTGCAGGCCCTGCAGTTTCAGGATGTACTTCAAAAAATCGCGGCCGTTCAGGTAATAGGGCGGCATGAAGCGCTCGGGCAAAAAGGCCAGCGGCTTGCGCGACTCGGTCAATCGGTGGCTGACGCCGCCAATCTCGATGCTGCCGCCGTCGGTCGCGCAAAAGTCCAGCAGACACTTGAGCAGCGTGGTCTTGCCCGCGCCGTTCATGCCCACCAGGCCAAAAAACTCGCCCTCCCCAATCTGCAGGTCAATGCCGTGCAGCACCGGGCGTTTGCCGTAGTTCTTGCGGAGTTGGGTGAAGCGGAAGGCGGGGGTAGTCATCGCAGTGAATCAGAAACAGGTGTGGGAATAATTGATGGGACGGCGGCGAAATCGGTCACTTTGAACGTATTCTGTCGTCGATGGCCTGGAGCCGCTTTTCCATGAACTCAATTTCCTTGACGTCCTTGAACTGCCCCCCGCGCAAAAGTCCTCCGAGCAAAACTTTGGCACTTTCGAGTTCGTTCATGTCCTCAAGGATGAACACCTCCATTTGCCTGACCCAGGGCGGCACATCCGGTCCGACTGCGCGCAGCCGCACGGCCTGCGCATATTCTCTCGCCAACGGCAGATCATGAAGCCGATGCTTGGCGATCACTGCCGCGTGGGTCAGCCAAGGCCAACGCCGATTGGGGTCCAGGTCAAACTGCTGCCGAATAAAGCTGAGCATCAAACGTTGCCGCGCCTCATCGCCGAGCTCGGCGTAGAGCTTGCTCGCAGCAAAGAGCGGGTACTGTCCTTTAGGATCCAATTCAAGTGAAAGCGCCAGCCAGCCTCGGACTCGGTCGTAGTCGAGTTTCTTAGAAGGCACATAGACACCAGGCTGACTTTCAAAGGACTGCAAGTAAAGCGTCAATGCTTTGCCCATAGCGATAGGCTCGCCCAAACTGGCCAACCGCAGACTGGCCAACGAGGGCGGTTTTTGCAAATCCTCTGCGCGCGCCTGCGACGCCGGGAGGTGACGTTGCCAGGCTACTTGAGCCAAAAGCGAAAGCAC
>SHXM01000102.1 GCA_009693325.1 Rhodoferax sp.
TGCCCAGGCCTTGCTGCATGCGGCTGGCCTGGACGCTGAGAAAGCTTAAGCGGTGGCCGAGATTCTGGACGAGGGCGATTTGCTTGGGCACAGCACGCATGGCCTGGCGCTGCTGGGGCCCTTTTGTCCGAACTGGCCGGGGGCAGCATGCGCCAAGCTAGCGAGCCGGTCCTGCTGGCCGATGCGCCTGCTGCAGTCACCTGGGATGGCTGTCGCCTGCCAGGTCCATGGCTGGTGCTCAAGGCGATTGAACTCGCAATCCAGCGGGCTGCCCGCCTTGGCACCTGCACGGTGGTGATACGGCGCAGCCACCACATCGCCTGCTTGGCGGCCTATTTGAAGCGGGTGACCGACCAGGGCTTGATGTTGGTGTTGGCCTGCTCCGATCCCAATACTGCCAGCGTGGCGCCTTTTGGCGGGCTTGACCCGGTGTTTACGCCCAATCCCCTGGCCGCAGGCATTCCCACCAATGGCGCGCCCGTGTTGCTCGATGTATCTACTGCGGCCACGACTAACGGCCTGACCAACCGGCTACACAAAGAGGGTAAAAACTTGCCCGCCCAGTGGGTGATGGACCGGCATGGGGTTCCCAGTGATGACCCCGGGGTGCTGTTTACACAACCGCCGGGCACCATACTGCCCCTGGGCGGCAAGGATTCAGGCCACAAAGGCTATGGCCTGTCATTGTTGGTGGAGTCGCTCACCGGCGGGCTTGCGGGCCACGGCCGGGCTGACCCGCGCGAGGGCTGGGGCGCGACCGTCTACCTGCAAGTGATCGACCCGCGGGCCTTTGCCGGCCTGGAGAGCTTTAAGCACCAAACCAGCGCTGTGGCGGCGCAGTGCCGGGCCTCCCGCCCGGCGCAGCCAGGCACGGCCGTGAGGACCCCTGGCGAAAACGGCTTGGCGCTGTCCGCGCAAGCCAAGCAGCAGGGTCTGGCCCTGCACCCCGCTATCATGCCGGTCTTGGGTATATGGGCGGCTCAGCTCGGCATTGCCATCCCCACGGAGCTGGCCTGATCCCAGCACAGTTCCCACCAACCCACAATGGAACCCATCATGGATGCTCTCATACCCCAAAAATCTCCCTACGCCACAGCGGTTGAAGCTGGCAAAAGCTATTACTGGTGCTCATGCGGCCAAAGCAAGTCCCAGCCGTTTTGCGACGGCTCGCACAAGGGTTCGGGCTTTACGCCAGTGAAGTACGAAGCCACAGACAGCAAGACGGTTTATTTCTGCGGCTGCAAGCAAAGTGCCAACAAGCCACTGTGCGATGGCGCACACAAAGCCCTGGCCTAACCCCAGCTTTTGATCGAGCAGGGTGCCCGGCACCCCTTTTTAGACAAGCGCTGGTCAGCCAGGGTGCGCGGGCTTTAGGGGGCCGCCGTAGCGCTTGCTCTGATTTTGCGCAGCAGGGCCAGCAGGGGCGGCGTGAGCCAAATCAGAATCGTGAGGCCGGCCAGCGCGGCGGCAATCGGACGCGAGAAAAAAGCGCCCAAATTACCGTCTGACTTGATCATCGAAGTGATGAAATTCTCTTCCAGCATGCTGCCCAGCACCACACCCAGGATGGCTGGGGCGATTGGAAAATCATTGTCTTCGAACACATAGGCCAGCAGCCCGGCGACCAACATCACGCCGATCGAAAACAAGTCATTGTTAATGGCGAAGGTGCCCACCACGCAGAACATCAAAATAACTGGCATCAAGATATTACGGGGCACTTTGAGTATGCGACGAGCCACCTTGATGCACAGGATTCCAAGCGGGATCATGATGATGTTGGCGACGATGAAGATGAGAAAAACCGCGTAGATATTTTGCGGGTTGTTGGTGAACAAGGAGGGTCCGGGGTTCATGTTCTTCATGTACAGAACGCCAATCACAATGGCCGTGATGGAGTCGCCCGGAATGCCAAACACCAGGGCAGGAATCCAGGCCCCGGCCAAAGCGCTGTTGTTGGCAGCGCCAGATTCAACAATGCCCTCTACATGGCCCGTGCCAAATTTTTCCGGCTCTTTTGAAAACTTTTTGCTCATGCCATAGGACATCCAGGCCGCAATATCTGCCCCGGCACCTGGCAGCGCGCCCACTGCGGTGCCCAAGGCGCTGCCGCGCAAAATTTGTATCGGGTACTTTCGGGCCAGCGCCCATTGCCCTTTAAGGACATTGCCCACCTGCTCGACCACCATCTCGGCTGGTGGGCTGGTGTCAACCACATAACGGATGATCTCAGAGATGGCGAACATGCCGATCATCAGTGGAATCAAGCCAATGCCGCCCATCATCTCCACATTGCCAAACGTAAAGCGGGGAAACCCTGCCGGGTTGCCCAGCCCGACGCAGGCCACCAGCAGGCCTAAAAACAGCATGATCAGCCCCTTGAGCGGCCTGTCAGAGGTGATAAACACCGCGCAGGTCAGGCCCAAAAGCACCAGCCAAAAATATTCAAACGAACTAAAGCGCGTGGCAAAGTCGGCCAGCGCAGGGGCCGCAAGAATCAGCACTAGGGTGCCAAACAGACCGCCCACCGCCGAAAACACCAGGCCTGCGCCAAGTGCCTGCTCGGCCAGGCCTTTGCGCGTCATGGCAAAGGCTTCGTCGGTGTAAGCGGCGGATGCCGGCGTGCCCGGGATGCGCAACAGGCAGCCCGGTATGTCGCCCGAAAAAATAGCCATGGCAGTGGCTGTGACAATCGCCGCCACCGCTGGTATAGGCGCCATGAAAAAAGTCACCGGCACCAGCAGGGCGGTGGCCATGGTGGCGGTAAGGCCCGGTACTGCGCCAACGAACAGGCCGTACAGGGATGCCAACACCATCACCAGCATGGTGTGGGGCTCGAACACCATCGAGAAGGCCTGTGCAACAGCGGTCCACATGTCCGGCGATTTTTTGACGGGTGTTTTGGCCGGCTACCAGGTGTGGTTCACCAGGATGCCCCAAGGCAGGGGCACCCGCAGCAGTTTGTAGAACACAAAATGAATCAGCAGGCTGACCAGGAGGGCGGTGAGCAGAGCCCGGCCCAGCGGGACCTTGAGCACATAGAAAAGCGCGCTTAAAACAAGCACCGAGCAAGGTAAAAAGCCCAACGCTTGTGAGGCCGCGATATAGAAGACGACCGAGGCGACCAGCAGGCCGAAAGCCAGCAAATGCCGTGGCGACTGCACCCAATCGCGCATCGTCAGCCAGGGCGCGCTGTGGCGGGAGCGCCATCCACGCAGCAGCAAAATCGCGCCGCCCAGGCACAAGCCCGCAGCAATCAGGCCCGGGAACAGGGCAGGGCCCACCTGCTGCCCGGGTATTTTTGGAAAGCTTTGCACCACAAATAGCACGCTGCTCCCAAGCAGCAGCAGCAGCAAACCAAAAACAGCGTCATTAAGTTTCATAGAGCGCTGAGCTTGTGCATTGCGGGCCTACAAAGGCCTTATTTGACTAGGCCAACGGCTTTCATGGTGGTTCCAAACTCGGCGTCAGACTTGGCCATGAACTTTACAAAGTCGTCTGGCGCGGCGTAAATCACGCCATAGCCCTGCTTGCCCATGAAATCCGTGTAATCTTTGCTCGCCACAATTTTTTTGATGGCTGCGCTGAGTTTGTCGCGGGCATCTGCTGGTATGCCCTTGGGTGCCACAATGCCGCGCCAGGCCGCCATCGTCCAGTCGCTGCCGAGGGCCGACTTCACCGTGGGCACACTGGGGTAGAGGGCCGAGGGCCGGGCGTCCATGATGGCCAGGCTGCGTACCTTGCCCGCGTCGATCAGGGAGCGGGCCTCAGGCAAGGAGACCGGCGCGACCTCGGCGCCGCCGGCAATCAGGTCTTGCAAGCCAGGCCCTGCCCCATTGCTGGGAACCCAGGGCAGTGCCGCAGGGTCAATTTTTTGGTCTTTCAGAAGCCCGGCGATGGCCAGGTGCCAGATGCCCCCCTGCCCAGTACCCGTGGCCTTGAGCTTGCCGGGGTTGGCCTTGATGGCTGCCAGCAAGTCATTGACTGTTTTATAAGGCGAATCAGCGCGCACCTGGACGCCTGCCGGGTCAGCATTGACCAAGCCGATCGGCGTGTATGACGTGCCGGTGAGCTCAGTCAGCCCCTGCCAGTGCATCATGCCGATCTCGACGGTGGCAATGCCAATCGTGTAGCCATCGGGCGCGGCCGTGGCAATCGCCGAGTGGCCCACGACGCCGTTGCCGCCGGTACGGTTGACAACATTCACCGGCTGGCCCACGTCTTTCTCAAGCAGGCTGGCAATGATGCGGGCGGTGGCATCGGTTCCGCCGCCAGCACCCCAGGGCACGATCAGGGTGATGGGCCGGTTGGGGTAGCTTTGGGCAGCCACTGGCAATGCGGCAAACAGGCTGAGCATGGCGGCCGCACCGGCGGCGAGCCAATGGCGGCGAAAGAGGCTGTTTGGGCCGGCTCTGGTACCGACGCTGTGGGTAGTTTTTGCGGCTGTTTTTGTCATGGTTGTCTCCGGTTAAAAGAATTGTGGAGCCCGTCCGCCTTCGTCCATGAAGCCAAGTTGTCGGCCTGCTACACAGCGAACCCGACGCTGGTGAGCGTGGTTTGTCGCATGAAGTACGCGCTTTGCAAATCAGTACAAACCCTGCTCGGGCGGTGCCAGCGGCTCAAAACCCGGCTTCTCGCACGCCGGTGACAAAATAATCGGTCTCTCCCCAGCAGGAGCTTGGCAAACCTTTGTGCTGCTCGTAATCGAGCGCCACCCGCTTGCCCATCAGGGCATTGAGCTGGCCCACGACCTCGGCGTTGCGAACCGTGAAGAGAAACTTCTCAGGGCTCGCGCCGGGAATCGCCACCAAAGACAGCTCGCCCTCCCAGGTCTTGCACACCCAGCCCTTGGATGAGAGTTTTTGCAAGAAGCCGGCGCGCTCTCCTTTGGAATAGCTCCAGTTCAAGGCCAGCGCCACATAAGCCACAAATAGCAGGGCAGCAAGCAAACAGGCGCCCGAGAAAAACATAAATAACCTGGTTTTGCTGATACCCATTGCGCGAGCGCCCACTTGTTTCAAATTCGCCCGATGGTAAACCAGGGGTGTTGCCGAAGCCGCTTTTTCATCGTGGCGTCATGCGGGCTGCCTAGTGTTGGGGACAGATTCTGGAGGTGCCGCCCATGAACCCTGAAGACGCTTTGCCAAAACTGCTTGTCCGCACGGTCTGGATATCGGATATCCATCTTGGCACGCCGGGTTGCCAGGCCCACGCGCTGCTGGATTTTCTGCGGGATACGCATTGCGAAACCCTGTACCTGGTGGGCGACATTATTGACGGCTGGCAGCTGCGGCGCAGCTGGTACTGGCCGCAGGAGCACAACGATGTGGTTCAAAAAATTCTCCGTAAGGCACGCAAGGGCACCCGGGTGGTGTTTGTGCCGGGCAACCACGACGAGTTCGCCCGCAAATACCTGCAGCACAATTTTGGTGGTGTCGATGTGGTGGAGGACTGCGTCCACACCCTGGCCGACGGCCGACGCCTGTGGGTCACCCATGGCGACCTGTTCGACGGTGTGATCCAGTGCGCCAAGTGGCTGGCCTACGCCGGCGACATGGCCTATGAGTTCATCCTCAAGGTGAACCGCCGCTTCAACGTGCTGCGGGCGCACCTGGGGCTGCCCTACTGGAGTCTGTCCAAATACCTCAAGCTCAAGCTCAAGGTCAAGCGGGCTGTCAGCTATGTCAGCGACTTTGAAACCGCTGTCGCCCACGAGGCACGGCGGCGCGGTCTGGACGGCGTGGTCTGCGGCCACATCCATCATGCCGAGATGCGGCAGATCGAGGGCGTGCTTTACTGCAATGACGGCGACTGGGTCGAAAGCCTGACCGCTCTGGTGGAGCACCACGACGGACGGCTGGAAATCCTGGACTTTGGGACCCAGGCCGCCCCGGCGCCATTGCCGTTGCCGGTACCAGTGATGGCTCGCCCGCGACCGGTGACGGGCCTTGCCAGCGCGCTAGAGCAAGCTGCGCCAGACGCGCGGATTGTTTCAAGCAGCGAGCGCCCGAATGGATTTCTCGCCGGCTGAATCAGCTGCTTCGACGTTTTTGGGCTGTGCCCGTCCAATCCCGGTGTAGTCAAAGCCCAGTTCGGCCATCAGTTCGGGGTCGTACAGGTTGCGTCCGTCGATGACGACTGGCTGGCGCAGGCGACGGCGTAGTTCGGCATAGTCAGGGCTGCGGAACTCGCGCCACTCAGTGACCACAATCAAGGCGTCGGAGCCGTCGGTCGCCGCGAGCGGGTCTTTGCAGGCCACAAAGCCAGGCTGCGACTGCCAACGTTCGCTGGCGCCGACCATTGCCGCCGGGTCAAAGGCGTGGACGCGGGCGCCGCGCTGCAGCAACTCTTCAATCAAGTTCACGCTCGGCGCTTCGCGCATGTCGTCCGTGCCTGGCTTGAAGGCCAGCCCCCACACCGCAAACTGCAGGCCACTTAGGTCCGGGCCAAAGCGTGCCACCACGCGCTGCCCCAACAGGCCACGCTGCCGGTCATTGATGGTCTGGGTCGCCTGCAGCATGCCCAACTCAGTACCGGCCTGGCTGGCCATGTGGGCCAGCGCCCGCACGTCCTTAGGAAAACAGGAGCCGCCCCAACCACAACCGGCATACAGAAAGTGGCTCCCGATGCGCGTGTCGCTACCGATGCCGACCCGCACTTGCTCGATATCAGCGCCTACCTTCTCGGCCAGTAGTGCCATCTCGTTCATGAAGCTGATGCGGGTGGCCAGCATGGCGTTGGCCACATATTTGGTGAGTTCGGCGCTTCGCACGTCCATCATCATCAGCCGGTCGCGGTTGCGCAGGAACGGCGCATACAAGGCCCGCATCAACAGCGCCGCCTGGTCGTTGTCGCAACCCACGATCACCCGGTCCGGCCGCATAAAGTCGTCAATCGCCACGCCTTCCTTCAGGAACTCCGGGTTGGACACCACAGCGTAGGGCAGCACGGCAGCACGTTGACGCAGGGCAGCGGCTATGGTGCTACGCACCAGGTCTGCCGTGCCCACCGGCACGGTGCTTTTGTTGACCACCAGCTTGTAGTCGCTCATGTGGTCGCCGATCGACTGGGCAACGGCCAAGACATGTTGCAAATCGGCAGAGCCATCTTCAGCAGCAGGCGTACCCACAGCGATGAACACAATGGTGCCATGGCTCACAGCCGCGGCAACATCGTTGGTGAATGCAAGTCGGCCGGCTGCCGCGTTGCGCTGAAATAGTGGCTCCAGGCCTTGTTCATGGATGGGGGAGATACCACGCTGCAAATCGGTCACTCGCTTTGCATCGACGTCCACGCAGACCACGCTGTTGCCCATTTCTGCCAGGCAGGCTGCCGTCACCAGGCCGACGTAACCGGCGCCGAACACGGTGATTTTCATATGCATCTCCAGAGGGTTGATCTGGAGAAAGATGCTCGCGCTCGTACGTGCGTATTCCGGCGATCGTGACCGCTGATTCCGGTCGATCGTGACCGGTTGCGCAGCGTGCAAGAGTTGCGCTGCGCAAATTGTATTGTGAAAGTTGCGCACTGCTCCAAAGCAGCCCGGTTTTTGGCTGTTTGGGAGTTCAAAAGGGAGTTCAAGAAGTCCGGGGGTGGGGCCACCGGGCGAAGCCCGCAGGGGCGGGGCAGGTCACTGCACCGGGCAAGCGCAGCGCGTCAGGCCGAAGGCAACTGCCGCAGGAGCGGTGGGTAACTGATGCACCGGTGGGCGCCACCGGCTGTCCACACCCTTGTGGTGTGGGCAGATCAGTTATCCACGGCGGGCGAGATTCACACGCGCTGCATGAATCACCCCTTTTTTTTGCCGTACTTAAGCCGCCTTCTGTTTGGCCTCCCCTGTGGTTGAAGTGGCGGTTTTTGCGTTGACCCGCAGCGACTCACCCATCAGATTGAAGCGATGATTCTTCTGCATTACCCGGTCCAGAATTGCGTCGGCTATGGTTGCATCCCCAATCCACGCATGCCAGTGCTCAATGGGCAACTGACTGGTGATGATGGTCGCCTTGTGGTCAGCACGGTCATCAATGATCTCCAACAAATCGGCGCGGGTCTGGCTGTCAATACCGGCCATGCCCCAATCGTCAAGCAGGAGTACATCCGTTTTGGCCAGCGCGATGAGCCACTTGCCAAAGCTGCCATTGCCGTGACGAATGCGCAGCTCCTCGCCCAGTCGTGGCACCCGCTGATAAAGCGCCGTGTGCCCGCGCCTGCAGGCGTATTGGGCCAACGCACAAGCCAGCCAGGTCTTGCCCGCACCCGTCAGGCCAGTGATCAGCACGCTGTGGCCACTCTCGATCCAATTGCCCAATGCCAAACTCATCACCGCGCTGCGCTCCAGGCCACGCCCGGCGCGCGTGTCAATATCTTCAATGCACGCCTGTGGAAACTTCAGGTTGGCAGCCTTGAGCAGACGGGCCTGGCGTTTGTCACTGCGCCAATGCACCTCACGGTCCACCAGCAGAGCCAGGCGCTCCTCAAAGCTCATGCCCGTCATCCCCGACTGAGTGAGCTGCTCTTGCAAGCCGCTGGCCATGCCAGCAAGTTTGAGGCTGCGCAGTTGCTCCAATGTCGTGTTCATCATCATATTGAATTCCTTTGTTTGTTTCTGCTTGATCCATCGTTGCAGCGCAACGACCATCAGTGGTAACAGGCTGGCCCGCGCACGTTGGCATGCGCTGGACTGACCCACTCAGACGTGGTGCTGGGGGTCACCTGATCGCGCCCATTGGCCAGGATGTCGCGCACGTCGGCACTCCGTGTGGTGCCCAACTCCAGCGCGATCAAACAGGCCGCCTCCAGGCGGGGTTTGCCATAGCGTTTTGCCAGTGATAGCAATGCCAAACAGGCCCGGTAGCCGTGCTCCGGGTGTTGGCGCGTCTGCAACATGCGGGTGACCAGGCTGCCCGTGGCCACGCCAATGTCTTGGCCCCAGTGAATCAGTCGCTCTGGGCTCCACTGCATGTGGGCGCGGTGGGCGGCTGACAGGTGTTCGGGCACGGTGCTGAAACCGCCCCTGTGGGCGCAACGCATGTGGCTTGCCACACGCTGGCCCCGGTGCAAAATCTCCACCACCCGCTGCGTGACCCGTGCCTCCAGAGTCAGACCCACCAGTGCATGGGGCACGCTGTAGCGGTGGCCCTCAAATTCGATGTGCTGGTCGATGTGAACCTTCACCGTCTTGAAGACTGCAAGCTCCCAGGTTTGCATTGGCAGTGGGCGCAGAGCCGGTGCGTCGATTTCGGCAAAGACACTGGCGCGGCATCCGGGGAGCTTCTGAAACGGCTTGTTGTTGAGTTGCACCAGCAGCGGCGCAATAGCCTCGTTGACCTCATCGACGGTCTCGAACTTCTGGTGGCGCAGGCGCATCAGAATCCAGCGCTCCACCACCTGCACCGCTGATTCGGCTTTGGCCTTGTCCTGCGGGTGACGCGGGCGAGCTGGCAGCACCGAAGTGCCATAGTGGCGGGCGAAGTCCAGCACCGTGTCGTTGGCACGAGGCTCGTAGCGATCCGGGTTGGCAATCATGGCTTTGGGGTTGTCGGGCACGATGAGCTCGGTGCAACCGCCATAAAAGCGCAGGGCCTGTGCGGTGGCGCCCAGCCAATCTGCCGTGGTCTCAAACGGTGTGGCGTAGGCAAAGGTGTAGCCTGAGGCACCCAGTGCCGAGACGAAGATGTGGGCTCGGCTGCCGTCTGTCAGGCCCACCGTGGGGCCGGCGTAGTCGATGAATAGTTTCTCGCCGGCGCGGTGAACCTGACGCATGGAGCGCTTGAGGGTTTTGGCGAAGCGGCGGTAGTTCTCGCAGAACTGGGAGTAGCTGTGGATGGCAACGTCGGGGTGCTGTTCGCTGTGCTCTTGCCACAGCAGCATCAGGGTCATGCCTTTGGGTCGGCGCTCCTGGTGCAGGCGGGCGTAGTCGGGGGCCAGAAAGGTGCTGGCGCGCTGGGGTGCACCCATCAGGCGGCTGTGCAGTGCCGTCTCGTCCATGGTTTGGATTTGCGGCCAATGCAGGTCGGCGGCGCTGGCGAGCTTGACGTATTTGGCAACCACACCTTTGGAGATGCCAAGCGAAGCGGCGATGTGCTGGTGCGAGTGGTGGAGTTCGAGTTTGAGACGCAGGACGTCTTTGATTTGACGCATAGTGATCCTTCGGGTATCGGGCATGTCGGCTCCAGCAAAAAACTGGTGAGACTAGCCCGTTCGGGTTGGGATAAATATGCGCAGCTCCTGCACGCTGCTTGGTCGATTCCTGTGGTCTGTGGCAGTCACCTATTTCAGCATCGCGATACGCCCACCGGGGAGCCCTTGGGGTCGGTCACGATAAACCGGAATCAGTGGTCACGATAAACCAGAACGGACGGTCACGATCAGCCGGAATGACCGGTCACGATAAACCAGAATCGCCGGTCACGATAAACCGGAATGACCGGTCACGATCGTCCGGAATACCCA
>SHXM01000103.1 GCA_009693325.1 Rhodoferax sp.
TGATCCCGGCCACCTGCATGGTGTCTTTGTTGCGCCAGGTCAGCACCTTGTGCGTGACCACATTGCCCCGGCGCCGGCACAGCGCCGTGCGGTCGTTGCCAAAGCGCGCCACATCCAGGCCCCAGACGATTTTGCCCTCAGGCTCGATGGCCCGCACCGAGGCGTCCTCCACCTGTGCGAGCGAGATCACCGTGTCATCATCCTGCTTGGGAAACTCGCCCAGCACCCGCACCCGGTAGACGTTGGAGTCCACCCCGTACTTGAGGGCCTGCGCATCGGTGTAGTCAGCTGAGCAGCGGCTGGAGTCAAAGCACGACACCTTGTGCGTCTTCCACACCTCCCGCATGCGGTGAAACGCCTCATAGAAGTAGCCACTGGTGCGGGTCGGGTTGCCACACATCAGCGCCTTGGCCTAGACCGTGGCAGACTAAGCAGAGACCGTGGGCAGGCGTTTTTGATTTTTTGACCATACGGGACGGCCCCTTCGGTAAAAAGATGCACGACAAGCTGCAGGAAAAAGGCATTGTGGGCCTGGCCTACTGGGAGCTCGGCTTTCGCAACATCACCAACTCCAAGCGCCCCATCAACAAGGTTGAAGACCTGGCCGGCCTGAAGATTCGCGTCATCCCCAACCCGATCAACCTGGACTGGGTCAAAGCACTGGACGCTAATCCGACACCGATGGCCTTTACCGAGGTCTACGGTGCTATGGAATCCAAAGCCATCGACGGACAGGAAAACCCGCTCAACGTGATTCTGGCCAACAAGTTTGCGGAAGTGCAAAAGCACCTGACGCTGACCAACCACGTGTACAACCCCCAGTCGGTGATCATCAGCACTAAGTTCTGGGATGGCCTGAACGCCGCCGAGAAAAAAATCATCAGCGACGCCGCCAACGAGGCGACCCAGACACAGCGCAAAGTGGCGCGCGACGCCGCCAGCGGCAACTTGGCTGACCTGAAGAAAGCCGGCATGCAAGTCACCGAATTGCCCGCCGCTGAAATGACCAAACTGCGTGACAAGATGAAGCCGGTCATTGCCAAGTACTCTGCCAGCGTGGGTGAAGCCACTGTCAATGAAATGATGGCTGAGCTCGCCAAGCTGCGCAGGTAAAACGCCCGGGGCCAGCACTCCCTTTCTGGCAGGCTAGCCCCTTCGCATTGACCATTACCCAGACGCGTATCGCCATCGCCGGCGCGCCCCTTCACCAGAGCCTTGAAGAATTACGGTTCTCTCGCATTAAGCAATTTACGCGGAAATTCCTTAATTAAATCAATGTCAATTCTTATCATCTTGGCCCTAATGCGACAGAGCCCGCCACACTTTTCAGGGTCTCACCACAGCGGTTCGAGTTGGCCGGCCCGCAGTCGCAAGCCGCGGGAGGCCATCGCCCGAGCCTCCTGCTCGTCGTGGGTTACCAACAGAGTGGATACCCCGGCCGCTGCGATGTGCTGGCGGAACTCCTGACGCAGACTTTGTCGCAGTTCGGCGTCAAGCGCAGAAAAGGGCTCGTCGAGCAAAAGAGCCCGCGGTGCGGTGATCAAGGCCCGCGCCAAACCCACGCGCTGTTGTTCACCACCCGAGAGCGTCCAGACACGCTGCTGCGCATGCTCGGTCAGGCCAAAGCGGCACAGCATGGCTGCCGCCCGCGCTCGGGCAGCGGGGCGTTTGATGCGTTGCTCGACCAAACCAAAAGCCACGTTGTCAAGTACATTGAGATGCGGGAAAAGCGCAAAGTCTTGAAACATCAAGGCAAAGCCGCGCCGCTCAGGCGCCAGCCCTGTGATGTCCTGACCGTTGAACCAGACGCTGCCCTGGTCCGGCGGCTCCAGCCCGGCTGCAATTTTGAGCAGGGTACTCTTACCCGCGCCCGATGGCCCCAACAAAGCCAGGGTTTCACCAGGCCCAACCTGCAGGCTAAGCCCGGCAGCGAGCGCCCGGTCGCCATACTTTTTGCAGATGTGGCGAAGTTCAAGCACGGGCGTGGGCCTCGTCTGGCCGCAGGGCTTGCCGGCTGGGCCGCTCGATGAGCAAAAACGCCAGCAGCGCCAGCGCCATCAGCAGGCAAGCCAGCACCAGCGCGGCATCGCGGTTGGCGGCGCCGGGGCGGCCCAGCCGCTCATAAATCAGGGTGCTGAGGGTGGCCCACTCTGGGCGCGACAAAAACAAGGTCACTGCAAACTCACCGACCGCGCTCGCGGCAGCAAAGGCCATGCCCCGGCGCAGCGCCGGGCGCAGCAGCGGCAGGGTCACACGCCACAAGGTGCGCCAGGGACCGGCGCCCAATGTACGTGCAGCCTGCGCCAATTGCGGCGGCAAGCTGTCCAGGCCGGCAGTCAGGGACCGAGTCACAAAAGGGTAGGCCAGCAGGGCGTAGGCCGCCAGCAGCAGTGGCAGGCTGGCGGTCCAGCCCGGGTAAAGCAATAAGAGGCCAAAGGCCACCGTCACTGGCGACACCACAAAAGGCAGGTAGCTGGCCGCGCGCCACGGCAACCAGGCCCGCGCAGAAAGCGCATGGGCCAGCCCCAGCAAGGTGGCGAGCAGCAGGGCCAGCGCCGAGAAGCGCAGGGTGTTCCAAAGTGCTGCCAGAGTTTCTGCTGCCAACAGCTCAGCCCAAGCCGCCGGCCCGGCCATGAGTGCGCGCCAGACGATCGCCAACAGCGGCGCGGCACAGACCAGCAGCAGCATCGCCAGCGCTGCTGCCAGGGCCAGCCACTGAGCCAGCCCGCGCGGCACATGGCGCGGCACCGGCTCCACGCGAGCCGGCACGCCAAGCCGCCGCTCCAAGCCGGCGTACAGCAGCGCCACGCCACCGGTCAGCAGCAGCATGGCCAAGGCCAGCGCACTGGCTTCGGCCAGCTTGAGTTCGTGCGCTACCAGGGTGTAGATCTCAACCTCGACCGTGGCATAGCGCTGGCCGCCCAGCACCAAGGCCAGCCCGAAGCCAGCAAAACAATACAAGAACACCAGGCAAAGGCTCGACGCCAGCCAGGGCGCGATGGCCGGCCATTCAATGCGCCAAAAGGCACGCCAGGGCGTGGCACCCAGCGAGCGGGCAGCCGCCAGCTGGCTGGCGCTGACCCGCTCCAGCGCCTCGACACCGGCACGCACCACCAGACACAGGTTAAAGAACAGGTTGCCGTACAGCAGCAGCCAGGGCGTGCCCTGCAAATCCAGCCCTAACAGGCCGGCCAGCAGCCCCTGCGGGCCCCACAGTGCGAGCACGCCGATGGCCGCAACCAGAGTGGGCACCACAAAGGGCAGCATCAGCAGGCGCAGGCTCAAGGTCCGACCCAAAAATTCAAAGCGGGCCAGCACCCAGGCCACCGGCAGGCCCAGTGCCAAGGCCGCCACGCAGGTGGCCGCCGCCTGCAGCACCGACCAGCCCACGCGCCAGCGCAGGTAGTCGTCCTGCCACATCTGCCAAAGCGACGGTGCCGCCTGACCCACACCACCCCACCCTTCCAGCGCCAGGCGCAGCAGCGGCGCCATCAGCAGCAACAGCAGCGTCGCCAGGGGCAGCACCGCCAGCCACGCAAAGCCTGGGGTTTTCAAAGCCATATTCAGGGTCGCGGCAAGACGGGGCTTTGCGCAAGCCGCAGCTTTACTTCAGCACCACCTGGGTCCAGCGGCTGACCCACTGTGCGCCCTTGTCGGCAATCGCCTCGGTGCTCAGGCTGTCATAGGCCGTGGGCTCGGGGCCATGGCGCATCACGTCGGCCCGCGGGGTGCCCGGCTCCACCGGGAACATCCACATGCTGGTCTGCAGCGACTCCTGGACCGGGGGCGAGCGTAAAAACTCGATGAATTTGGCAGCGGCTGCGCGTTGCCCGCCACCCTTGACCAAGGCCACGCCCTCGACTTGGCGGAACACGCCGCCCTTGACCAGCAAGCTGGCGGTGGGCGACTCGGTGATCTTGTCCTTGCTGTAAAAAACCTCGGCGGCCGGGCTGGTGGCATAGCTCACCACCAGCGGGTATTTGCCGCCATTGCGGCTGAAGTCGGTGTAGTAAGCCTCGCTCCAGCCCTTGGTTACCTTGAGGCCGTTGGCGCGCATCTTGGCCCACCACTCAAAGGCTTTTTCTTCGCCAAGCCCAGCCACGGTGGCCAGCAAAAAGGCGTAGCCGGGGCTGGAGGTGGCCGGGTTTTGCACCACCAGCCAGTCGCGGTAAGCGGCCTGGGTCAGGTCGTCCAGGCTCTTGGGCAGGGGCACCCCGCTTTTGGCGACCCAAGCCTTGTCGTAGTTCAGATTGACATAGCCGTAGTCCACCGGCACCACGCCATGGCCCAGCGCCAAGGCCGCCGGGCCTTGCAGGCTGGCCGTCGGGAAGGGTTCGATCACCTGCGCGGCCTGGGCCTTGAGCACCAGCGCGTTGTCGATGCCAAACACCACGTCGACCACCGGCTGGGCCCGGGTCAGAATGAGCTTGTTGAGCATCTCGCCAGCATCGCCGCCTTTGATGAGGCTGAGTTTGATATTGGCCTGCGTCTCAAACTGCGCCAGCATGGGCTTGGGCAATGAGAACGAGCTGTGCACCATCACGCGCAACTCATCTGGCGCCGCCCGGGCTGACACATTGGCTGTCAACGCTGCTACTGCGAGCAGCCCCAAAGAAAAAATCCGCTTTTTCATCGCTTTGCCTTTCAATGCGCCAGTGGGGCGCAATGAGTTAAGGAAAAACCAGAATTGGCGGACCTTCGCTCCTTCACGCTCCCTACGCTGGCATGACCCAGATCAGGTTTGTGGGGTATTTCTCAGTCTGCCTTGAAGCAGACACCCCCGGTGACCCGCGAAGTGTAACTGGGTTGATATAACGCTTGATACTCGTTAACAAACTGCGTTGCGGCTTTGCGCTCCGATCTAGGGTTTTCCCCGGTAAGCATAAGTGCAAAACCTGCAACAATGATTAACAGGCGGTTGATTTGCCTTATGCGTTGAACTTAACCACAACATAGGAGACTTGTTCATGAAGTTAAAGCGAATTTCGGTAGCGGTCAGTGCGGCTATGGCTTTGCTGGTCGCGGGCCAAGCCATTGCCCAGGAGAAACTCACCGTTTGGTGGGGAAAGGGCTTTTACAAGGCCGAAGACGACGCCTTGTTTGCAGCGATCAAGCAGTTTGAGACCAAATACCCCAAGATCAAAATTGATCTGGCTTTGTACGCGCCCCAGGAGATGATTCCCAAGACGGTGGCCGCCATGGATTCGGGCAGCCCGCCCGATGTGTCTTACGGCGACGTTTATGACTTCCAGGTCACAAGCAAATGGGCCTTCGAGGGCAAGCTTGAAGACGTCTCGAGCATGATCGAGCCCATCCGTGCCAAGTTTGAAGCAGCCGCTTTGTCCACGACCCTGCTGTACAACAACACCAACCAGACTCGGGCCTACTACGCGTTTCCCATCAAGCAACAGACCATGCACATCCAATACTGGAAGGACATGCTCTCAGAGGCCGGCTTCAAGGAAAGCGACATTCCGACAGACTGGAAAGGTTATTGGAATTTCTGGTGCGACAAAGTGCAGCCAGCCCACCGCCAGAAGACCGGCACCAGGAGTTTTGGAATCGGCATGCCACTTGGCGTAGATTCCAGCGACTCGTTTTTCTCGTTTTTGACCTTCATGGATGCCTACAACATCAAACTTGTCAATGATGCAGGCAAGCTGCTGGTTGATGAGCCAGCGGTGCGCCAGGGCCTGATCAATGCCCTGACAGACTACAGCGCGGTCTACACCAAGGGTTGCACGCCGCCCTCCTCCACCAACTGGAAGGATCCCGATAACAACGTGGCTTTTCACAACAAGACGACTGTGATGACGCACAACGCGACCATCTCGATTGCCGCCAAGTGGCTCGACGACAGCGACAATGCCGCGCTAACGCCGGCGCAGCGTGAAGAAGCCAAGATCAACTACACCCAAAAGATCGCCACGGCAGGCTTCCCGAACAAGCCCGATGGCAGCAAGATGACTTACCGCGCCGCGGTCAAGACTGGGGTGATCTTCAAAGACGCTAAGAACAAGGCTGCAGCCAAACTGTTTGTTGCCTTCATGCTGGACGATGCCAACCTGACGCCCTATGTAGAAGGCTCGCTTGGACGCTGGTTTCCGGTGACCAAGGCGGCACAGCAAAGCGCGTTCTGGAAGAGCGATCCGCACCGCCTGGCTGTGTACAACCAGTTCATGAGCGGGACCTCGCCCTTCGAGTTCACTAAAAACTACAAGTTCACCGTGCTCAATAACGAGAACGTCTGGGCCAAGGCTCTGAACCGCATCCTGTCCGAAAAGGTGCCGGTAGACAAAGCTACCGACGAGATGATCGCCCGCATCAAGCAGGTGGCAGCGCAATAACAGCGACTTAGATCAGGAACACCGGAGAATGGCCGCAGCCATAGCCGTCTCGTCCGCGTTGCTTAAGCCACGCAATCCCTGGAAATTCTGGGGTCGGATGATGGTGCTGCCCTACCTGTTGGTGTTCCTGATTTTCGTGCTGTATCCGGTCTGTTACGGCTTCTGGCTGGCACGGGATCCGCAAAATTATGTCAAGCTGTTTGACGACCCGATCTTCTTTCGAACCGCGCTCAACACAGCGATTTTTCTGGTAGCAGCGGTCAACCTGAAGATGGTCATAGCACTGGGCCTCTCAGGCTTCTTCGTGCAGACCCGATGGTGGATCAAGGTCTTGGCCGCCCTGTTCATATTGCCTTGGGCCCTACCTTCCATTCCGACCATCCTGTCGGTACGCTTCATGCTGAACCCCGAGTGGGGCGTGATCAACCAACTTATTTTCAGACTAACCCAACTCGACGGCCCGAATTGGCTGAATGACCCGACACTGGCCCTGTCGTTTTCGATGCTCATCCATATCTGGAAATCACTGCCGTTCTGGACCCTGATATTGGTTGCCGGGCGCTTGGCGATACCGCCTGAGCAATACGAGGCCGCCAGCGTCGACGGCGCCACGGCCCTGCAGAAATTTCGCTTCATCACCTGGCCCTCTGTCAAGAGCCTGTACCTGACATCCGTAGTGTTGTCGATGATCTGGACCCTGGGAGACTTCAACAGCGTCTACCTGCTGACCGGCGGTGGTCCGGCCGACCTGACCCATGTGTTGGCCACGCTGGGCATTCGGTATCTGAGGCTCGACCAAATCGGGCTGGCCATGGCCAGCATCGTCGTGGCACTACCCTTTGTGCTACCGCTGGTTTATTTGTTGATGAAGAGGCTTTCAAAATGAGCAAGCGCTGGACCTGGGGCAAGGTATCCACCGAAGCGCGACTGCTGCTCATCGGTATTCCGGTTTTCCTGTGGACCATGATCCCGATTTATCACCTGTTCCTGTTCGCCATCTCCAGCAAAGACTCTGCCACCTCAGGTCGGCTCTGGCCAAAGCAGCCCACCTTGCAGAATTTTTCTATTGTTCTTGAACAAAAGCATTTTTATCTGAACCACTTTTGGCAGCAACTCTGGAACTCTTTGCTTATTGCCGTGGCAGTCGGCGCCATCACCCTGTTTGTGGCAACCACAGCCGCCTTTGCCATCAGTCGGCTCAAGGTGCGGGGCGGGCGTTCGGTGATGAATCTGGCGCTTTTCACTTACTTCATTCCTGCCGCATTTCTGGCTGTACCCATGTACAAGACCATGGCCAACTACGGACTGCTTAACAGCCGCTGGTCGCTGGTGTTGGCAATGGTCACGATTGCATCGCCATACTGCATTTGGGTGCTCAAGCAGGCCTCCGACAAACTGCCCTGGGAACTCGATGAAGCGGCGCGCATGGACGGCGCTACGCCACTGCAATTATTCCGCCTGGTTTATATACCCCTGATGGTTCCGTCCCTGGTCGCTGTGGGCGTTTACGCCCTGCTGCTGGCCTGGAACGAATACCTCTATGGTTTTTTGTTGCTATCAAAGACAAGCGACCTGACGCTGGCAGTAGCGCTGGGCAATTTTTTGTCTGCCGATGACTCGCCTTGGGAGCTGTTGATGGCGACCGGCCTGATTTACGCATTGCCGCCTGCGGCGATCTACTACGCTTTCAAGCGCTACATGGTTGGTGGGCTGACGTCCGGCGCCGTGAAAAGCTAAAGAAGAGGAAACAACACATGGCAGTCGTAGCCTTCAAAAAAATTGAGAAGAGCTTTGGCAAGGTCAAAGTTATACACGGCATCAGCTTTGATATTGCCGACGGCGAGTTTGTGGTGTTGGTAGGCCCCTCTGGCTGTGGGAAGTCGACCCTTTTACGCATGCTCGCAGGGCTGGAGGAGATCGATAGCGGTGATATCTCAATCGACGGGCGTGTTATCAACGAACTCGACTCCAAGGACCGAGACATCGCGATGGTGTTCCAGAGTTACGCGCTCTACCCGCACATGACCGTGCGCGACAACATGGGTTTTAGTCTCAAGCTGCGCCGGGCCGATGCGGCCCTGACCAGCCAGCGCGTTGCGAACGCCGCGCGTATTCTTAACCTCGGCACCTTGCTAGACCGTTACCCGCGCGAACTGTCTGGCGGTCAGCGCCAGCGTGTGGCCATGGGTCGCGCGATTGTGCGAGATCCCAAGGTCTTCCTGTTCGACGAACCTCTGTCCAACCTCGATGCCAAGTTGCGCGTGGCGATGCGCGCGGAGATCAAGGCGCTGCACCAGCGGCTCAAAACCACCACCGTGTATGTGACGCATGACCAAATAGAGGCCATGACCCTGGCCGATCGAATCGTGGTGATGAACGACGGAATCATCGAGCAGATAGGGACGCCACTGGAACTGTTCGACCAACCTTGCAGCCTGTTTGTCGCACAGTTCATTGGCTCGCCGGCGATGAATGTATTTGCCGGAGAGCTGCGCCACGCCGATGGTCAAAACTGGGTGCAAGCCGGTGATAACCGGTGGCCAGTAGCCGCCACTGCGGCCGGGTCTGAGGGCCAGTCGGTGCACTACGGAATCCGACCCGGCGATATCGTAATCGCTCCGCCTGGCATCGGCATCCCTGCCCGGGTGATCGTCGTCGAGCCAACCGGTGCCGAGACCGAGCTGCTGCTCGAGGTCGGTGCCAGCCAGTTCACGGTGGTGCTGCATGGGCGCACCCAAGCCAAGCCCGACGATCTGGTGGGGCTACAGATCGACGCCGCAAAGACGCATTTGTTCGAGCAAGGCAGCGGCAAGCGGCTGGTATGAATCCGCAGCGACCTGAGGGGCGATCGGCCTGGCTAAGTGCATTGCTCAAAAAGGCAGAGCACTGGAAGTAGCAACTGGGCTGGCAGAACAATTGGCGCAGTTGCCACAAGCAAGCACCAACGCGAACAGATCGAGCCCACTACAGCGACTGGACTTGCTCTCACACCCAGGTTCATGGCCTTTTCAGAGCGGCAACCGCGCTCCATCGCACTGGGATAAAAGCCTGCCGAACGCACCTGGGGCACGGCAAACTCAATCTTTCCCAAGCGGGTTAACACCCTGTGGGATGAAAGCACAAAAAACTCAAAGCAGGCGTTTCGTCTGTCCATGGCGCGTAAAAGACGACCGTGGTTTGAGGGCTTGTGGGGAAATTCGGGAGAGCCCGTGACGCTCGCGCCGAGGCCATCAAATTCCTAATGAACTATCTCGGTTAAACCGTCGACATGCTATACGCGATCGCGATCAAGCGATCATGAGCAGTGCCTTCATCTTGGCACGCACATGGAGCATGACCTCTGATGGGACGGTCGCCTTCTTCTTGGCGCGGCGAACCTTCCAGTCGAGCGACTTGACTTGATCTGACAACACCGCGCAATCAACGCTATCCACCTGGGTGACGACCTCAAATGGGTGGCCTTTGATTTTGGTGGTCATTGGGCAGCAGACCATCAAACCAGTTTTGCCGTTGTAACTGGCTGGGCTGATGACCAATGCAGGGCGATGGCCGGCTTGCTCGTGTCCCGCCTGGGGATCGAACTCGAGCCAGACCACATCGCCAGCATCCGGAACAAACGGACGCGAAACCATCAAAGCTCCTCTTGGCCAATCGGTTTGCCAAAGCTGACCTCTGCATGCGCATTGGTGGCAGTGATGCCTCGTACCAAGTCATCCAGGTTGTACTCAACTTTTTCAGAGGGTTCGATCACAATTCGACCTCGTGAAACGATCAGATTCACCTTTTGCTCAAGTTGATATCCAGCTTCTTTCAACGCTGCCATGGGCAAGCGCAACGCCGGACTGTTGCCCCATTTACGTATGACTGCTTCCATAAAAATTACCTTTCAATGTTTCTACATTGTAGATACATTTTAAGACGGAGCAAGCGTTTCAAGCAAAATTTCACGCAAACCATACAGCCCTGTTTCTTTGCTTCACGCTTTTGACGCCGACGCCAAATTGACCCAGTTTGCCGATTTCCTGTGACCCAGCATGATGACCTTGAATCCGTTGCTGGGCGCGGGCTAGCAGCCACCAATGGT
>SHXM01000104.1 GCA_009693325.1 Rhodoferax sp.
CTCGTAGCGGGAAATCTTGGCAATCTTGTATTTGCCCGTGTTTTCGGTGGTGTAGATGTCGCCAGTAGATGCAGTGTCTACTCCCACGGTTTTGCCAGCGAGGTCTTCAAGTTTTTCGATTTTGGTGGCCTTGAGCACTGACAGAGATTGGTCGCTGTCATAGTAGGGCTGTGCAAAGGCCAGAGACTCGAGCCGCTTTGCCGTGATGGTGATGGACGAAATGGCGATCTGGATGCGGCCAGACTGCACGGCCGGGAACAGGCCGTTAAAAGGTATGTTCTCGATCTGTACGCTCTTGCCGGCCCGCTTGGCCACCTCGTTGACGAGATCAACCTCAAACCCAACAAATTTGCCGCTGGCGTCCTGGAACTGCCAAGGCACATTGCCGATGTTGGCCCCAACCACCCAGTCGGCAGCAAGAACGGGCGCAGCTGCAACGGCGGCGGCAATGGTGAGCGCCATCTTGGCGGCTAGGGTTTTTAACTTCATGTTTTTTTCCGGGTGAAAAGCTTGGGTCGAAATGACTCGTACTCGGCAGATCGGCTGGTCACGATGGCAATGATAGCAATGCAGAAGGTCCGGCCTGCGAACCCAGCCGCTGCCCGCGCCGTTGGCGATCGGCCGATTACTGCGCCAATCTTTTCATCACCGGCGTCCGCCCCCGGCGAGGGCGTCCCTTCACACCACCAAACCGGATCGGATCTGGTCGGAACGAAATTCGTATCGGCATGGGCGACTTATGGCAACCATGTCATCGAGCCTGCAAAGCCGCGTCTTGTGACCCCTGGTGCCAATGGCTCAATCCCCGGCCCCTGATCAATGATGGTTGCACTCGCTGCAGTGGTGTCCTCCATGATTGCACGCAAACCTCGTGCAAGATACGGTGAACTGGCGCGGGAAGTCTTAATCTCAATGGCATGCAATGCACCTTGGCGCTCCAAGAGCAAGTCCGCTTCAGCTCCAGCAGCCGTTCGCCAGAAGTGGGCAACACTGTGAGGGTAAGCGACTGCTTCGCGTCGCAGGATGTCTTCCATCACAAAGGTCTCCCAGCTTGCACCCCTCACCGGGTGGCTATCCAGAACTTCTTGTGCGTCAATATTGAGGAGGTGATGCAGTAGCCCGGTGTCACGCAAGTACAGCTTAGGCGCTTTGACCAGACGCTTGCCCACATTGCGAAAGTACGGAGGCAGTCGCCGAACTAAAAAGCTCTGCTCCAGAATGTCTACATAGCGCGCCACAGTAGGTTGTGAGGTTCCCAGCGCAGCTGCAAACTGACTCAAGTTGGACAGGCCGCCTTGGGCATGGGCCAGCATGGTGAGGAGCCTGCGCATCTGGATGGGGTCAGCACCCACGCCCATGACGGGCAAGTCCCGCTCTACGTAGGTGCGCAAATAGGCTTCCCACCAATCCCTAAAACTTCCAGCACGCTGGGCAGCACCTAGTGCATCGGGAAATCCCCCTGCCAGCCAGTTGTGACGATAGTCAGTCAAGGCAGGCTCTCCAGTGCTGGTTTCCTGCACTGTTAAAGCCGAGAGCTCCAAAATTCCAACCCGCCCTGCCAAGCTTTCTGCCACGTGGCGAACCAGTGTTGGTTGCGAGGAGCCCAAGATGATGAAGCGCCCCATGCGTTTATGGTCTGCATCGATGGCACCGCGAAGTGCATCAAAGAGCGCAGGCATGCGCTGCGCTTCATCCAGGATCAGGCCATCGGCATTGGAGCGCGCATCCAACTGAAACCTTGGATCCTCCGCAAACAGTCCATAGGTGCCAGGGTCTTCCAAGTCCAGATACGTAAAGTCTGCAAACGTCTGGCGCGCCAGAGTGGTCTTTCCGACCTGGCGAGCGCCCAGTATGAGGACCGCGGGGAACTGCTGCGCGAGGTGTTTGAGTCTGGTTGCGACAAGTCGGGTATACATAACTAGCAAATTCAACATTATACTTTAATTATGCTAGGTACAAGAGCTATAATCTGTACGCCCAACCCTCGTGGACAAACTCGGTTTCAATGCGATGAAACCTCCTGAATGCGGGCGTTTAGGCCCGTCAAGGCATGACTTCCCCCAGCATAACCCGCCCCTGAATCAGCTAGCGGCTGCGCAGTTTGTTGACGCCGACGCGGATTTGACCCCTACTGCCCACAGTGGTTTGCTGCACAATCTTGCAACTATGAATGTCACCGCCCCCAGCCCTACCCCCGCCAGCAGTTACGCGCCGCTGCAAAACGACACGTTTATTCGCGCCTGCCTGCGCCAAGCGACCGAGCACACGCCGGTCTGGCTGATGCGCCAGGCGGGGCGTTACCTGCCTGAATACCGCGCCACCCGGGCCCGGGCCGGCAGCTTCATGGGCTTGGCCACCAACACCGACTACGCCACCGAAGTCACGCTACAGCCCTTGGAGCGCTACCCGCTGGACGCGGCCATCCTGTTCAGCGACATCCTGACCGTGCCTGACGCCATGGGGCTGGGCCTGTCGTTTGCGCTGGGCGAGGGCCCGCGCTTTGCGCATCCGGTGCGCGACGAGGCGGCGGTGGCGCAACTGGCGGTGCCCGACATGGACCGGCTGCGCTATGTGTTTGACGCCGTGACCTCGATCCGCCGCGCCCTGAACGGCCGGGTGCCGCTGATCGGCTTTTCGGGCAGCCCCTGGACCCTGGCTTGCTACATGGTCGAAGGCGCCGGCTCAGACGACTACCGCCTGGTCAAGACCATGCTCTACAGCCGCCCCGACCTGATGCACCGCATGCTGCAGATCAACGCTGATGCAGTGGCCGCCTACCTGAATGCGCAGATCGAGGCCGGGGCCCAGGCAGTGATGATTTTTGACAGCTGGGGCGGCGTGCTGGCGGACGGCGCTTTCCAGCAGTTCAGCCTGGCTTACACAACACAGGTGCTGGCGCAACTCAAGCGCAGCCAGGACGGCATCACCATTCCGCGCATTGTGTTCACCAAGGGCGGGGGTCTGTGGCTACAAGCGATGGCTGAACTGGACTGCGAGGTGCTGGGGCTGGACTGGAGCGTCAACCTGGCTCAGGCCCGGGCGCTGGTGGGCCACAGCAAGGCCTTGCAGGGCAACATCGACCCCAATGTGCTGTTTGCACAGCCAGCGCAGATTGCCAGCGAGGTAGGCCGGGTGCTCGACAGCTTTGGCACTCCACACATGGGCGCCGGCAGGGGCGCAACGCATATTTTCAACCTCGGGCACGGCATCAGCCAGCACACGCCGCCCGAGCATGTGGCCGCCCTGGTGCAAGCCGTGCACAGCCATTCCCGCAGCCAACGGGGAGCCTGAGCGCCGGGCACGCCCTAGCATATTTTGAGCCCGGTCGCTGTGCAGGAATGCCAGTTATGCACAAATATTTTGCTGCACCGCGCCCAGCAGGTGCTCTTGTCAGAGAGTTCGCTACAAAACCAGTAGCGGATGCAAGTTGTTGATGTATATGGTTTTAATATTCTGCTTTTTTTGTGGGCATTCCAATGAAAGCCTTGATTTGCAAGGGTTTCAAGCCAGCCAAGGTGAGATATCAACAAAGTTATCCACAGAAACACTGGACTTCTCATAAATCTAATATGAATCAAGCACTTAAGGGCTTTTTCAACAGTTCACATCGACATTGCAGGCCAAGCTTGGGGCCCATGTGAAACAGGTCATCCAGGTGCTGGTGCATTTGCCGGCGCACAGCCAGATGGGCAGTGCGCTGAGCTACTGGAGTGAGCAAGCACCCGCGCCGGGCAGTCTGGTGCGGGTACCTTTGGGGCAGCGCGAACTGCTTGGCGTGGTTTGGGATGGGCCCGCCGCAGCAGCCCAATTGCCGGAACCCGAAAAACTGCGGCCACTGGCCGGGGTGCTCGATGGCATTGCGCCGCTGAGCGTCGCCTGGCGGCAGTTGCTTCAATTTAGCGCCAGCTATTACCAGCGCTCAATCGGGGAGGTGGTACTGGCGGCGCTGCCTCCGCAGCTGCGCGAGCTCAGTGCGGTGCAAATCGGGCGCCGGCTCAAGCGCCAGACGCTGGCCGACGCGCCCACCACGCCAACGGCCCCAGACTGCGAGCCGGTGGCCTTGACGCCCGAACAATCGCAGGTGCTCGCAGAGTTTGAGCAGGACCGCAAACCAGGCCTGCTGTTTGGCGCCACCGGCAGCGGTAAAACCGAGGTCTACCTGCAGTTGGTGCAGCGGCTATTGGCCCGCTCGCCGCAGGCGCAGGCACTGGTGATGGTGCCTGAGATCAACCTCACGCCCCAACTCGAAGCCCGCTTTCGGGCCCGCTTTGCGCCACGGTTCGGCCAACAGGCCCTGGTAGCCATGCACAGCGGCATGACTCCGGCGCAGCGGCTGCACAGCTGGCTGGCGGCCCACAGCGGGGCGGCGCGCATTGTGCTGGGCACGCGCATGGCGATTTTTGCCTCTATGCCCAGCCTGCAACTGATCGTGGTTGATGAGGAGCACGACCCGAGTTACAAAAGCCAGGAGGGAGCACGCTATTCGGCGCGCGACCTGGCGGTGTACCGGGCACAGCTGGAGGGCGCCAGGGTCATGTTGGGCTCGGCCACACCCTCCCTGGAAAGCTGGCACCACAGCCGCCCCGATGGCGGGCGTTACACCCGACTGACCATGGCCAGCCGGGTGGGCCGGGATGCCTCGCCCGCCGATGGGCAGGCGCGGCTCAGCGCCCAGCCTGACGGCCTGCCGCAGGTACGTCGGGTGGACATGAACCACCAGCCCAAACACTGTGTGCTCTCGCCGCCACTGCTTGAGGCGATCGCACAGCGGGTGGCGCGGGGCGAGCAAAGCATGGTGTTTTTAAACCGGCGCGGCTATGCCCCCGTGTTGCACTGCCGGGACTGCGATTGGAAAAGCGAATGCCCGCACTGCAGCGCCTACCGCGTGTTTCACAAAATCGACCGGACTCTGCGCTGCCACCACTGCGGCTTCACCGAGCCGGTGCCGCGCGCCTGCCCGGCCTGCGGCAATCCCGACATTGCGCCCATGGGCCGGGGCACTGAGCGGCTTGAAGAGCATCTGGCGGAGCTGCTCGCTGGCGTGCGTCGCCCCAACACCGCGTCAGCCTTGAAGCCCGAGGGCGAGCCCGTGCGCATTGCCCGCATTGATGCCGACAGCACCCGACTCAAAGGCAGCCTGGAAGCGCAACTCGCACAGGTGCACGCCGGCGACATCGACGTGCTGGTGGGCACACAGATGATTGCCAAGGGTCACGACTTTCGCCGCATCACGTTGGTGGCCGCGGTCAACCCCGACGGGGCGCTTTTTTCCAGCGACTTCCGGGCACCCGAGCGCCTGTTTGGTCTGCTGATGCAAGCCGCCGGCCGGGCCGGGCGTGACGCCGGTATGGGCAGCCAAAGCGAGATGTGGCTGCAAACCTTTCACCCCCACCACCCTCTTTTCGCGGCACTCAAACGGCACGACTACCCGGCCTTTGCCCAGCAGCAACTGCAGGAGCGGGCGCAGGCTGCGATGCCGCCGTTCAGCTACCAGGCGCTGGTGCGCGCCGAGGCGCGTACCCAAGACATCGCGCAAGGCTTTTTAAGTGCCGCCAGCGCCGCGGCGACGACCACGGCGCTGGCAGAGCTGCTCGAGCATGTGAGCCTGTTTCCGCCGGTGCCCATGAGCATTCAGCGGATCGCCAATGTAGAGCGGGCACAAATGCTGGTGGAAAGCGGATCGCGCCTGGCCCTGCAAAAATTTCTCGGCGCTTGGCAGGCCACGCTGCAGGCTCTGCGCACTCAGCCGGCCGGACGCGGTTTGATCCGCTGGGCAATCGATGTGGACCCGCTGAGCATTTGAGCGCATTTGAAGACCCCGGGCCAGACTCAGCGCAGCAGCTTGACAACCAGGCTGAAGCTGAGAAAAGCCAGGGCAGTACTGATTAAAACAATGTTGCCCACGCGCGCCGTATCCGCACCAAAACGCTCGGACAACACAGTGACATTGCTGGCACTTGGCAGCGCGGCTACCAGCACGATCACGGTCAGGGCGGAATATGCCAGCGGCACGCCCAGCCGGATTGCCAGCGCGCCGACCAGGAAAACCAGCAGCGGGTGCAACAGCAGTTTGAAAGCCACTATCGGCAGGTAGTCGCCGTAGCGCAGGGCGCGCGGCGCGCCACTGGCGCTCAGCAGGCGGGAACGGGCCAGCACTGCACCGATGGTGAACAGGGCCACCGGCGAGGCCGCATCAGCAAGCAGGCTCACCGTTTGCGCCAGCGCAGTGGGCAGGCGCAGGTCCAGCGCCGAGAACAGGGCACCCAGCAGGATGGCCCAGGGCATAGGGTTGGACACCACCCCTTTGAGAGCCTGTATGGCAGCGGTTCTGGCTCCCTGCTGTTGGGCGCCGTCCAGGCGCGACAGTGCGATGCACAGCGAGTTGGTGACCAGCAGGTCGGCCATGATGGTCACGATGGCTGGCCCGGAAGCAGCCGACCCCAGCAATGCCACCAGCAGCGGCACGCCCATGAAGCCGGTGTTCGGGAAGGCTGCCACCAGTGCGCCAAAGGCTGCATCGTTCCAGCCAATCCGTTGGTTGAGGCTGAACATCACGGTGAAACCCACCATCAGCAGTGCACACAGCAGGTAAGTGAAGAACAGACTGGCATCGAGCAACTGCGCCAGGGGCGTGCCCGACCCAAAACGAAACAACATACAGGGCAAGGCGAAAAACAACACAAAACTGTTGAGCCCGGGGATCGCCTCAAGCGGCAGCAAACGCCTCTGCACGGCGACATAACCGCACAGCACCAGGGCGAAAAAAGGAAGGGTAACGAGCACGATCGACAGCACGGACGCCATTGTCGCCGCCCTCGGCTGTCAAGCTCGCCTGGTTGGGTCGCCTGCTCGGCCTGCCGGCACGGCAGATGCGAGCCCTAAGCCGGTCGCACCGGCGAGCCGGCTTGCGCCGCGGCCTGGTCTTCGGCTTTTTTGGCAAATTCAGCCCGCAGTGCACGCAGTTTTTCGCGCGGGTCTTCCCGCGTGGTGGCGCTGTCTAGGGCCATTTCGGCAATAAAACGGCTGGGCAAAACGGCCACCATGTCTCGACCTTTTTTTCGTTTTCGGCTCCAGCTCACGGCCAGACTGCGCTGGGCCCGGGTCAGGCCCACGTACATCAGGCGCCGCTCTTCCTCCAAACGGGTGGCGATGTCTTGCGCCGAGTCGTCCTCGCCGGGGCGAAACGGCAACATACCCTCGGTGACCCCAACCAACATCACATGGGGCCACTCCAGCCCCTTGGCCGCATGCAGGGTTGACAGCGTGACCAGGTTTTGCTCGGTCTCCCGCTCGTTGAGGGTGGAGATCAGCGAGACGGTTTGCGCCACCTCCAGCAGGGTTTTGATTTCGCCCGGGCTGCCAACCCCTGCAAGGTCTTGCACATCGCCGCCGCAGCGCCCGGCCATCCAGTCGCAAAAATCCACCACATTGGACCAGCGAGCCGTGGCCAATGCGGCGCTGTCTTCGCCATCAAAAAGGTGTTTTTCGTAGTCGATTTCCTTCAGCCAGTCGCGCAAAAACTCCAGCGCTGCCTCCTTGCCCCGGGTGTGACGGGCGCGGTAGCTGAGGTCGTTGACATAGCGCCCAAACTCGTGCAGGCCGTCAACGGCCCGGGTGCGCAACACACTGCCCAGGGAGGCCGAGAAAAGCGCCTCGAACAGGCTGATGCGGTAGCGGCCGGCAAAGCCGCTTAGTTGCTCCAGCGTCTGGTGCCCGATGCCGCGCTTGGGCACGGTCACCGCACGCAAAAAAGCCGGGTCGTCATCGGGGTTGAGCCAGAGCCGAAACCAGGCGCACAGGTCTTTGATTTCGGCCCGGTCAAAAAAACTGGTGCCACCCGATACCTTGTAGGGAATCTGGGCCCGGCGCAGGGCTTTCTCGAACACCTTGGCCTGGTGGTTGGCGCGGTACAGGATGGCAAAGTGCCGAAATTCCTGGAACTGCGGCCCGCCGACCGCCGAGTGGCCGGCCCGCAGGCTTTGAATCCGCGCTACGGTGCGCTCGGCTTCGTGTTCTTCGTTGTCTGCATCGACCACGCGCACTGGCTCGCCCTCGCCCAGGTCACTCCACAGCTTTTTCGCAAACAACTTGGGGTTGAGGCCAATCACGTGGTTGGCAGCGCGCAAAATAGCGCTGGTGGAGCGGTAGTTTTGCTCCAGCTTGATCACCTTGAGCCTGGGAAAATCAAGCGGCAGTTTGCGCAGGTTGTCCAGCGTGGCGCCACGCCATCCGTAAATCGACTGGTCGTCATCGCCGACCGCGGTAAAACGGGCGCTGGCCGCTGGCTGGCCGCCCACCAGCAACTGGAGCAATTCGTATTGGGTGGCATTGGTGTCCTGGTATTCGTCTACCAGCACATGGCCCATCATGCTTTGCCAACGCTGGCGCACCGGCTCGTGCTGCTGCAGCAACTTCAGCGGCAAGCCAATCAAATCATCAAAATCGACACTTTGGTAGGCCGCCAAGCGGGCCTGGTACTGCGCCATCACCCGGGCGATCTGGCGCTCGTCCTCGTCCTTGGCCGCCAGCGCGGCGCCCTCGGCGTTGAGCCCCATGTTCTTCCATAGGCTGATGGTCCATTGCCATTGCCGCGCGGTGGCGGTGTCAACCGTGCCGCCGGCGTCCTTCAAAATGCCGGCAACATCGTCGCTGTCCAAAATAGAGAACTGGGGCTTGAGACCCAGCGCCTCGCCATCTTGGCGCAGCATGCGCACCCCGAGCGCGTGAAAAGTGCAGATCAGCACCTCTTTGGCCGCCCCTCCAATCAGGCCTTTGCTGCGTTCGCGCATTTCGGCAGCAGCCTTGTTGGTGAAGGTGATGGCGGCTATGCGCCGCGGCTCCAGACCGCTTTGAATGAGGCGGGCGATCTTGTGCGTGATGACGCGGGTTTTGCCTGTACCCGCGCCAGCCAGTACCAAGCAGGGGCCGTGCATGAAATTCACGGCCTCTTGCTGAGCCAGGTTCAGGCCGGCGGCAGGAGGGTTTGGCGGTGGGGGCATACAGGCGCTGCGGGCAATGCCCACCGCTTGGCTGGCGGGGCTTTGCTTCAGCGGCCGTTAAAGGGATAGGCCGGGTCGTTGTAGCCCGGCGTGGATGGATGCCCCGGAGCCACCAGGCGGTTTACCAAGGCCTCGTCTTCGGGCGTAATTTGAACCTGCAGCGCAGCAAAATAATCCTGCCATTGAGCCAGGGTGCGCGGGCCGGCAATCACCGAGCTGACATGCCGGTTAGCCAGCACCCAGGCGGTGGCGAAATGGGCCAGCGAAACCCCCTTGTCCTGGCAATGCTGGCGCAGGGTTTGAGCAATCGCCAGGGACTCCTGCCGAAACTCGGTCTCCATCATTCGCTTGTCGGCGCGCGAGGCGCGCGACCCTGCCAACGGCGTTTGGCCCGGGGCATATTTGCCAGTCAAGACACCGCGCGCAATCGGGCTGTAGGGGACCACGCCCAGGCCGTGATGCCCGCAGGCTTCCAGGATTTCCACCTCGGGCAGGCGATTGAGCAGGTTGTAATAGGGCTGGCAAACCACCGGCCCAGGCATGTTGAACTGGCGCGCCATGTGCACCATCTCGCTGATGCGCCAAGCCCGAAAATTCGACACCCCCCAGTAGCGTATCTTGCCCGAGCGCAGCAGGGCCTCGATGGCTCGCAAGGGCTCTTCGAGATCAAGGCCCGCAAAGTCGCGGTGCAGGTAATAGATGTCGATGTGCTCGGTCTTCAGGCGGCGCAGGCTGTCTTCACAGGCGCGCAGCATCCAGGCGCGTGCGTAGTTGCCCTCATTGGGACGCTGCGACATCGCGTTGCCGACCTTGCTGGCCAATACCCAGTCGTGGCGCTGCCCCTGTAACAACTCACCCACCATGGTCTCTGATTGGCCCAGCGTGTAGACATCCGCCGTATCGATGAAGTTGCAGCCATTGGCATGCCCGTAGGCGACCATGCTGCGGGCCTCGGCCAAATCGGTCTGGTCAGCAAACATCATGCTGCCCAGGCAGAGCCTGGAGACTTTGAGGGGACTCTTGCCGAGATTTATAAGCGGGATCATGAAAGGCCTGTGTGGGAATTGGGTAGCGGATTATCGGTACAAGCGTGGCCTCAGGCGCTGGGCATTGGCAGCTCTACCGCACGGCCCGAACGCGCACTGGCTCCCAGTGCCTCGAGCGTCGCCGCATTGTCCAAACTGGCCGAGGCGGCGCGCTCGATGGCAGCAAAATCGCCCGCCTGTACCACGCCCGCAAATGCCTCGGCGGCAAACGCAAAGCCACTGCCCACGCCGCAGGCAAT
>SHXM01000105.1 GCA_009693325.1 Rhodoferax sp.
CCGGTAACCGCCATTTTACCGACCTCATGACTTACCTGGGCAGCATGATCATTCCGCGCGCCCGCCTGAACACGCTGAGCTCTGCCCCTGAGGGGCGCCTGCCCTATTTGCAACGCGTCAACCAGGAACACGAAAGCATTTTTGTCGCAATCCGCAACCAAGACGCCGAAGCCGCCCGCGCCGCCATGCGCACCCACCTGAGCAACAGCAAGGAGCGTCTGCGAGAAAGCCAGGCTCAGCGGCTTGGTCATACGATGACTGACTACGCAACAGGCCCGATCAGCGCCTAGCACCCTCCCCGCCCAACTTGAACGCCCTGCCCCTATGCCAAGCCCAGCCCCATCCCAGACCAGTCTGTACCAAACCGGCACGCCGCGCCTGACGCGGCTGCAGGTCATCCCGGTGGCGGGCTGCGACGGCATGCTACTCAACCTGAGTGGCGCCCACAGCCCTTTTTTCACCCGCAACCTGGTGCTGCTGAGCGACAGCTCCGGGCGCACCGGGCTGGGCGAGGTGCCTGGTGGCGAAAAAATCCGGCAAACCCTAGAAGGCGCTGGCGACCTGCTCCTGGGGAGAGAAATCGGCCACTACAACGCGATACTGCGCGATGTCCGAAGCCGCTTTGCAGACCGCGACAGCGGCGGGCGCGGCAACCAGACCTTTGACCTGAGGGTCGCCATACACGCACTCACCGCACTCGAGAGCGCGCTGCTGGACCTGCTCGGGCAGCTGATGGGCGTGCCAGTGGCAGCGCTGCTGGGCGAGGGGCAGCAGCGCGACCGCGTGCCAGTGCTGGGCTATCTGTTTTACCTGGGCGACCGCACCCAAACCGACCTCCCCTACCGTTCAGAGCCCGACGCCGAGGACGACTGGCTGCGGCTGCGCCACGAAAAAGCCCTGGATGCGGCATCCATTGTTCGGCTCGCTGAAGCAGCGCAGGCCCGTTATGGCTTTCAAGACTTCAAGCTCAAAGGCGGCGTGCTGCGGGGCGAAGAGGAAATGGAGGCAGTGCTGGCGCTGCACCAACGCTTCCCCGAGGCGCGTATCACGCTCGACCCCAATGGAGGCTGGCTGCTCAAAGATGCCGTACGCCTGTGCCGTGACAAACACCAGCAATTGGCCTACGCCGAAGACCCCTGCGGGGCCGAGGGGGTGTTCTCTGGTCGCGAGGTCATGGCTGAATTTCGCCGTTCCACGGGTCTGCCCACCGCGACCAATATGGTGGCCACCGACTGGCGCGAATTAGCCCATACCCTGTCGCTGCAATCGGTCGACATACCACTGGCTGACCCCCATTTTTGGACCATGCAGGGCTCGGTGCGGGTGGCTCAGCTGTGCCAGATGTTTGACCTGACCTGGGGCTCGCACTCCAACAACCATTTCGATGTCTCGCTAGCCATGTTCACCCATGTGGCGGCTGCCGCGCCAGGGCGGGTGACAGCCATCGACACCCACTGGATTTGGCAGGATGGCCAACGACTGACCCGGGAGCCGCTGCGCATTTCATCGGGCAGCCTGCACGTGCCCGACAAACCCGGCCTGGGCATTGAAATCGATCCGGTTGAGGTCGACAAAGCACACCAGCTCTACCTGCGCCACGGCCTGGGCGCGCGCGATGACGCCATTGCCATGCAGTACCTGATGCCGGGCTGGGCCTTCAACCCGAAAATGCCCTGCCTGGTGCGCTGAACAGTCAACCGCTCACCCAGCATCAACAGTGCGCAGGCAAAACAGCATAAAAAAATACCCGTCAAAATCCGCTCGCAAACCTATAGCGCGGCTTTGCCTGCGCTATAGTCACATAGAGCCTAGGCGGACTACAGCTTGCTCGTGCTGCTGCCGGGGGCGAGCACAGAGCACAGATCACAATAGGGCCGGGCAGCCAATAAAAACAAATCGGAGACAGACATGATCCCCAAGCAGGATGCGGCCATCAACCAACTGCTGGAGCTGCTGGAATGCCGCTACGCCTTGCGGGTGCTGTGGGCCCTGAAAGACGGCCAAGCGCAGACCTTCAGGCTGCTGCAAGACAGCGTGGGCGGCATCACGCCCAACACCCTCAACACCCGCATCAAGGAGCTGCGCGCGACTCGGCTGCTCAACCACAACGGCAGCGGTTACCTGCTGACACCCTTGGGGGCTGACCTGCTCAAGCGACTCGGTGATTTGCCGTCTTTCGCTGTCAGGTGGCAGGCTGGCGCAGCCAAAAAAAACACCTGATCGAGCGCTAGAGCGGGCTCGCCCGGCTGGCATAATCGCCGATTTCGTGCTCCCGAGCAGCAAGCTGCCCGTCGGGGCAAGGGCCCGGAGGCGACCATTCATTGCGCAGCCCGAACACACTCAAGGACCAGGCATGACCATCAGCACCCCCTCGGGGCTACAGTTTGAAGACACCGTTGTGGGCACCGGGCCAGAGGCACTCCGCGGTCAGCGGGTTTCGGTCCACTACACCGGCTGGCTGCTGGAAGACGCGGTGCAGGGCGCCAAATTTGATTCGAGCAAAGACCGCAACGACCCCTTTGAATTTTCTCTGGGCGCCGGCATGGTGATTGCGGGCTGGGACGAGGGCGTCGCGGGAATGAAAGTCGGTGGCCAGCGCACGCTGATCATCCCGCCCGAGCTGGGCTATGGCTCGCGCGGTGCCGGCGGCGTGATCCCGCCCAACGCCACGCTTCAATTCGACGTCGAACTGCTCGGCCTGTCAGACTAAAGCGCGGAGGGGTCGGGTCCGGCCCGCTGCCCGGGCTCTCGCCAAGCCGCTCGGTGCCCTTGAATTTACCAAGCCCGGCCTGATTTAACGCTCTGTCCTTTTGTTAGAACTGTTGATTTGTATGACCGACACCAGCACACCACCCGGCCAACCTGAGCCGTCTAATTTTTCAAGTACCGAGGATGTCCTGGCCTCCCAGGCGGCCATGGATGGCAACAGCCTGTCCAAAGTGCAGGCCGAGTTGGCCGAGCTGCAGGCCAAAAGCGCCGACCTTGCAGACCAATATCTGCGTGCCAAAGCCGAGGCCGAAAACGCTCGCCGCCGCGCCGAAGACGAGATTGCAAAGGCACGCCGTTTTGCGGTTGAAGCCTTCGCCGAAAGCCTGCTCCCAGTAGCTGACAGCCTGGAAGCCGGCCTGCTGATCAAGGACGCCAGCACCGAGCAAATTCGCGAAGGGGCAGAGGCCACACTGCGCCAATTGCTCGCTGCGCTGGAGCGCAATAAGGTCGCCGGCATCAACCCGGCAGCTGGCACCCGATTCGACCCCCATCAGCACCAGGCCATCAGTGTGGTGCCCTCTGATCTAGAGGCCAACTCGGTAGTCACTGTGCTGCAAAAAGGCTATGCCATCGCAGAGCGGGTGCTGCGCCCGGCCCTGGTTACCGTCAGCGCCCCCAAATAAAAACAACCGCGACTTGAAATCATTCAAGTCAGACGCAAGTTCATTACATCTGAATACTGGAGCTCATCATGGGAAAAATCATCGGCATTGACCTGGGAACCACCAACAGCTGCGTTTCTGTCATGGAAGGCAACACGCCCAAGGTGATCGAAAACTCTGAAGGCGCGCGCACCACACCGAGCATCGTCGCCTACCAGGAAGACGGGGAGGTGTTGGTCGGGGCCTCGGCCAAGCGCCAGGCAGTAACCAACCCGAAAAACACCTTGTACGCGGTGAAACGCCTGATCGGCCGCAAATTCAGTGAGAAAGAAGTCCAAAAAGACATCGATCTCATGCCCTACAAAATCGTCTCCGCCGACAACGGCGACGCCTGGGTCGAATCACGCGGCAATCGGCTCGCGCCACAGCAAGTCAGCGCGGATGTGCTGCGCAAGATGAAGAAAACCGCTGAAGACTACCTCGGCGAAGAAGTCACCGAGGCAGTCATCACGGTGCCGGCTTATTTCAACGACGCGCAACGCCAGGCCACCAAGGACGCTGGCCGGATTGCCGGGCTCGAGGTCAAGCGCATCATCAATGAGCCAACTGCCGCCGCACTGGCCTTTGGCCTGGATAAAAACGAAAAAGGCGACCGAAAAATAGCGGTTTATGACCTCGGCGGCGGAACCTTTGATGTCTCCATCATTGAAATCGCAGATGTTGATGGTGAAAAACAATTTGAGGTTCTGTCCACCAACGGCGATACCTTTCTGGGTGGCGAGGACTTTGACCAGCGGGTGATTGAATTCATCATTGCCGAGTTCAAAAAAGACCAGGGTGTTGACCTCGGCAAAGACGTATTGGCCCTGCAACGCCTGAAAGAAGCCGCAGAAAAAGCCAAAATCGAACTCTCCAGCAGCGCACAAACCGACATCAATCTGCCCTACATCACCGCAGATGCATCCGGCCCCAAGCACCTGAGCATCAAGCTCAGCCGCTCCAAGCTCGAGGCCCTGGTTGAAGAGCTGATCGAGCGCACCATCGCCCCCTGCCGCACTGCAATCAAAGACGCCGGCGTGAACGTGGCGGACATCAATGATGTTATTTTGGTCGGTGGCATGACCCGCATGCCCAAGGTGCAAGAAAAGGTCAAGGAGTTGTTTGGCAAAGAGCCGCGCAAGGACGTCAATCCAGATGAAGCGGTGGCCGTGGGCGCGGCCATTCAAGGCCAGGTGCTGGCCGGCGACCGCAAAGATGTGCTTCTGCTCGACGTCACGCCGCTGAGCTTGGGCATTGAAACTATGGGTGGCGTGATGACCAAGATGATCACCAAAAACACCACCATTCCAACCAAGTTCGCGCAGACCTTTTCTACCGCAGAAGACGGTCAGCCGGCGGTCACGATCAAGGTGTTTCAGGGCGAGCGGGAGATCGCCACCGGTAACAAGATGCTGGGCGAGTTCAACCTCGAGGGCATTCCGCCGGCGTCCCGCGGCACGCCGCAAATTGAAGTCTCGTTTGACATCGATGCCAACGGCATCCTGCATGTGGGCGCCAAAGACAAGGGCACGGGCAAGGAAAACAAGATCACCATCAAAGCCAACACCGGCCTGAGCGAGGCCGAAATTCAACAAATGGTCAAAGACGCCGAGCTCAATGCTGCCGATGACAAGAAAAAACTCGAGCTGGTACAAGCCCGTAACCAGGCTGATTCAAGCCTGCACAGCGTCAAGAAAAGTCTGACCGAATACGGCGACAAGCTCGACTCTGGCGAGAAAGAAAAGATCGAACTTGCGGTCAAACAGCTCGAAGAAGTGCTCAAAGGCGACGACAAGGCCGCGATCGAAGAAAAAAGCAACGCACTGATGACCGTCAGCCAAAAGCTGGGCGAAAAAATGTATGCCGACATGCAGGCCAAACAAGCCGCAGAGGCAGCCGGTGCAGGGGGCGGTGCGGCTGGGGCTGGCGCCGGCCCGGGGGGGGCAACTGCAGGTGCTGCACAGGCGGCAGACGACAATGTGGTTGACGCGGAAGTCAAGGAAGTCAAGAAAGGCTGAGGCTTGCCGGCAATTTCGGCCGATACCCGCCGTGTCGAATCTGCCCAGGGCAGACCGGCGCGGCGTTTGTTTTGACAACAGGCACTCTTAAACATGGCAAAAAGAGACTACTACGAGGTGCTGGGTGTTCCCAAGAACGCCTCGGACGAAGAAATCAAGAAAGCCTATCGCAAGCAGGCGATGAAGCACCACCCTGACCGCAATCAGGGCGACGCTGCCAAGGTTGCCGAAGAAAAATTCAAGGAATCCAAGGAAGCCTACGAGATGTTGGCCGACCCGCAAAAACGCGCGGCCTATGACCAGCACGGCCATGCTGGCGTAGACCCCAATATGCGCGGCGGCGGCGAAGGGCATGCCGGTTTTGCCGAGGCCTTTGGCGATATTTTTGGTGATATGTTTGGGCAGCAACGCGGCCGCAGCGGTGGCGGGCGCCAGGTGTTTCGAGGCAATGACCTGAGCTATGCCATGGAGGTCACGCTGGAAGAGGCAGCCCGAGGCAAGGATGCGCAAATCCGTATTCCCAGTTGGGACACCTGCGATCTTTGCCACGGCAGCGGCGCCAAGCCCGGCACACAGGTTAAAACCTGCGGCACCTGCCACGGCCAGGGTACGGTTCAAATACGCCAGGGCTTTTTCAGCGTGCAACAAACCTGCCCCACTTGCCGCGGCACTGGCAAGGTGATTCCCGAGCCCTGCACGGCCTGCTCGGGCCAAGGCAAGATCAAGCGACAAAAGACACTTGAAATCAAAATCCCCGCCGGCATTGACGGCGGCATGCGCATCCGCAGCGCGAACAACGGGGAACCCGGGACCAACGGCGGCCCAACTGGTGATCTGTACATTGAAATTCGGCTCAAAAAACACGATATCTTCGAGCGAGAAGGCGATGACGTCCACTGCTCGGTGCCAGTCAGTTTTGCGGCCGCTGCGATGGGCGGTGAAATCGAGGTTCCCACACTGTCTGGCAAAGCCGCCATCGACATACCCGAGGGCACCCAGACCGGCAAGCAGTTCCGCCTGCGCGGCAAGGGCATCAAAGGTGTTCGGGCCAGCTATCCCGGCGATTTGTACTGCCACATCGTGGTTGAGACCCCGGTCAAACTCAGCGAGCACCAACGCAAACTGTTGCGCGAGTTTGATGATTCACTGAAAAAAGGCGGTGGCAAGCACTCGCCCAGCGGCGACACCTGGACCGACCGGCTCAAGGGCTTTTTCAGTTAGGCTGGCTGGCCCTTTGGCGCTGGCGCCGGCATCAGCTAGTCCAGGTCAGAGTGGCCGCTACGACACAAGAGCTGGGACAGGCGCTCGGCAAGCTCACGCACATGGGCCTCGACCTCCGGGATGCTCGGGCTTTGCGGCCGGTCTAGCCGCTCGTAATGGGGCACGGTCAAGGCTGCAATCACCTCCTGGTTGTTGCCGAAAATCGGCCGTGAGACATCGGTGGCACCCCGGATCCGGCTGCTTGGTGAGGTAACCGCGCGGTTCTTTCTTGCCTCCTCGATCCTGCGCAGCAACAGGGCGGCGTCGATTTCCAACTCGCCGTGAATTCGGATCTGCGCGGCCAGCATGCGGGTTCGTTCGGCTTCATCGCGAAATGCCAGCAGCACTGTGCCCGACGCGGTATCACTGAGTTTGCCCAGCGCCCCCACCTTGGCGCCCATTGTGAACGGTCCGGGTGCGTCCACCTGGGCAACGACCAGCAACTGTCCATCATGGTAAACACTCAAATGGCAGGACTGGTAGGCCCGCCCGGCCAGTTCCCGCATCAGCGGCATGGCCGTGGCCACCAGGGACTTGAGGGGCTGCTGCCGGTGCGACAACTCGAGCATTTTCAGGCTCAGGCTGTAGCGATCGTTGGCGTCAAGGCTCAGGTAGCCCCGCTGCTCAAGGGTGACGACCATGCGAAATATCTCACTGACGGTTCGCCCCAACGCCTTGGCCAGGGCGTTCATGCCCAAGGGTTGATCCGCGCTGGCGAGCACTTCCAGAATGTCCAGTCCCTTATCCAGGGCTGGGGCGATGTACTTGGGGTTGGGCTTGCTTGTCGACATGGTCCAAAACTCACCATAAGCAAAATATTATTTTATTAGCAATAAAAATAGACTGAAATTTCTTCCCATGAAACAACTGACTGAGTTGCACACAAGAATTTAAGGGTTAACACCAACCATCCAACCCTCAATCAGTCCTAAACTGGATTTCCAAGGGCGGCATTTGACCACTTTATTGAAAAGTAATTTCGCAAATAAAATGGCGTACAGTTTTCAATTCAGGGATGTTTTCGCCCAGAAGGAGGCCATCGCCGATGGCATGCTGGTCACGCTGCAACTGAGCGCCGTCACCATCGGCTTGGGCTTTGTGCTGGGCATCGCCGTCGCTGTGAGCCTGGTCTATGGTCGCGGCTGGCTACGCGGCCTAGCTCGGGTCTACGTGGAAGTGATCCGCAACACCCCGCTGATTGTTCAACTGTTCCTGATTTTCTTTGGTCTGCCCGGCATCGGCATCAGGCTAGACGTGATGACAGCCAGCCTGCTGGCCCTGACCATCAACCTGGGTGCCTATACCGCCGAGATTGTTCGCGCCGGCATCGAGAGTGTGCCCAAATCCCAAATTGAAGCCGGGGTGTCGCTGGGCATGACTCAGCCTCAAATTTTTCGCCATGTGGTGCTGATACCAGCTCTGAAGAATGTCTACCCTGCGCTTTCAAGCCAATTTGTGCTGCTGATGCTCGCCACCAGTGTGGTGTCGCAGATTTCAGCGGCAGACCTGTTTCACGCTGGCTCCATCATCCAGTCCAGAACCTTTCGCGACTTTGAGGTGTACACCGTCATCTCAGTGCTCTACCTGTGCCTGACCCTGCTGATGCGCGGCGGATTCGGGTTGCTCTACCACCTCGTGTTCCGCAGAAGATGATTCGCGAACTCGCCCTGGTGGATGTTTATTTCCTGCTGCTCGCGCTGCGTTGGACCATCGGCTTGACACTGCTGGCCCTGCTTGGCGGCGGTGTCGTTGGTCTCTTCGTTGCGGCCTTTGGTGCCGCGCGCAACCCGGTGCTGCGCGGCTTGGCACTGGTATATGTGGGTACCGTGCAGGGCATCCCGCTGTTGGGGTGGCTGTTCATTTTTTATTTTGGCCTGTCCATCGTGGGCTACAACCTGCCGCCACTGGTGGCGGCGACCATTGGCTTCTCCATTTATGCCGGTGCCTTCCTGGGTGAGATCTGGCGCGGGGCATTGGTCGCCATTCCTAAAACCCAGTGGGAAGCCGGTCTCTCGATCGGGCTGAACTACATTGAGCAGCTGCGCCATGTGATCATCCCCCAGGCGGTTCGCATGGCTATTGCGCCTACCGTCGGCTTCGTCGTCCAGCTGATCAAAAACACCTCTCTTGCCGCCGTGATCGGCTTTGTTGAGTTGACCCGGGAGGGACAGTTAACCACAGCCTCAACTTTCCAGCCCTTCTCGGTCTACCTGCTGGTGGCGCTGATGTATTTCAGCCTGTGCTACCCCCTCACTCAGTACAGCCGGGTACTGGAAAGGAAGCGTCGTGTCCTTCGTTGAACTGAAATCTGTAGTCAAACGCTATGGCAACAATACCGTGCTGCAAGACGTTGACCTGAGTGTTGAGAAGGGCGAGATCATTGCCATCATCGGCCGCTCGGGTTCTGGCAAAAGCACCCTGCTGCGTTGCATCAATGGCCTGGAACCCGTGCAAGGCGGTGAGGTCTGGGCAGATGGGGTGGCTGTGCATGACCCCAGCGCGAATTTGCGCGAACTGCGCGCGCGCGTGGGCATCGTCTTCCAAAGCTTTAACCTGTTCCCCCACCTGACGGTGCAGCGCAACATCACGCTGGGCCCGATGATTGTCAAGGGCCTGCCGGCTGCCGAGGCTGCGGCTCTGGCGCTTGCGGCGCTGCGCAAAGTGGGGCTGGAAGAAAAAATCGGCGCCTATGCCGACGAGCTCTCGGGCGGACAACAGCAGCGTGTGGCGATTGCCCGCTCACTGGCGATGTCACCCAGCCTGATGCTGTTCGATGAAATCACCTCAGCGCTCGACCCGGAGCTGGTCGGCGAGGTGCTGCTGGTACTGGAAGAAATGGCCCGCGAAGGCATGACCATGCTGCTGGTCACCCATGAAATGAACTTCGCGCGCCGTGTGGCGCACCGGGTGGTCTTCATGCACCAGGGCAAGGTCTGGGAGCAGGGTGCCGCCAAGGAATTTTTCGCGGCACCCAAGACAGAAGAGTTGAAAAATTTTCTCAGTTCCGTTCTTCACTAGGAGTTAATCATGTTCACGAAATGGACCAAGGTACTTGCAATCGTTCTACTGGCACTGGGCAGCGCCATGGCGCACGCCGACAAACTCGCCGACATCCTTTCCAAGGGCGTCGTACGTGTTGTCGTGTTTGCAGATGTGCCACCGTTCAGTTCCACCAATGTCAAACGCGAACTGGAGGGTTTTGACGTGGACCTCGCCAAGATGGTCGCCGAAGCCCTGGGTGTCAAGCTGGAACTGGTTCCCGCCACGGCCGCCAATCGCATTCCCTACTTGCTCACCGACAAGGCGGACATGAACATCGCCGCGATGTCCGTCACCGCCGAGCGCGCTTCAGCCGCGACCTGATCGTGGTGTCATAACGGCGAATCCGTCGCATGCGAAAGAATCGAAGGGGATCGACCAGCCAGGGCGACCCGAGAACAGAGTGCTGGCACAGGGAGCTTTAGCGCATAAGTATTCAAGGATCAGCGGGATCTGAAGAGTCAACGATTTGTAGGTATTTTT
>SHXM01000106.1 GCA_009693325.1 Rhodoferax sp.
AGCGCCGGCCGGCAGTTGGCCCTGGAGCGAAAAAACAGCGTGTACATCATTCCTGCAACGGACACCCAGGAGTTCCGCCGAAAAGCCGGTCTGCTCGAAGTGGAGTGGATGGAGGACATGAACAAGCGTGGCTATGACGGCCGCAAATTGCTTACCACCGCACGTGCGCTGATCGACAAACACAGCCGGGCCAACAAGCAAGGCGCCCAATCGCCGGCTAAAAAAGCTTGATGCAGCATGCAGCGCCCACCTATCAAACATTGCAAAAACTGCGGTAGCGCCGTGGAGTACCGATTGCCGGATGACGGCGATACCAAGCAGCGTGCGGTGTGCCCGGCCTGCGGCACGGTGCACTACGAGAACCCGCTCAACGTGGTCGGTACAGTGCCCTACTGGGGCGATCAGGTGCTGCTGTGCAAGCGCAACATCGAGCCGCGCTGGGGCAAGTGGACGCTGCCAGCGGGCTTTATGGAGCTCAACGAAACGGTTGCCGAAGGGGCTGCGCGCGAGACCTTGGAAGAATCCGGCGCGGTGTTTGAGTTGGAAGGCCTGTTCTCCCTGGTGAATGTGGCGCAGGTCGGTCAGGTGCATTTGTTTTACCGGGCCCGGCTGCTCAGCGAGCAATTCGACCCGGGCCATGAAACCCTGGAGGCGCGGCTGTTTACCGAAGCCGAGATTCCCTGGGAAGAAATAGCCTTTCGGACCGTCAAAGAGACCCTGACGCGTTATTTTGACGACCGGCGCAGCGGCAAGTTTTCCATCCACACGCTGGACATCACCTGACTGGCAGCGGCTTGCCGCCTGCAACCCATGCTGCCCTGCTACCTGATGCTCGACTTGGAGACCACTGGCGGCAACCCGGTGCGCGACCGCATCACTGAAATCGCCGCGGTTCGCATCGAGCAGGGCCAAGAGGTGGCGCGCTGGAGCACACTGGTTCATCCGGGTGGACCGGTTCCTCCTTACATTGAGCGCCTCACTGGCATCAGCGACGCCATGCTGGCCGATGCACCCGGTTTTGACCAGGTTGCTGCTGCATTGCTCGCGCTGCTCGAGGGCGCTGTGCTGGTGGCTCACAACGTGCGCTTTGACCACGGTTTTTTACTCCATGAGTTTGCCCGCGCTGGCATCAAGCTCAAGACCCGAACCCTGTGCACAGTTCGCTTGTCGCGCCTGCTCTACCCACAGCACCGCAGCCATGGCTTAGATGCCATCATGCAGCGCCATGGCCTCAACACCCTGGCGCGGCACCGCGCGATGGGCGATGTCGAGATGGTGCTGGCCTGGCTGCACCAAGCAGCCGCCGAGCTTGGTCGCCAGACCCTGCGCCAACATGCGCAAACCCTGCTGCAGGGCAGCGCGGCGCTGCCACCGCTGCTCGAAACCGCGGTGCACGACATACCGGATGGCCCCGGTGTTTACCTGTTTTACGGCGAAGGGGCGCTGCCGCTTTACATCGGTAAAAGTGTGGGTATGCGCAGCCGTGTGATGTCGCATTTCCAGGCAGCGGCACGCCAGCCGCGTGAGATGCGCCTGGCGCAAGAAACCCGCCGTATTGAATGGCGCGAGACCGCTGGTGAGCTCGGCGCACTGCTGCTCGAGGCCCGCTTGGTGAAGCAATTGCAGCCCATACACAACCGTCAACTGCGCCGTGAACGCGGTTTGTGCGCCTGGTGGCTCGAAGACCAGCCCAAGTCCCGCCCGCTGGTCAAGCTGGTCAGCGGCGCAGACTTCGATCCGCGCGACTTCAATCGCCTGTATGGCGTCTACCGCTCACGCCGCGCCGCCCAGGCGGGTTTGCGTGAGCTGGCCAATACCCATGGCCTGTGCTTGCAGGCCCTGGGCCTGGAGACTGGCCAGGGGCGCTGCTTTGCCCACCAGATTGGCCGCTGCAAAGGCGTCTGCTGCGGCCAGGAAAAACCCGAACTGCACCGCCTGCGTCTGGAGCTCGCCCTGCTGAGCCAAAAGCTGCGCGCCTGGCCCTACCCCGGTCCGATTGGCTTGCGCGAGCATGACACTGCAAGCGGGCGCACCCAGGTGCATGTGTTTGACCAATGGTGTCACCTGGCCAGCGTACAAGACGATGCCGCTTTGGCAGAGGCCTTGGCCCAGCCAGCGTCGCTGGCCTTTGATCTAGACACCTACCGCCTGCTGCTCAAACACCTTGAGCCGCCTAGCAAAAAAAATTTGATCCTGTCGACCTACCACCAGCTGCATCGCAACAGCAGCCTGGACCCGACCTGATGAAGGGGGCACGGATGAGCAGCCTGGTGCGCCTGGATGCCAGCGCGCAGCTCAGGCCGCAAGGGGTTCAGGGGGCCAGCGGCTGGCCGATGCGCAGTCCGGGGCGTTGCGACACCGGGTAGGGTGGCAAGCCCTGCAACATGCGCTGTCCATAGCCCTGCTGCAGCAGGCGCCGGTCATAGCAGATCACCACCGCCTGGTCGGTCTCGCTGCGAATGGCACGGCCAGTCCACTGCAGCAGGCGCAGGCCGGTGGCTGGCACCACCAACTCGGCAAACGGGTCGCGCCCCATGGTCTTGAGCCATTCGGCGCGGGCCTCCTCGACCGGTTCGCTGGGTGCATGAAAGGGCAGCTTGGCAATGAACACGGTCTCGCACAGCGCGCCGGGCAGGTCAACCCCTTCGCCAAACGACTGCAAGCCAAAAATCACCGAGGGCAAACCGGCCTCAATGCGGGCCTGGTGCATGGCGAGCAGGCGCCCGCGCGACTGGTCACCCTGCACCAGCACGCAAGGCCGAAGGGTCTGGTCCAGCGCTGCAATCGCGGCCTGCATTTGTGAGCGGGAGGTGAAAAGTGCCAGGGCACCCCGTTGGACCCGGCGCAAATCAACCAGCAACTCGCTCACCATCTCAGCGGTGTAGCTGGGCGCATCGCGCGGGTCAGCGTTGGTTTGCACCACCACCAACTGGCCCTGGGTGCTGTAGTTGAAAGGGCTGGGCACCATCAGTGTGCTGACCTGGGCTTGACCGTCGAGCCCGGACTCTTGTAAAAAATAGTCAAAGCTGCCGCAGCTCGTCAGGCTCGCGGATGTGATCACAACCGCCCGGGCCTGCCGCCACAACTGTTGCCGCAACAGCTCAGCCGGCACCATCGGGCTGGCATGTGCGCTGACCAGCAGCAGGCCCGAGCGGGCATCGGCCTCGAACCATTTGGCCAGAGGCTGCGCTTCATGGGTGAGCAGCAAGCGGCTGGTGCTGGCCACTGCCTGCAAGCGCGGGGCGATCTGGCCCAAGCGGGCGTACAACAACGCCAGGCTGGCGGCTGTATCCAGGTCTTCGCGCAACCGTGTTTTGATCTCGGAGCCCAAGGCCTCCAGGGCTTCCAACAGGCCCCCAGCGTGGCCGCCGATCAGGGCCAGCGGCTCATGCAGCTCGGGCGGCAGCAGGCCATGGCGCAGGCGATGCAAGGCCTGGTGCTCGCCCGGCCTGGGGCTCAGGCGGGCCAGCAACAGGGCGGCCAGGTCGCGCAATGCCTGCTTGAGTTGCACCCCCAGGGTATCGACGTCTTGGGTCAAGGCCAGCTGCAGCTTGCTGCTCACCTCGCGCAGTGTCTTTGGCAGTTTGTCGAGCCAACGCAGGTTGCTCAGATCCATGGCACTCGAAAACTGGCTCAAGGCAACCGCTGGCAGGTGGTGACCCTCGTCGAACACCAGCAAGCAGTTGTCCAACTCGGGCAGGGTCTTCATGCCCACCGAAGCCAGCACCAGATCGTGGTTTGCCACGATCACCTGGGCCTCGGTGAGGCGGCTGCGGGCCTGGTAGTAACTGCAGTCGCGGTAACGCGGGCAGTGCCGCCCGGTGCAGGTGTGCCGCTCGGCAGCCACAGTAGCCCAGTCACGCGGGTCGGGCTGCTGGTTCAAGCTGTCCCGGTCACCGTCCCAGCGGTCTGCCGCCAAGGCCTGCGCCAGGGCTGCGTAAAGACTGGATCGGCGCAGCTGGGAATCGACGCCACTGAGCTGCTCAGAAAAGACGCCGGGCGCTGGCGCCAGATCTTCATCAGGTCCAAAAAAATCATCGTCGGGCTCACCCGTGGCGCCAGCCTGCAGGCGTTCGAGTTTGAGTTTGCAGACATAGCGGCCCCGGCCCTTGGCCAGGGCAAAGGCAAACGGCGTCTCGTGCACGGCGGCCAGCGCAGGCAAGTCTTTGCCCATGAGCTGCTCTTGCAGCGCCACGGTGGCTGTTGAGATCAGCAAGCGCGTCTTGAGCGCCAATGCCAGCGCGACCATGGTGGACGCATAAGCGGCCGACTTGCCCACGCCGGTGCCGGCTTGAATAAGCGCAATCGCACGGGTGGGCTCAGGCTCTGCTTCTGCGCCGAGCGTGATGCCGGCCATGCTGCTGGCGATACGCTTGGCCATGGCCAGCTGTCCCGGGCGAGCTCGGAAACCGGGCGTGTTGGTAATCACCCGCTCAAAGGCGGCCAATGCTTGACGCTCCAACACAGACTTGTTCATGCCCCTATTACACTGCCAAAGTTGGTGCTCAACCACCCCGATGCACCGACGCACCGACGCACCGAAACCGTATGCTCCCACTTCATCGTATCGCCCTGCAGGTCGGCCTGATGCTGCTGCTGGCGGTTGGACAACCGGCCATGGCCACGCTGGGGGCAGCGCCCAGCCTTGCCGCAACGCCCAACCCGCCGCTGGTAGCAGGCCTGTACACACGGCATACCCGCACGCTAGAGAGCGGCACGCTCATCCAGGAATACGCATCACTGGCTGGGCAGGTTTTTGCAGTCACCTGGGAGGGCCCGGTTTTGCCGGATTTGCCTGGCCTGTTGGGCAGCCACTATGGCAGCTTCAAAGCAGCCGCCGAGGAAGCCCGTCAGGCTGGGTTTCGGGGCGCACCGGTGAACCTGATGCGTGCCGGCCTGGTGCTGCGCGCCAATGGGCGCATGGGTCATTTTTTTGGCCATGCATACCTGCCGGCGTGGCTGCCGGCGGGATTGAACATCGACGCCCTGCTGCCTTGACGTGCTGATGCGCTGGAGCCTGTGGTATTTTGTCTGTGCCTGCCTGCTGAGCTGTGGCGGCAGCAGCAGCCCCGGGTCGAACCCGACTGTGCCGGTACCGGCTGGCAACAATGCCATGGCGGTGAGCGTCGACCTCGGGCCCAATGGCAACAGCGTCAACCGGCTGTATGCCAGCGTCACCCTGTGCGAGCCTGGCAATGCCAACAACTGCCAGACCATTGAGCGTGTGATTGTTGACACGGGATCAACCGGCCTGCGTCTGCTGGCCTCGGCGCTCAGGCCAGACCTGAACCTGGGCCGGCTGCAAGGCAGCCAGGGCCTACCCCTGCTCAATTGCATACAGTTTGTGGACAACACCCACGCCTGGGGGCCGGTGGCCACTGCCGACATCCGGCTTGGTGGCAAGAGCGCCGCTGCAGTTGCGGTGCAACTGATGGGCGATACCGCCACAGCGGCCTTGAGCGGGGCCTGCGCTACCGGCGAGGCCCTCAATACGGTTGCCAGCCTGGGGGGCAATGGCGTGCTTGGCCTCGGGCTTCGCCGGCAAGACTGCGGTGCGGGTTGCGTGGCGTCCTCGGGCAATGGCTACTATTTCAGCTGCACCTCGGCGGCATGCACCTCGGTACAGGGCTCAGTGGCAAGCCTGCAGCAACAACTCAGTAACCCGGCGGCCCTGTTTGCCAGCGACAACAATGGGCTATTGCTGGATTTGCCGGCCGTGGCGGCCCAAGGGGCCGCCGGCCTGAGCGGTGCACTGATCTTTGGTATTGGTACCCAGGCCAACAACCAAGCGCTGTCGGCGACGGTGCTGAGCACATCGGCCAACGGCTACCTGACGACTGTCCTGCGAGGAAGAAGCCTCAACCGCAGCTTTTTGGACACTGGCTCCAACGCCTTGTTTTTTTGATTCAACCCTGGCCAGATGCGCGGGCACGGGCAAACTGCGCTTTTATTGCCCAGACACACCGGGCAACTTTTCGGCTGAGTTGTTCGGCCAAAACAGCAGCAGCAAAAGCGTTAATTTTGTTGTCGAAAATGCCCAGGACCTGTTTGCAAGCCCCCTGAAAGCTGCCCTGCCCAGCCTGGCGGGCACGCTGGGCGATGCGGCAAGTTTTGACTGGGGTTTGCCGTTTTTTTATGGCCGGCGCGTGTTCATGGGCTTTGAAGGCCAGACCACTCCGCTTGGCAATGGCCCGTTTTACGCCTTCTGATTCGGCCCTGCCGGGCTTTGGTACATGTGCAAACTCCCAGCCAGGTAGACCGCGGCCAGACTGGCGCAAGCGCCGACCAAAGCCGCCACCCAATAGCCTTGCACCAGGTTGTTGGCATCGCGGCTGATAAGGAAGCCCCCCACAAAAGCAGCCACGCCCATGCCGGCCGACTGCACCGCAGAGTTCAAGGCCATGAAGGTGCCGCGCAAGGCCGGGTTGGCGCAAGAGGCAATGATGGCCATGCCGGGAATCATTCGACCACTCATGCAGATAAAAAACAGGGTAGAGACAATCAGCACGGCCCACACCGGCAGCCCGGCGGTGAGCGTGATGGCAATCAGCGGAAAAATCACCAGCACCGCCATGATGCGAAATAACGCCACCTTGCCGCGCCGGTCGGTCAACACCCCAACCAGGCGCGCACTCAGCAAAGTGGCCACGCCGCCGCACAGGTACACATAAAACACCTGATCAGTACGCCAGCCCACATTGGTTTGCAGGTAGATCGTGATGAAAGGAATCACGGTGAAGCCGGCAAACATCAGCAGCGCCGAGAACGCAAAAGTTTTCAGGTGGTTGCGGTCCTGGAGCACCTGCGCTATGGCCGCAAGCGCAGACGGCCGCGGCCCCGCTGTGAGGTGGGCGCGCAATGGCGGCAAGGTGACCAAGGCCGCCAGGCACAACAGGCCGACCAGTGCGGCAATGCCAAAAAAAGGCGCGTGCCAGCTCAAATGGGCCGCCAGAAACAGACCAGCTGGCACCCCGGCCACGGTAGATACCGAAAAAGACGTCATCACAATGGCCATGGCCCGACCCCGGCGCTCAAAGGGAATCACATCAGCCACCACGGTTTGCGTCAAAGCCGACAGCACGCCGCCAAACACGCCAGCCAACACCCGCGCCGACATCAGGCCGGGATAGTCCGGCGCCAAGCCGCAAGCCAGGGTCGCCAAACCAAACAAGGCGTAGAGCACCAGCATCAGTTTTTTGCGGTCAAATTTGTCGAGGTAGGTGGCCGCCAACAGGCCAGACAGGCCGGCAGCCAAGGTGTATGCCGACACCAGCAGACCAAAACTGGCGTCACTGATGGCAAACAGCTGGGTGAACTGCGGACCCAGCGGCATCATGATCATGAAATCAAGAATATGGGTGAACTGAATGCCCGCCAGGGTCAAGAGCAGCCAAAGTTCACGGCGGCGCGACAGCGCGCTTACAGCAATAGGGGGCATTGAGGCAGAGGTAGGGTGGAGCGGGCAAAATGGCCCGTTTGCAGCAGCCGCACGAGCGGCCACCGCTGGATGTTACGCCAGCGGCTACTCCATCTGAACACCCGCAATCTTCACCACCTTGCCCCAGCGCTCGATTTCGCTCGCCATATAGGTCTGCAAGGCCTCGGGGGTCGAGGGCGCCACCATCACACCGGCATCGAACAGGGCTTTTTGGGTATCCGCCTGCGCCATCAGCTTGCTGATCTCGCTGTTGAGCCGGTTCACGATGTCGCGGGGCGTGTTGGCAGGTGCGAGCAAAGCCAGCCAAACCGAGGCCTCGTAACCCGGCACGCCGGCCTCTTGCATGGTTGGTACATCGGGCAGTTGGGCGATGCGCCGGGCGGTCGTCACAGCCAGTGCCCGCAAACGCCCCTGCGGCACCTGAGCCAGCGCATTGGGCACGCCGGCAAAACTGGTCTCGACAACCCCCGCGATCAGATCTGTGGCCGCGCCGCTGCTGCCACGGTAGGGCACATGCTGCATCTTGACGCCCGCCAGAGACTCAAACAGCCCGCCCATCAGGTGTTGCGAGCTGCCGTTGCCTGAGGATGCGTAGTGCAGCGTATCGGGCTGCGCCTTGGCCAATGCGATCAACTCTTTGACCGTGTTGGCGGGCAGCTTGGGGTTGACCAGCAGCACATACGCGGAGTCCACCAATTTGGTGATGGGCACAAAAGATTTGATCGGGTCATAGGGCAGGGATTTGTAAACCCAGGGGCTGATGGTGTGGGTGGTGGAGATCATCACCAGCGTGTAGCCGTCGGGCGCTGCCTTGGCAACCTCGGCCGTACCTATGGTCGAGCCGGCGCCGGCCTTGTTTTCGACGACGAACTGCTGGCCCATGGCAGCCGACAATTTTTGCCCCAGGATGCGGGCCACCACATCGGTGAAGCCGCCGGGCGCAAAAGGCACCACCAGGCGCACGCTTTTGTTGGGGTAGGGGCTTTGCGCCAGAGCCTGCGCCATGCTGCAGGCCAACAGGGCCGCTGCCCAAGTTAAATACCGGCGGGAAAACCCGCACAGAGGAATCGGTGTCATGAAACTACCCCTTGTAAAACGGCTCTGGCATGGTGAAAAAACTGTGCAAAATCTGGTAGACCATCAAATAATTTTTTTGCTGAAAACTCACATGCGATATACCCCGCATGACGCTGAACTGCTTGTTGCTGTTGGGCAGCAGTTTGTAAAAATCAATCAAGTCGTCCAGGCCAGCAATGCCATCAAATTCTCCGCGCAAAATAAGGGTTGGCGCGAGCAGGCGGGTCGGGTCGAGCAAAGGCAAATTGGCGCACATGTCAACATAGGTGCCCGTGGGCATGGAGTCATCCAGGCTAAGGATGGCGTCGGCAAAAGCCTCAACGGTGGCGGCATCGGCCGTGCCGGGATGGTCGCGGCTGAAGATGCTGCGCACAAAGTCTCGGTCTATCGGGCGCCGGTTGCGGGCCAAAAAATCAGGCAGCTTCTTGCGCCGCTGCGCCAGCGTGTGGCTGCCCTCACCGGTCCAAACAAAGGCATCCAGTGCTATCTTGGCGATGCGCGCGGCATGCCGCTGGGCCAACAGGGCCGCCTTCAGTGCCCCAGAGGAAATGCCGTACATCAGCAGCGGCTCGCCCCCATTGCGTTCGAGCACATAAGCGGTGCCGGCCTCCAGGTCGTCGGCCCCGTTGCTGATGTCGCAATTGATGTCGCGGTGCTTGTCCGAGCGGCCATAGCCCTCGTTGTCCATGGTCCAGGTGTCAAAGCCGCGTGCGGCAAACCAGTCCATCACAGACGAGTGCGGGCGCCCGGGTACGCTCAAGTCAAAGGTCGGTTGGGACGCCATGGACGAGCCATGCACAAAAAAAACAGTGCCCGAGTGCGCCAGGCCAGCGGCGGCTTTTTTATGCCATAAAAACAATCGCACATCGCCTTTTTGAGTCCAATGCTCCACGCCACCAGACCAAGTCACATCCACCATTGCCAACCCCAAAGAAAAAATTAAGCCCTGTATGATCAGTGCGGTTAAACTGCTTCGACCGATCACCGCAGGAGACTAACATGAGTGTTTCAGCCATCAGAGCCCCCGAGCCGGCCCCAGCCCCCAAGGTTAACCAAAATGTTCAAGCGGAACAGCGGGTGCGCGAAGCCACTGCCGAAAAGCCGCAGCAGGCCAAGGAGCAGCCGGTCACCAAAAGCCAGGATGAAACCCGTGGACGCCATGTGGACAGGCGGGCCTAGGCCCGCCGTGCTTGGTTTCTAAGTCACGCCCCGGCTCAACTTTAGGGGCTGCTCAAACTAGCAGCAAGTAACCATTCAAGGTTGCCAGAAGGCCCAGCACCCCCAGCGCCGAACCTGCCAAGTAGAACGCGGGTATCGAGCCGATGATGGATACCGACAGCAGCACGATGACGATCTGCAGCATGCCCTCGCCATAGTCAAACCAGGGGTCCTGGCGCAGGGCGTGGTCGCGCGCCGCTTCATGCGCTTTGGCGCGCACCATCAACTCTTTTTTGCCATCCCGGGTTTCAGGCTCAGACTCATATCGGTCGGCAGTTTTCTTGTAATCGTCTATTTTTTTCTGAAAAGCTT
>SHXM01000006.1 GCA_009693325.1 Rhodoferax sp.
CGTGGCCGACAACGGTGTTATCCATGTCATTGACAGCGTGATCATGCCCAAATAAGGCGACTGACAATCCGCTGGCTGGTTTGTTGTTGGGGGCTTTGATGGCCACGAGTGCTGTATTGGCCATCAAAGAACCCAAACATGCCGTTCTGAACCAGTAGGCTGGGTTGGAACTGCGTCAACAAGCCCCACTCATCGTTCCAAAACCTGGGTGGATGGAGATGTCGACACCGTCTTAGACAGGGGTTTCGGCCGATCCGCAGTTCTTTGCGCTGCGACTGCTCAGCGGATCGGCCATCTGCCAAGCGTCAATTATCATGACGCTCGTGGCAACTGACCAGTCAGTATTGAACCGATGGTGTTTGGGTAGGTGGGAGGGACGTCCCTGCTCAACACACCTGTGCGCCGGTGACGTGGGCTTTTCTGCAAGCAGCACTTGACTGCCCGAATTCGGCTGGACCCAGGCCCAGCTGGCCCATTGTCTTATGGCCAGTCGACCAACGGTTTCTCATTCACTGCATGAAGAGAAGGCCGTTAACGCTGAAATGGCAATCCGCATTTCCAGCGCCTTGGGCTTTACGCCTAAGAGTTGGCTCCGCACGCAACAGGCCATAGATTTATGGGATGCGGGCATCAAGTTCAAGAAAATCGGGCGCTTGCGTCATTCGTTCGACCTTAGTTTGTTGAACTTGCCAGCTTATTTTTTACCCAAACCCAAGCGCGCTGCGCCTTCAACGTAGAGGGCGATGCGTTCTTTCATGAAAGCGTCCATCTGCTCGACGCCGATGTTGACCAACTCAAAGCCATTGGCGGCGGCCTTTTCTTTCATTTCGGGGTCGTTGTTCAGGTTAGCCCACAAGTCAGACAGGCGTTTTCTCACCTCGGGCGGAGTCGCCTTGGGAACGCCAATGCCGCGGTAGGCACCGTCGACCCAGTTCACGCCGAGTTCTTTGAAAGTTGGCACCTCTGGCATCAAAGGGTGGCGGGCGTCCATGGCGATGGCCAAGGGGCGCACACGAGTTTTGTTGCCCAGAGCGAAGGATGCGTAACTCATCGCACCATCGATTTGTGCGCCGAGCACGGCCGTGGCCATGTCACCGGTGCCCTTGAACGGCACATAAATGGTAGTTACGCCAAATGCCGCATTCAAGCGCTCATGCGCTGCATGGTTAGCCGAATTCAATCCAGAGCCACCCAGCGAGAGTTTGCCAGGATCTTTTTTGGCAGCGGCCAAAAAATCAGCAAAGTTCTTGATCGGGCTTGACGCGGGCACCACCAGCAGATCAGGCGTGTAATGAAACCAAAAAACTGGTGAGATGTCGGCGGTTTTGTATTGCACCTGTCCCTCGATGGGCTGGAACACAATATGCGGCAAATTGATTCCCACGATATTGTTGCCATCAGCCGGCAGCCCATTGATTTGGCTCCACATCAAGGCGCCGCCTGCGCCGGCCTTGTACTGCACCACGGTATCAATGGCGCCACACTTTTTCTTCAATACGCCCTGCTGATGTCGAGCTGACAAATCAGACTCACCCCCTGGCGGAAAGGCCTGCCAGTACTGCAGGTTTTTCTCCGGGCAGATTTGAGCCAAGCAAAGCGCCGGGAAAAGCGCCAGCAGGCAGATCTTCATCAGTGTGTTGCGCATGTTTGTCTCCTTGTAGTTTTGAAAATTCAATGTCGTCCGCAAAAGCAGACGCCAGGCCGGCTTGGCGCTGTGCGGGCAAAGCCAGGTGCGACTTGATTCTCTCCGAAGTACGAGATTCGCCATCGAGCGGCGATTTTTCGGTGTGCTACAGTGCATTTTCGGGAGAGAAAATGAGTGCTTTTCAACAGGCTTTGGGAGGCGCTAGGCCAGCGGTGGTGTCACCGATACCTGGCTGCCCTGGGCCTTGGTTGATGCCAGGCTAAACACCAAAAGTACAGGGTAACAGACAGCTCCAACACCATGCCTGAGATTGTTTTCGAGTGGGAAGGCCTGGACCAACAAGGTCGGCTGGTGCGCGGCGAGGCCCGGGCCGCCGGCGACCTGCAGGTGCGTGCAAGCCTGCGCCGTCAAGGCATCACTGTCAACCGAGTTAAAAAACAAGCCATCCGCGCCGGTCGGCCAATTCGCGGAAAAGACATCGCGATTTTCACCCGGCAGTTCGCCACCCTGATGGCCGCTGGGGTGCCACTGCTCCAGGCCTTTGACATTTTGAGCCGTAGCAGCCCCAAGCCCGCCCTGAGCCGCTTGCTCAGCGCCATTCGAAACGACCTCGCAACCGGCACAACACTGCAGGCTGCATTCAGGAAGCAGCCGCTTTATTTTGACAAGTTGTATTGCAATTTGGTCGCGGCTGGCGAATCTGCCGGCATTCTGGATCAGCTGCTCGGCCGCTTGGCCTCGTACCTGGAAAAAACCGAGGCCATGAAGTCAAAAATCAAGTCGGCCCTGATGTATCCGAGCACGGTGCTGCTGGTGGCTTTTTTGGTGTCTGCCGCCCTGATGGTGTTTGTAGTTCCATCTTTCAAGCAGGTGTTTGCCAGTTTTGATGCCGAATTGCCCGGGCCGACGCTGCTGGTGATGGCCATCAGTGACCTGCTGGTGCGCTACGGTTGGCTGATTTTGGCGGCGCTGGTGGGTAGCGCCTGGCTGCTGCTGCGCGCCCTGCAGCGCAGCGAGCCTATGCAAGTGCGGCTGGACCAAATGTTGCTCGCATTGCCTATTTTTGGCATGTTGGTACAAAAATCCTGTGTCGCCCGCTGGGCGCGCACGCTGTCGGCCATGTTTGCCGCGGGCGTGCCGCTGGTTGAGGCGCTCGACTCAGTCGGTGGCGCCTGTGGCAATGCGGTTTACGCCTCGGCAACCCAAAAAATCAGGCGCGAAATTTCTACCGGCCAGGGCCTCAGCGCCGCCATGGCCAATGCCAAAGTGTTTCCGGCCATGCTGCTCCAAATGTGCGCCATCGGCGAGGAGTCTGGCGCCATCGACAGCATGCTGGGCAAAGCGGCTGACGTTTACGAGGCCGAGGTGGACGATATGCTGTCTGGCCTTGCGAGTTTGATTGAGCCCGTCATCATTGTCCTGCTGGGCCTGGTGATTGGCAGCATCGTGGTGGCCATGTACCTGCCAATTTTTAGATTAGGCCAGGTGGTGTGATGCTGGTGTCAAGTGGTTTTGATGCGGCGCTGATGGCGGTGCTGGGCCTGTGCGTGGGCAGTTTTCTGAATGTTGTTATCTATCGCCTGCCGCTGATGCTGCAAGCGCAGTGGCAGACCGACTGCGATGAGCTGTGTGGCGAATCGGCTGCTCCGGGCGAGCCCTTCAACCTGAGCGTGCCGCGCTCGCGCTGCCCCAAGTGTGGCCACCTGATCGCATGGCATGAAAACATTCCCCTGCTGAGTTATATTTTTCTGCGCGGCAAGTGCTCGGCCTGCGCCGCCCCCATACCGCTGCGCTATGCGGTCGTGGAGATGGCCACCGCACTGATGTTTCTTTACTGTGCTGTGCAGTGGGGCATCAGCCCGACCGCGCTGGCCTGGAGCAGTTTTTGCGCCTGCCTGTTGGCGCTGGCATTGATCGATTGGGACAGCACCCTGCTGCCCGACGACCTCACCCTGCCCCTGCTGTGGGCCGGTCTGCTGGCCGCCGTACTGCATTGGACGCAGGTGGCACTTGCCGATGCGGTTTGGGGCGCCGCGGCGGGCTACACCTCTTTGTGGCTGGTGTACTGGGTCTTCAAACTGTTCACCGGCAAGGAGGGTATGGGCTATGGCGACTTCAAACTTTTTGCCGCACTTGGTGCCTGGTTTGGCTGGCAGGCCCTGATCCCCATGATTTTGATGGCATCGGCGCTGGGGGCGGTGGTGGGTATTGGGCTCAAGCTCAAGCAGGGTGAGGGGCCTGGCGGGCAGATCCCATTTGGTCTTTTTTTGGCCAGTGCCGGCCTGACAGCCCTGTTGGTCGGGCCGTCGGCCATGCTGCGTGCTGTGGGGCTGTAGGCGATGGCACAGTTGCTGCGTCTTGGACTGACCGGTGGCATTGGCTGCGGTAAATCCACCGTCGCCGGTATGCTGATCGAGTTGGGCGCAACGCTGGTCGATGCCGACGCCATCTCCAGGCAACTCACGGCGCCGGGCGGTCTGGCACTGCCTGCCATCGCTCGGCAATTCGGGCCCGAGTTCATCACTTCCGAGGGGGCTTTGGACCGCCAGCGTATGCGGGCACTGGCTTACCAGGACAGCTTGGCGCGTAACCGGCTCGAGGCCATCATCCATCCCATGGTTGGCCAACACATGGAGTCACAGGTGCAGCAGGCCCAGCGCGCTGGGGCCACTTGCATCGTGTTTGACATACCGCTGCTGGTGGAGTCGGCTCGCTGGCGTAAAACCTTGCACCGGGTGCTGGTGGTTGACTGTCTGGCCGAGCAGCAATGCGAGCGGGTCATGGCACGCAGTGCCCTGTCGCGGACCGAGGTCGAGGACATCATCAAGGCCCAGGCCAGTCGGTCCCAGCGCCTGGCAGCAGCAGACCTGGTGATCTTCAACGGCCAGATCAGCCTGGCGCAACTTCGGCTGGAGGTGAGGCAAGTCGCCAGCGGCTTGGGGCTATCATGCGGGTAGTTTTTTGGCTGAAGACCTTTTGCGCGTGATCCTGTACGAATACCCCCTCAACGAGCGCATCCGCACCTACCTGCGGCTAGAGCATCTGTTTGGCCACCTGCTGAGTCTGGTGGCGCGAGAGTCAGCCATGGACCACCACTTTGCACTGGTCACTTTGTTTGAGATTTTGGATGTTGGCACTCGGGCCGATCTCAAGTCCGAGATCATGAAAGACCTGGACCGGCAAAAAACCCACTTTGAGGCTTATCGCGGTAACCCGGCCATTGCCGAGGGTGCGCTAGACCAGTTGATTGGCGACCTGAGCGGCCGCTTCGATGAACTCAACCAACTGACAGGTAAAGCCGGCCACGCCCTGACTGAAAACGACTGGCTGATGAGTATTCGCAGCCGAATCAGCATCCCCGGGGGCACCTGCGAGTTTGATCTGCCGGCCTACTACGCGTGGCAGTTCCAGCCGCCCGCCCGGCGCCAGCATGATCTGTCAAAGTGGATTACCGGCCTGATGCCGGTCTCGCACGCGATTGCATTGTTGCTCAAACTGCTGCGTGATTCCGGCGCACCACAAAAAGTGATGGCCAATGCGGGACAGTTTCAGCAAAGCCTGCCGCAAGGCCGCGCCTTTCAATTGCTTCGGCTCGCGCTCGACCCCGCGCTAGGCCTGATTCCGGAGATCAGCGCCAACCGCCTGTTGGTTTCAGTCCGCCTGATGCAGCAGGGGCCAGAAGACAAGCCGCACCTCAGCAGCGCCGATGCCAGCTTTGAGCTCGCCCTGTGCGCATGAGCGATCAGCCACAGCCACCGCAGCTCAGGCCGATGCGGGTCGTCTGCCCAGGCTGCGGCGGCACCAGTTTGTATGCCAGCAGCAACCCGTTTCGCCCGTTTTGCAACGAGCGCTGCAAAAACCTGGATCTCGGCGCCTGGGCCAGCGAACACTTTCGCATGCCGCAGGCAAGCGCGCCCGAAGATCAGCACCTAGACCAGCCTCAAGCTTGAACCGCCAACACCGGCTTATTCTCGGCGCAGGGTATGCGTGGCTGCAGCAAAACCCCGCTCCTGAGCCAGCCACTGCAACACGGGTAAGGCGCCCGGCAACAGCGGCTGCACCTGCACCGGCAGTCGCTGCCAGCAAAATTGCTGGGCTTCGCGCATGTGCAGTTCGCCGCGCCAGCGCGAAACCTTACAAAAATTAAGCCTTACCAGGGCGTGCGGGTAATCCACCAATTCGCTGTGCCAGGGCATCACAGCCAGGGTAGTGATGCCGATCTCTTCTTGCAACTCCCGCTGCAAGGCCTGCAGCACCGACTCCCCGGCCTCGAGCTTGCCGCCAGGGAACTCCCAGTAGCCAGCGTAAACTTTTGCAGCCGGGCGTGAGGTGAGCAAAAAATCGCCGTCGGCTCGAATCAATATGCCCACTGCGACCTCCACCACAGGCCGCTGTGCGCCGCCCTCGCGCGCTACTCCAGCATCGGCTACCAGCGGCGAGCCGTTCATTCGATGTCGGTGTGGCTGCCAGCGTAATCGCGGGCAAACTGATAGGCCACCCGACCACTGCGCGAGGCGCGCTCCAGCGCCCACACCAAAGCCTCAGGGCGGGCGGCCTCGATCGCCACCGGCGCAACACCAAACCAGGCCAGCCACTGCGCCACGATGGTCAGGTACTCGGCCTGCGTGAACGGGTAAAAACTGACCCACAGGCCAAAGCGCTCGGAGAGCGATATTTTTTCTTCTACGCCCTCGCCGGGGTGCACCTCACCGTCCTCGGTGTGGGTGTAGCTGAGATTTTCCTTCATGTATTCAGGCAGCAGATGGCGCCGATTGCTGGTGGCGTAGATCAGCACATTGGCCGAGGTGGCAGACACCGAACCATCCAGAATCGATTTCAGGGCTTTGTAGCCAGGCTCGCCATCGTCGAAGCTCAGGTCGTCGCAAAACACCATGAATTTCTCTGGGCGATCAGACACCACATCCACAATGTCGGGCAAATCAGTCAGGTCGGCTTTGTCGACCTCGATCAGGCGCAGGCCCTGGTTGGCATACTCATTCAGGCAGGCCCGGATCAGGGAGGATTTGCCGGTGCCACGCGCGCCGGTCAGCAGCACATTGTTGGCCGATCGGCCGTCGACAAACTGCCGCGTATTGCGTTGTATTTTGTATTTTTGGGGGTCGATTTCTTTCAGGTCAGCCAGGCGCATGGCGTCCAAATGGCGCACCGGCTCAAGCACGCCATGGCCGCTGCTGCGCTTGCGGTAGCGCCAGGCTACAGCGGCCGTCCAATCGGGCGCTGCCAGGGCCCGCGGTAACACCGCTTCAATCCGGTCTATCAGCTGCTCGGCGCGCATCAGCAACTGCTCAAACTGCTGGCTCATGAACGGTAATCCGCGTTGATGGTGACATAGTCGTGGCTCAGGTCACAGGTCCAAACCCGATCGGCGGCCGCGCCGCGGCCCAGCAGCACCCGCACGGTGATCTCCGACTGCTGCATCACCCTTTGCCCGTGCTCTTCGCGGTACAGCGGATGGCGACCGCCCTGAGTGGCCACATGAACATCGTCCAGGTAGAGGTCAATGCCCGATTGCTCGAGGTCCTCAATACCGGCATAGCCCACTGCGGCCAAAATTCGACCCAAATTGGGGTCGCTGGCAAAGAAAGCGGTTTTGACCAGCGGCGAGTGGGCGATGGCGTAGGCCGCCAAGCGGCACTCGGCACGGGTACGCCCGCCCTCAACCGCCACCGTGATGAACTTGGTGGCGCCCTCCCCGTCTCGCACAATCGCCTGCGCGAGTTTTTGCGCCACCCCCAGCATGGCGGCCAGCAGGGCCTGACCGTCTGCGCTGTCAAGCGAATCAATCTGGGCATGGCCCGCCCGGTTGCTGGCGATCACCAGCAAAGAATCGTTGGTAGAGGTGTCTCCATCGACCGTGACCCGGTTGAAGGAACCCTCGGCCAGCGCCAACGCCAAGGCCTGCATGATGGCCGGGCTGACGCAAGCGTCGGTGGCGATAAAGCCCAACATCGTGGCCATGTTGGGCCGGATCATGCCCGCACCTTTGCTCACACCAGTGACGCTGACTTGGCAGCCAGCGATCTCGAGTTGCACGCCAAAGGCCTTGGCCACGGTGTCGGTGGTCATGATGGCCTCGCTCAGGCGCAACCAGTTGTCCTCTCGGGCATCGGCCAGTGCCGCGTCCAGGCCAGCTTCGATGCGGTCGTTGGGCAGCGGCTCCATGATGACGCCGGTGGAAAACGGCAGGATTTGCTGCACCTTCAGTCCCAGCTTGTCCGCCAGCGCAGCACAGGTGCTCAGGGCACGCGCCCGGCCGTCCGCCCCGGTACCGGCATTGGCATTGCCGGTATTGATCAGCAGCGCCCGTACCCCGTCTGCGCCGGCCAAATGCTCTCGGCAAATTTGCACCGGCGCCGCACAAAACCGGTTTTGCGTGAAAACGCCCGCCACCGAGGTCCCGGGGTCGAGCAGCACAAGGCTCAGGTCCTTGCGATTGGCTTTGCGAATACCAGCCTCAGTAACGCCCAGGCGCACCCCGGCAATAGGGTAAAGCTGAGCGGGCACAGGTGCTGAAAGTTGAACCGGCATGGGGCGACCCTCAATGGTGAAAATGCAGTCCTCAGGCCAGCTTGCCGTGGCAGTGCTTGTATTTCTTTCTGCTACCACAGGGACAGGGCTCGTTGCGGCCAACCCGGGGTACGACGCCGGCCAGGCCAGGGTCGAGGGTGACGGCGGCTGGGGCAAACAGGGTTTGCGCTTCTCCAGTCTCGCCGGGCGCGGTGTAGGTGACGTTGGAGATGCTTTCGGCGCGTTGCTCCATGTCTGCAGCCGCCTGCTCAAGCTGCTCACCGGACTGCACCTTGACAGTCATCAGCACCTTGGTGACCTCGTTCTTCACTGAATCGAGCAACTGGCCAAACAGCTCGAAGGCCTCGCGCTTGTACTCTTGTTTGGGTTGTTTTTGCGCATAACCGCGCAGGTGGATTCCCTGTCGCAAGTAGTCCAGCGCGCTCAGGTGATCACGCCAGTGGGTGTCTATGCTTTGCAACAACACCATGCGCTCGAACTGGATGAAGTTAGCGCCACCCACCTGGTTTACCTTGGACTCAAAAACCGAGTTGGCGGCCGCTGTCACCGTGCTCAGCAGGTCGTCATCGGTGATAGCGCTTGCGGCGCTGACCTGCTGCTGCAGCGCCAGGGCTAGTTGCCATTCCTCAGCGAGAATTTTTTCCAGCCCAGCGATGTCCCACTGCTCTTCGACCGACTCGGTTGGCACGTATTGACGAACCAGGTCGGCAAAACAGCCCTCTCGCAAAGAGGCGATTTGCGCCGACAGGTCGGTAGCATCAAGAATCTCGTTGCGTTGCTGGTAGATCACCTTGCGCTGGTCATTTGAGACATCGTCGTATTCAAGCAGTTGTTTGCGCATGTCGAAGTTGCGCGCCTCTACCTTGCGCTGTGCGCTCTCGATGCTGCGGGTGACGATGCCCGCCTCGATGGCCTCGCCATCGGGCATCTTGAGCCGGTCCATGATGGCCTTGACCCGCTCGCCGGCAAAAATTCGCATCAGCGCATCGTCAAGGCTCAGGTAAAAACGTGACGAGCCAGGATCGCCCTGCCGGCCCGAGCGGCCACGCAACTGGTTGTCGATACGGCGCGACTCATGGCGCTCGGTGGCAATGATGCGCAGCCCGCCGGCCGCTTTAACCTGTTCATGGTCGGTGCTCCACTGGCTGCGGATCGCCTCGCCCTGTTGCTGCCGCTGCGAGGCATCCAGACTGGCATCGGCCTCCAGGGCTTCGAGTACGCCTGTGACATTGCCGCCCAGGACGATATCGGTGCCACGGCCGGCCATGTTGGTGGCGATGGTGATCATTTTCAGGCGGCCCGCCTGGGCCACGATGTCGGCCTCGCGCGCATGCTGTTTAGCATTGAGCACCTGATGCGGCAGTTTTTCCTGATCCAGCAGCTGCGAGATGGTCTCGGAGTTTTCGATTGAGGTGGTGCCCACCAGCACCGGTTGTCCGCGCTCATGGCAGTCGCGGATATCTTGAATAGCAGCCTGGTATTTTTCAAGAGTGGTTTTGTACACCCGGTCGAGCTGGTCACCGCGTCTGCTTGGCCGATTGGGCGGCATCACCACGGTCTCCAGGCCATAAATTTCCTGGAACTCGTAGGCCTCGGTGTCGGCCGTACCAGTCATGCCGGCAAGCTTGCCGTAAAGCCGAAAGTAATTCTGGAAGGTGATCGAGGCCATGGTCTGGTTTTCAGGCTGAATTGCCACCCCTTCTTTGGCCTCTACCGCCTGGTGCAGGCCCTCGCTCCAGCGCCGACCCCCCATCAGGCGGCCGGTGAACTCGTCGACGATCACAATTTCACCCTCCTGCACCACATAGTGCTGGTCGCGGTGGTAGAGGTGCTTGGCACGCAAGGCTGCATAAAGGTGGTGCATCAAGGTGATGTTGGCCGGGTCATAGAGCGTGGCGCCAGGCGGAATCAGGTTGAGCTCAGCGAGCAAACGCTCGGCGTTTTCGTGCCCTTGCTCGGTCAAGAACACCTGGCGGCTTTTTTCATCCAGGGTGAAGTCGCCCGGCTTGGTAACGCCTTCGCCAGTACGCGGGTCGGCCTCGCCCTCCTGCCGCTCGAGCTGGGGCGCCACCGCATTGATGGCGATGTACAGGCTCGTGTGGTCCTCGGCCTGTCCACTGATGATCAGCGGCGTGCGGGCCTCGTCGATCAGGATTGAGTCAACCTCATCAACAATGGCGTAATTGAGCCCGCGTTGCACCCGGTCACCGGCCTCGTAGACCATGTTGTCGCGCAGGTAATCAAAGCCGTACTCATTGTTGGTGCCGTAGGTGATGTCGGCCCGGTAAGAAGCCTGCTTGTCGGCGCGCGGCATGTTGGGCAGGTTGATCCCCACCGAGAGGCCTAAAAAATTGTAGAGTTTGCCCATCCAAAGGGCATCGCGGTTGGCCAGGTAATCATTGACTGTCACCACATGAACGCCTTTGCCAGTCAGCGCATTGAGGTAAACCGGCAGCGTCGCGGTCAAGGTTTTGCCCTCCCCGGTGCCCATCTCTGAAATCTTGCCGTTATGCAGTGACATGCCACCAAGCAGCTGCACATCAAAGTGGCGCATTTTCATGACCCGTTTGGAGCCCTCCCGAACTACTGCAAAGGCCTCTGGCAGCAGCGCATCGAGTGATTCACCGGCGCCAACACGGACCTTGAACAGCTCGGTCTTGCCACGCAGTTCGTCATCAGACAGCCCTTCGAGTGCCGCCTCCATCGCATTGATGCGCAGCACGTTGCTGCGGTATTTTTTGAGCAGGCGGTCATTGCGACTGCCGAAAATTTTGGTGAGGAAGTTAATGGCCATGCATGCAAGACTGCCCAGCCGGTCTTTGTAAGGCCCCGGGGCAGCGCAGTCCTTTTTCTAGTCAGGATGAAATGGGTTTGCCGCAGCACCCTGCCAACCTCGATGGGGTTTGCACGGCGCCAAAAGCAACAAGGGCGGGATTTTACCTTTGCCCGCTGGGAGTTCGCGCCGGACCAGAGCGCGCCACCGGCCCTGCCACCGGGTTCGCCGCTCCCCGGGCGGCGGCGAACTTGGCCGCATTGTTTTTACCCGCCGCCAAAAATTTTAAAGGGTCCTGCGGAATGCCCTGAACCAGCACCTCAAAGTGCAGGTGAGGTCCGGTGGAGCGGCCGGTGTTGCCCACTTCGGCAATGATCTGGCCGTTACGGACTAAATCGCCCTGCTTGACGAACACCTTGGAGGCATGGGCATAGCGGGTGACCAGATTGTTGCCGTGATCGATTTCTATCATGTTGCCGTAGGGGGCATTGAATTCCTGCGCCACCACCACGCCACCGGCTGCGGCATGGATGGGGGTGCCGACTTCGGCCGGGTAATCCAGGCCAGCGTGCAGCGCAGAGGTGCCGGTAAATGGGTCAATGCGCCAGCCGAAGCCCGAGCCCAGATTGCCCCCCGTGACAGGCTCCTGGGTGGGGTGCAACATGCCCCGCACTTTTTGGTCGAGCAGGCGCGACTCCATCACCGTCATCCAGTCGGTACGCTGCCCAGTTTGCTGCAGAAGGGCGGCCATGGCGGACTCGACGTCTTGGGCTGAAAGTGGCTGACCCGACACCAGCGCACCGCCCTGGCCCGCCTTGAGCCGGCTCTCGGCAGGGTTCATGCCGGCCAAGCCCGAGATGCGCTCACCCAAGGACTCCAGTTGGGTCAGCTTGGCCTGCAGTTCGCCGAGTTTGCGGGCCAGCACATCGAGGTTCTCGCGCATGAAACGGTCGCGCTGGTCAAACTCGTCCTTCACCACCAGACGCACCAAACTGCCCACCACCGGCCATCCCTCGCGAGCACCTTTGAGAAACACCCAGTGGTACAACAGTGCGGAAACCAACATCAGCGCGAATGAGGCAAGCGTCAAGGCCAGCAGCAGCCTGGCGCCGGTGAGATGAATAACCCGGCTTTTGGCCATCCAGGCGTCCGTGATAATCACTTGCATCAAAGCCCCCTTTGCATCCCTGCCACATGAGCCGCCGCCAAACCGCGTTCAGCCTGCTACAAGCCAGCGAAGAATCACCGGTATTGGCCCGTCTTGGCGAGCTGACTCGGGAATCGGTCGCGCGACTCAGGGCCGTAGAACACCTGATTCCCGCCCAACTGCTGCCCTTTGTTCAAGCCGGCCCGATTGAGGGGCCGGTATGGTGCCTCTTGCTGGGCAACAATGCCGCAGCAGCAAAAATCCGCCAGCTGCTGCCCACCCTGGCCGCACAACTGCAGTCGCAGGGCCGGGAGGTTAACTCAATTCGGCTGAAAGTTCAAATCAAACGATCTTGACACTGAGGTTGGGCAACCCGTCAATATGCATTTCAATCAGGTCGCCACGGACCAACGGCCCGACATTTTCTGGGGCGCCCGAGTAAATGATGTCCCCCGGGAACAACTCAAACGCCTCAGAGAGCTTGGAAATCTGCTCAGCCACCGACCAAATCATTTGATTCAGATTGGCACTTTGCTTGGTTTGCCCGTTGACCTTGAGCCAGATGCTGCCCTTTGTGAAATGCCCCGTCGACGCCACTTTGTGCAAGGGCCCAATCGGGGCGGAGTGGTCAAAGCTTTTTCCGATTTCCCAGGGTTTTCTCTCGGCTTTCATCACATCCTGCAAGTCGCGGCGCGTCATATCCAAGCCCAGCGAGTAGGCGTAGACATGTTCGAGCGCTTTGTCTATTGGAATATTACGCCCTCCCTTGTCCAGAGCAGCGACCAACTCCGCTTCGTAGCTGTAAATTTTGGTGAGCGTCGGGTAGGCGTGGTCGGCCACTGTCCCTATTGGTACATTCTGGATCGCATGTCGGTAGAAAACGCTTTGATCTCTTGATGAGCGGTCGATCCCAACGGTTGGCAGCAACTGCCCATCCACCATCTGGATCTGCCGCACGCAACGGCTGGCAAGGGCCGGGCCATGGCTGGCGATGAGGCAGGCCTTCAGCAGGGCAAAAAAAGCCCAAGGAATGGGCGACGTTTGAAGAAAAAATACTTGCAGGCCAAATACTTGCAGCCCAAGGGCAAAAGATCGTCAAAGGGGGTAAGATTCCAGAAACTCAGATAGAGCAGCTGTCAGAACTGACAACACAAGCTAATGATTTTTCTATTAAACAGTTGTCCATCCTCAAAGCACTTCAGGTTGCCAAAGATTCTTAAATTCGACTAAATCACCATGCGAACCATCACGATTGACGGTAAGAGCTATGACGCCGACGCTCTTTCTCCCGAGGCTAAAGCCCAGCTGGCCAGCATTCAATTTGTAGACTCAGAGCTCGTCCGCCTGCAAGCTCAAGCAGCTGCCCTCCAAACAGCCCGGATGGCTTATGCGAAGGCTTTGAATGAGTCGCTCAACCCATTAACGAGTTTGGGTGACACGATCAGGCTGCCATCCTGATCCCTTGAGGTTGGTTTCTTTACAAGTCGGAAAGAGAACTCCTGCGATTGAAAACAGTTAGGACCTTGTTTTTGAAAAGCTAATTTTCGGCGCGGGCGCAACGCTCACCCTCGCACAGTAAAGCCGCTAAACTTAGTTTATTTCGACTACCGAACAAAGGCAATAATGCTGTCGAGTCTTTCAGGAAGCTGGCTCTGGCAAAATTGGCATCAGGCGGTGGTGCTGCTGCTTATTGCCTTGGTAGCTATTAATTTTTTAATCTCTTTTGTTAGGCCAGCGCTTAAGCTAAAGGTCAGTTTACGCGAGGTTCTGCAGCAACTTGGAAAAATCAAGGCGAGCGCCGTGAACGGAGCGGTGGATTTGGCCGAGGTGCAAAGCCAGGCCATGACGGGCGCTCGCATGGCACATCTTTGGTCCCAATACGCGCATTGTCTCCATGTTCCTTGGGATGAGGCGGCCGCAAGCGGGCTTGTTCCTCGCCAACAAAACCGGGTCAAGGTGCTTTCAGGTCTGTTTTTTTCGGAGATGAAGGCCAAGTCCGACGGGTCAGCGATGGATCTCTTCGATATCGAGAAAAAAGTGGCTAACGATCCTCGCTTATCCAGTCTCTGGGCTGAATACTCAGAGGCCCTGGACAACCTGCACAAAACTCCAGAGCCTGTCAACACGCGGGCGCGGCGCTGGCGAGCCTCGGCGCTGGCTGAAACATTTTTCTCGGAATACGCCTTGGTCGACTCCCCGCTAAAGTCAGACTTCTATAAGCATGTGCCAGGCATCCTCACTGGTCTGGGCATTATCGGCACTTTTGCTGGCCTGATCGTGGGGCTGATTCATTTTGATGTCTCAAAGACAGAATCCATGCAAATTCAACTTAGCGTGTTGGTTCAGACGGTGGGGCAGGCTTTTTTTGTGTCCGCCTCGGCGATCGCGCTGGCCATGCTGTTTACCTGGGTGGAAAAGACACTGCTCACTGCCCGCTACCTGCAAGTTGAGGAGTTGCAGCATTTCATCGACGGCCTGTTTGAGGCCGGATCAGGGCAGGAAAGCTTAGAACGCTTGGTGGTGGCCACCGAGGCCCAGGTTGCTGTCATGCAGGACATGCTTAGTGAACTGCGCAAAAGCTCGCACTATCTTGCCGCGATGCGTTAGGCCTACGTGTTCATTTTGCAGACGCCGCGTCGACGACGCGCCAAGGAGGAGGCAGAGAAACCCTTTTGGATTTCTTTTTCCGACCTTATGACTGCCTTAATGGTTTTGTTCTTGATCGCCATGGCGGTTGCCCTTTTGGTGCTGACCCAAAGCCTGAGGACCATGGAGGACAAGCGCCGGGACCGAGAGACGACGATCTTGGCCTGCCTTGCCGATATGGCAAAAATTACCTTAAGCCCGGAATTTGATGGTGTGAAAATCAATGGGCAGACCATCGACTTTGGGCCCCTGGCTGAGTTTCGTAAAAACAGCAACCAATTGAGCCCGGACCGGGTTGAGTTTTTGCGCGCCTTCGTACCAGAAGTCCTGGAAATCGCGCGCAATAAAACCTGCCAGCCATGGCTGCGGCGATTTTTGGTGGAGGGCTTTGCCAGCCAGGAGGGCACTTACCTGCACAACTTAAACCTCAGCCTGGAGCGCTCACAGCGAGTGCTTTGTGTACTTTTAGACGCTAACGCCCCGGATGCGCTAAAGCCAGCAGACCGCAAGATCATTCGGCAGCAGTTTTTGGTGGGCGGTTCATCCTTCAATTCGGCGATCTTGAACCAACCAGAAAAAAGTCGACGGGTCGCCTTGCGGCTCGAGTTCAAAGAATTGCGCAAAGAATGCCTGCCCGGCGACGCCGCTTGTTTTGTGGGTGATGCATCCGCTATACCCTGGGACGAAGACTTCAGATGCCCGGTGCTGAGTCGCTGAGAGCTTTTGTGGGCACTTTGACGATAGACGTTTTGCGTGCGGGCGGTCCAATCTACAGGCGTACCTGCAGCTGGAAAAGCCGGGTTATTGATAGCAGAGGTCAGAAAATTCGTATCCCATCCATTGAACTTTTCAATTAGCACTCCACCTCAGAGAGTGCTAACATTTGGTCTCAGACAATTCGGAGTGATGTGGTATGACAACCCTGATTACAGGCCCGGGCAGCGGTTTGGCTGTGATGAACCCTTGGGCGATGGTGCCGCCCCTGGGCAACTTAGATGCCTACATCTCGGCAGCTAACCGGCTGCCCATGCTCACGCTGGAGGAAGAGCAGCGCTTCTCCCGCCAGTTCAAGCAGAACAATGATTTGGAGGCCGCAGGTAAGTTGGTGCTCTCTCACCTGCGACTGGTGGTGTCGGTGTCGCGTCAGTACCTGGGCTATGGGCTGCCCCACGGCGATTTGATCCAGGAGGGCAATGTCGGCCTGATGAAGGCCGTCAAACGCTTTGACCCAGACCAGGGTGTGCGCCTAGTGAGCTACGCGCTGCATTGGATCAAGGCGGAGATGCATGAATACATTTTGAAAAACTGGCGTATGGTGAAAGTGGCGACCACCAAAGCGCAGCGCAAGTTGTTTTTCAACCTGCGCTCCATGAAGCAGCGCTACAAGAGCGCCGACGCAGCGGCCGATGCCGGCACCCACCGCGAGACCCTCAACGAGAGCCAGATCAATGCCATGGCACAAGAGTTGCGTGTCAAGCGTGACGAGGTGATCGAGATGGAAACTCGGCTCTCGGGGGGCGATGTGCTGCTCGACCCAGGCCCGTCCGACGATGGTGATGAGGCTTTTGGGCCGATTGCCTACCTCACCGACAGCAGCCACGAGCCCACCGCCATGATCGAGTCGCGCGAGCGCGACGAGCTGGCCAGCGGCGGCTTGGCCCGGGCGCTGGACGGGCTAGACCCGCGTAGCCGGCGCATTGTTGAGCAGCGCTGGCTCAATGTGAACGATGACAACTCGGGCGGCATGACCTTGCACGACCTGGCCGCAGAGTACGGCGTGAGCGCCGAGCGCATACGCCAAATCGAGGTGGCAGCCATGAAAAAAATGAAAACCACGTTGACCGCCCCCGCCTGACACTGCACCGCCTGAGCCCCCTGGCGGACTGGTTTTTTGCGTCACAATGCCCCTGTCGGCCCCGTCCCTCAGGGGCTTTTTTCTGGAGTTGTGCATGTTTAAACTCGTACGCCTTATCGCCATTTTGCTGAGCGCCGGGGCTTTTTTCACTCCGCTCAAAGCCCAAACCGGCGCTCAGGCAACGCCAACTTGGCCCAGCCAGCCGCTGCGCCTGGTGGTGGGTTTCCCAGCGGGCACATCGCCCGACCTGACGGCCCGGGCCTTCGCCGAACCACTGGCCAAAGCACTTGGGCAACCGGTACTGGTCGAGAACAAGGTGGGGGCAGCTGGCAATATTGCTGCTGACTTTGTCGCCAAGGCCACGGATAACCACACCATAGGCCTGATGATCAACGGCAATATGACGATTGCCAAGCTGCTCAACCCGAAGCTGCCCTATGACCCGCTGACAGAGCTCGCGCCAATCAGCCTGATCGGCGTCTCGCCGCTTGTGTTGTGCGCACCGGCCGGCGCGGCGGGCGCCGGCGCCGAGGAGTTCTTGGCCGCGGCCCGCGCGGGTGGTAACCGCTGGAACTACGGCACGCCGGGCATAGGCACGGTTGGCCACTTGGGAATGGAACTGCTCAAAGCCAAAACCGGCTTGGCCGCGGTGCATGTGCCTTACCCCGGTTACCCACAGGTCACCACGGCCATGATCGGTGGAGACCTGCAACTCAGCCTGCTGCCTCCGGCGCTGGCAAGCGCCCAAATCAAGGCTGGCAAATTAAGGGCGATCGGTATCACTGCGGGCACGCGCAGCGCCCTGGCGCCAGAGCTGCCCAGCCTGGCCGAGGCCGGAGTGAAAGACTTTAACCTTGAGATTTGGAACGCGGTGGCCGCACCCCAGAGCTTGCCCAAGGCAGCAGCGGCGCGCTTGTCTGCCTTGGTGGCTGAGATTGCCCGCTCGCCCGAAATGCGGCAAAAGCTGTTTCAGCAGGGTTGGCAAGTGGTAGGCAGCAGTGCCGAAGAGTTGGCCGCGCGGGTCCGGATTGACACCGCGCAACTGGGCAACATCATCGCCACGCAGGGCATCAAGGTCGAGTGAGCCGAGCCGGCTAGGCCTCAGCTTTTGGGCAGCAGCAGGCGGATGTCGGCTGCCAATGCGGCAGCACCGCTGCCGTGGCGGGTGTACAGGCGCAAACGGCCTTTGGTGTCATACAGATAGCTGCCTGCAGAATGGTCCAAGCTATAGCTGGTGGGAGTTTTACCCTCAACTTTTTTGTAAAACACCTTGTAGTCTTTGGCTAACGTCGGCAGCTTGTCGAGGCTGGTGTAGAGCGCCAGAAAACCTGGGTCGAAGTTTCCCATATAGGCTTTGAGCACCTCGGGCGTGTCGCGCTCCGGGTCTAGGGTCACAAACAAACCCTGCAAGCGATCGCCCTGCGGGCCCAGCATTTTTTTGATTTCAACCAACTCGGCCAGCGCGCTGGGGCAGACATCGGGGCACTGGGTGAAGCCAAAAAACAGCACTACCACCTTGCCAGCAAAGTCTTTGATGCTGCGGGCTTGGCCATTGTGGTCGGTCAGGGAAAAGTCGCGTGCGTAATCGGCGCCGGTCAGGTCTATTGATGAGAACCTCGGTTTGTCGTCAGCACAGGACGCCAGCAGGCCGAGCGCCCCGCAGGGCACAGCGGCCAAAGCAAGCCATTGCAGCGTTTGGCGTTTACCCGCGGGGTTATTAGAGTACATAGTGGTCTACCAGCATGGCTGCAAACAGCAGGCTGAGATGGGTGAGCGAAAACCGGAAGGTCTGGCGCGCGAGCTCATCCGAGTAGTTACGCCACAGTCGAAAACCGTACCAACAAAAAATCAGGCTCAAGACCAGTGCAGCGAACAGGTAGATCCAGGAGTTCATGCCATATACAAAGGGCAGCAAACATGCGGCAAACAGCACAAAGGTGTAGAGCAAGACCTGCAGGCGGGTGAATTCGTTACCGTGGGTCACCGGCAACATGGGCAGTCCGGATTTGCGGTAGTCTTCAACCCGGTAGAGTGCCAGCGCCCAAAAATGCGGGGGTGTCCATAAAAAAATGATTAAAAACAAGATCAAAGCCTCTGGCCCCACCTCGCCAGTCATGGCCGCCCAGCCCAGCACCGGCGGCATGGCACCCGAGGCGCCACCAATGACAATGTTCTGGGGGGTGAGCGGCTTGAGAATCACGGTGTAGACCACCGCGTAGCCTACAAAGGTGGCAAAGGTGAGCCACATGGTCAAGGGGTTCACCCAAACATACAGCAAGATCGACCCCAGCAGGCACAGCACCGCCGAGAACAGCAGGGTTTGGCGCTTGCCTAGTTCGCCTCTGGCACTTGGGCGCCAGGCGGTTCGTTTCATTTTGGCATCAATGCCCTGCTCAACAATACAGTTGAATGCTGCTGCGGCCCCCGACACCAGCCAAATGCCGACACAGGCCAGCAGTGCTAAACGCATTTCGGCCCACGAGGGCAGGCCGGGCACAGCGAGCACCATGCCAATCAGGGCGCAAAAAACAATCAACTGCACGACACGGGGCTTGGTCAGGACATAGAACTGTCTGACCGTCGATGCCTGAGCCGCAACAGGTGAGGCACTCATGGGCGCAAACCAGCTGTCAGCAAAGGCTGGGCACGCTGGCCAGGCTCTGGCGCCCGGCTGGCTGTGGCGACCCAGGTCAAAACCAGCACCAGGGCGGCCGCGCCACCCGTGTGCAGCACTGCCGCAGCCAGGGGCCACTCAAGCACCACATTGCTCAGGCCGGTGGCGAGTTGCAGCAGCGCCAGCCAAGCCAGCCAGCGGCCCGGTCGGCGCAGCTCGCTCAGGCGTTTCAAGCGCCAGGCCAGCAGCCCAAGCAAACCAAGCAGCAGCAGCGCCATCAGTCGGTGCATGTAGTGGATCGCGGTCAGGGCGGAGAATGTGATGGGTTGCCCCGCAGATGTCAGCCCGAGCCCGCGCCACAACTCAAAGCCCTGCTCGAAATTCATGGGCGGCCACCAGCTGTTTTGGCACTTGGGAAAATCCGAGCAAGCCAGCACAGCGTAGTTGGTGCTAACCCAGCCGCCCAGCGCGAGCTGTGCCACCAGCGCAACCGATGTGAGCAACAGCAGCCGATGTAGGCCATGGGTGCGAATAATCGGAGCACGGGCTTGGTCCAACAAGTTCTGCTGCACCGCTTGGCTGCCCAGCAGGCCCAGCAGGGCGAGGCCGCCCAGAAGATGCAGGGTGACGATAGCCGGAAACAGTTTCATGGTGACTGTCAACGCACCAAATGCCCCTTGCACACAAACCCACAGCAGGGTGAGGCTGGGCCACCAGGGGCTCACTCCCTGGCGCAGCATCGCCGGTCTGCCGGCCCGCTCAGCCTGCCAATGCATACGCCAGGCATTGGCGGCCAGCACCAAAATCAGCATCCCCACAGCCGCGGCCAGGTAGCGGTGGATCATCTCAATCCAGGCCTTGCCATGGGTGACCGGACCGCTGGGCATGGCGTCCTGAGCGGCGGCGATCGAAGCCCGGGCACCTGCGGGTGTGCTCATGCCGTAGCAACCCGGCCAATCCGGGCAGCCCAGGCCCGAGTCTGTCAGGCGGGTGAATGCGCCGAACAGCACCAGGTCAAAGGTCAGGAACAAAGTCAGCAGGGTCAGGGCATACTGGACCTGCCGCAGGCCGCCCGCCCGATGGCGCCGCCACACCCACAGCAGGGGCCCGAGTGCCAGCAACAGGCCTATCGCCATAAGCCCCAACAGGGGCGATAAATCCAGAAAGTTTGACACCGCGATCAGCCCCTATTTCCTTATTTGCCGAGTTCCCGCCCCGGCTGATCCCAAAAGGCCGATGCACGAAGCAGTCGCTCCAAGTCCCGCTTTGCTCGCGCTGCTCCCGAGGCGTCCAGGCTAGCCGGAAAGCGCATCATCCAGTTGCCCATCGGGTCAACGACAAACAGGTGCGCCTCCAGCCACTGCCCCGGGGCTGGCTCAAGCCAGGCCGCCAGTTGGTCATTGGGCACACGCAGCACGGTGGCATCCTTCAAAGCTGGCAGCAAAGCCTCAGCCACAGCAGCCTGGTCAGGAACCAGCCAAACCCAGTCGAGCCGGTCTTTGTCCTTGCCCAGGCCCTCGCGCAGCTGGCGTTGCAAATACAGTTGGCCCGCACAGGCCGCATCACAGGCGCCTCCCGCCACGCTGAGCAGCAGCCACTGGCCTTTCAGGTCGGTCAAACGGCCAGTTTGGGCGTCCAGGCTGATCGTGGCTATGGCCGGCAGCGGTCGCTGGGGCTCGATGAGTTCGCCAAAAACCCGGCGCCCCTCAGGACGCACCACATAGTAGGTGAAGTACGAAACCAACACTGGCGCAGCGCAGGCCAGCAACAGGGCAAGCATGGTCCAGCGACCCCGCAGCACCCGGCCAGACCGCACCATGGCCTCGCCGGGCAGTGGTAGGGCATGCACTGTCAAGCCCAGCGGTTGTTCAGTCGGGGGTTGGCGGACGTTTGACAAGTTGAAACCAGACATAAAGAAGCGCGATCAGGGCACTCAGACCAAACCATTGAAACGCATAGCCATAGTGCTTGTCGACCCCGGCTGCGGGACGCTGCCAATCGCGTTGCAGGCCGTCGCGCAAGGTATCCGTTTGCTGCACCGACAGGGGCATCAAAGCCAAACCTGTTTCGCTGCGCAAAGCGACTAAATCTAGATTTTGCCGCAGCCGGCCGGTTTCTGGTGGGCCAAGCTCATAGAGCTTGGACGGCGGCGGGACAATCAGGCCGGTGATGCTAACCATGCCTTCGGGCGTGTCGACCTCGGGCAGGCTGTTGCGGTCTAAAAAATTACGCGCCACCCAGCCCCGCTGTACCAGCAGGACCAAGCTGCTGTCGGCCAAAGCCAGGGGGGTGATGACGAACAGCCCGGGCTTGGCATTCATCTGCCGGTTGTCCAAAAAAAAAGTGTGCTTTGTCAGCCATTGCCCACGTAACTCGGTGCGCCGGTAAAGTTCTGACAGGGGTTGGGCGAGTTGGCCAAGCCCTTGAACGGAGAGCGGCGGCAGCAGCCCCCGGGCCAAGATGCTGGCAGCGATCGCCTGTTTCTCGGCTGCTCTGGAGAGTTGCCATACTCCCAGCCCAGCGGTAAGGGCCGCCCCCAACAGGGCCGATAGGGTGACCAGCGCAAACCTCTTGTTTGCATTCACTGGATAATCCCGGGCATGAAATACCTTGTCCTTGTTGCCTTCATTGCCATTTTTTCCAGCCTGGGTACTGCCCTGTATTTCATGCTCAAGCAGGGCGCCAAGGGAAACAAAATGGCCTTGGCCCTGGGCATGCGGGTTGGGGTGTCGATTCTGCTGTTTGTCTGCATCCTGGCGGCTTGGAAACTTGGCTACATTCAGCCGACTGGCATCGCAGCCGGCCAGTAACCCAAGGTCGGGAGCTGGTACAAAAGGGCACCAGTGCAGTGCCTTTTGTTGCAGCCCGCCAAGCTGAGCCTACAGCCAATAAACCAGGATGTACAGCCCCAGCCAAACCACATCGACAAAATGCCAGTACCAGGCCGCGCCCTCAAAGCCAAAATGCTTGGCTGGGCTGAAGTGACCTTTTTGCAAGCGCAGCGTGATGAACAGCAGCATCAGCATGCCGATAAACACATGGAAGCCGTGGAAGCCGGTAAGCATGAAAAAAGTTGACCCGTACACCCCGGAGCTGAGCTTGAGGTTGAGGTCATGGTAGGCGTGGTAGTACTCGTAGCCCTGAACCCCCAGAAACACAATACCCAGCAAAACGGTCAGCCACATGAAGGTAATGGTTCGGCTGCGCTTGTTCTCAATCAAGGCGTGGTGGGCGATCGTCAGGGTTACGCCAGAGCTGAGCAGCAGCGCCGTGTTGATGGTCGGCAGCCAAAACGGCGTCATGGTCGTGAAAGGCTCGACGATATCGGCCGGCGATGCAGTTGCACCGGCTGCCAGGCTCGGCCATACCGCCTTGAAATCCGGCCAGAGCAGCGCGTTCTCGAGACTGCCCAGCGCCGGCAGGGAATGGGCGCGCGCCCACCACAGGGCACTGAAGAAAGCGCCAAAAAACATCACCTCGGAGAAGATGAACCAGCTCATGCTCCAGCGAAATGACAGGTCTACCTTACGCCCGTATCGCCCGTCCTGGCTCTCGCCGACCGCCTGGTTGAACCATTGGAACAAAACGACCAAAAACCAGAGCATGCCAAAGGCCAGGGACCATTTGCCCCAGTCACCCCCATTGATCCATTGCCCCGCTCCGAGAATGACAAAAAACAAACCCAGTGAGGCCATCGCCGGATGACGCGAGGGCTCGGGGACAAAATAATACGGTGTTGTTTCCTGTGATGTTGAACTCATGTCAGATCCATAACTTTCAGTTAGCGTTGCAATGTATGTGCGCTTTGCGTTGCCCCACGTCGGCCTATTTGGCCACCACCCAATTCACGAGCAGGGCCAGGCCAACGACCAGTACCGCCGCACCCGCCATGCCAACTGCTACAACATGGAGGGGATTCACGCGAACCACATCTTTGGCTGACTCGCTGCTGTCCCGGATGCCGACAAAAGACCAGGCCACCATTTTCAGGGCGCGCCACAGTGAGGTCGGCGCCGGCTTGGGAAGCGCTGTCATGAGCCTGCGCCAGCTTTGATATGGCGCTGGGCATCGGCCACAGGCGCTGCGGGTGTCTTGCCACCGACCTCAAAAAAAGTGTAGGACAGGGTGATGGTGCGAACATCCCGCGACAGCTTGGGATCGATCACAAAGACCACTGGCCATGATTTTTTTTCACCCGGCTCCAGCGTGTACTGGCTGAAGCAAAAACATTCCAGCTTGTTGAAGTGCGGGGCAGCCTGCTGGGGCGCATAACTTGGTATCGCCTGGGCAGCCATGCGGCGGTTTTGGGTGTTTTGGAACTCGTACATCACGCTGACCATTTCGCCTGGGTGAACCTGCAGTGAGCGCTGTGCCGGCCTGAAATGCCAGGGACCACGGGCGTTGGCATCAAACTCAACCGTGATGGTCCGGCTGGTGTCGACTTGTGTGTTAGCCGGCGCCTTGGATGTCGCACCCGGTATGTTGCGATCTCCCGCAGCCAGGACATTGATGCCGGTCATCTCGCAAATCGCCCGGTAAATCGGCACCAGTGCATAGCCGAAGGCGAACATGCCGGCGGCCACCACCAGCAGTTTGCTGACCATCCGTATATTTTCTAGGCGCAGGTTCATGCTCATTTACCCAGCATCAACATCTTGGCCATAAAGCCCAGGAAGAACACCAGTGCGATGGACGCCAGGATCAGACCGGTGCGCAGATTAACTTTTTTTTGCTCAGGCGTCATGTCGTTGGTCCAGGGTGCTTCAGCCCAGCACCTTGTTGGCTGCGGCATTGAGCCGGGGTGGCGTTTCAAAGGTGTGAAAAGGCGCTGGCGAGGGTATCTCCCACTCCAGGCCCTCGGCCCCTTCCCACGGATTTTGGGGCGCTTTTTCGCCCTTGCCCATCATGGTGGGCAAAACTATGAAGAAAAAGAAATAAACCTGCGCCAGACCAAATGCAAAGCCACCCAACGAAGCCACGACATTGAAATCAGCGAACTGCATCGGGTAGTCGGCATAGCGGCGTGGCATGCCGGCCAACCCGAGGAAATGCATGGGGAAGAATGTGACGTTAAAGGCAATGAGCGACCACCAGAAGTGAATCTTGCCACGGGTTTCGTTGTACATCACGCCGGTCCACTTCGGTACCCAGTAGTAGTAGCCAGCAAACATGGCGTATAGCGACCCAGCAACCAGCACATAGTGGAAGTGCGCCACCACGTAATAGGTGTCCTGCAGCTGGATGTCAATGGGCGCCATCGCCAGGATCAGGCCGGTGAAGCCGCCCATGGTGAAGACGAAGATAAAACCCACGGCGAACAGCATTGGCGTCTCGAAGGTCATCGAACCCTGCCACATGGTGGCAATCCAGTTGAAAACCTTGACGGCGGTAGGCACTGCAATCAGCATCGTCGCATACATGAAAAACAACTGGCCAGTTACCGGCATACCGGTGGTGAACATGTGGTGCGCCCAGACGATGAAGGACAAGATGGCAATGCTCGAGGTGGCATACACCATGGAGGCATAACCGAACAGTTTTTTGCGCGAGAAGGCCGGCACGATCTGGCTGACGATGCCAAAAGCCGGCAGGATCATGATGTAAACCTCGGGATGGCCGAAGAACCAGAAGATGTGCTGGTACATCACCGGGTCCCCGCCACCTGCCGGGTTGAAGAAGCTGGTGCCAAAGTGGCGGTCAGTCAGGGTCATGGTGATGGCGCCGGCCAGTACCGGCATCACGGCAATCAGCAAATAAGCAGTGATCAGCCAGGTCCAGGCGAACATCGGCATCTTCATCAGCGTCATGCCAGGCGCACGCATGTTGAGGATGGTGACAATGATGTTGATCGAGCCCATGATCGATGAGGCGCCAAGAATATGCAGGGCGAAAATACCCGCATCCATGCTAGGACCCATTTGAAGCGTCAGCGGCGCATACAAGGTCCAGCCGGCCGCCGGCGCACCCCCAGGCATGAAAAACGAGCCCGCGAGCATCAGCCCGGCTGGAATCAGCAGCCAAAAACTAAAGTTGTTCATGCGGGCAAAGGCCATGTCAGCCGCGCCAATTTGCAGCGGAACCATCCAGTTTGCGAAGCCGACAAAGCCTGGCATGATGGCCCCAAAAACCATAATCAGGCCATGCATGGTGGTGAGTTGGTTGAACAACTCGGGGTTCACAAACTGCAGGCCGGGCTGAAACAACTCGGCACGGATCAACATTGCCAGCGCACCACCGACGAGCAGCATGGCGAAGCTAAACAGCAGGTACATGGTGCCGATGTCTTTGTGGTTGGTGGCATAGACCCAACGCCGCCAGCCCGTCGGGGCATGGCCGTGGTGGTCGTCGTGGGCGTGGTCGTGGTGGTCTAGGACGGCACTCATTGTGATGTCTTTCTCAAGGGGTAAATTCTGGCAAACGGGGGCTATTTGCGGGCGGCAGTCACATCAGCGGGCTGCACCACTTGGCCGGTCTTGTTGGACCAATTGTTTTTGGTGAAGGTGATGACCGCGGCTATTTCGGTGTCGCTGAGCTGCTTCCAGGCCGGCATGCTGCCGTTGTTTTGGCCATTGAGCAATATCGTTATTTGTTTGCTCTTGTCGGCGTCGAGAACCACAGCCGCGCCGTCCAAGGCCTTGACGGGGCCTGCCCCTTTGCCATTGGCCTGGTGGCAGGCGGCGCAATTAGCGGCGTAGACCTTTTCGCCGCGCAGAGTGATTTCTTCGGCGGTCCAGACTTTGGTCGGATCATCCGCTTTAGCGGCCAGTTTTTTCTTTTCTGCGCTGACCCAGGCGCTGTAGTCTTCGGCCGACACCACTTTCACATGGATGGGCATGTAGGCATGCTCCTTGCCGCACAGCTCAACGCATTGGCCGTGGTAATCACCGATTTTTTCGGCCCGAAACCAGGTGTCGCGGACAAAGCCGGGAATTGCGTCTTGTTTGATGCCAAAAGATGGCACCATAAAGGCATGAATCACATCATTGGCGGTAGTGATGATGCGGATCTTTTTGTCCACAGGGACCACCATGGGCTTGTCCACCTTGAGCAGGTAGTCATCCATCACGACGCCGGCTTTCGGGCCGCCATTGTTGGACAGCTCCCGGTGCGAGGCATCCAGTGCCGAGGTGAACCCAATGCCCTCGCCCTCGCCCTTGATGTAGTCGTAGCCCCATTTCCACTGCATACCGGTGGCCTTGATGGTGAGGTCAGCGTTGGTGGTGTCTTTCATGGCCACGATCACCTTGGTGGCAGGAAGCGCCATCAGGATGACGATGATGAAGGGCACGATGGTCCAGACGATTTCAACGGTGGCCGATTCATGAAAATTCGCCGCCTTGTGACCCACCGATTTGCGGTGTTTCCAGATGGAATAGAACATCACGCCAAACACCGCCAAGAAGATAACTGTGCACAAAATCAGCATGAACCAGTGCAGCCACGCCTGCTCTGCAGCGATTTTCGTGACCGCAGGATGCAGGTTGAGCTGCCGGACAGCTGGGCCGCCGGGCAAATCGCCTACAGCATGGGCCGCCGTACTCAGAGCCGAACCGGCCCAAACCAGGGTGCTTGAAAGGGGGGCAAAAAACTTAGTGCGAATACGCTTCATCATGTTCACTTTTCATTACCTTAAATGCTGGGCTGTGCGCGGACTGCGTCGCTGCTCATGCCATGCGCAATGCCATGCGAATTTCCTTGGCCAAGACCGGCCGTAACTCAGGTCGCACGTAGCGCCCGACTTGAACTGATCGACCCTGGCCATAGACCTCAATGAGCGAGTTATCGCCAGTTTTTGGCTCAACCCGCACCCACTCGCGGCGAAATTCAAAGCGTTCCAGCTTACCGGCGTTCTCTAGCTCAACCACCAGGTGATGGCCGCGCAAATGAATCGCCTCACCGTCTGAGGCATGCCGGGCATAAACCAAAAAGCAGCCGCCAACCGCCAGTAATTCGAGCCAAGCAAATGGCATCACCAGAGTGGCTCCCTGAAACCAGAAGGCGGTGGCGATAACCATGGAGACTGCGCACATGGACATGTAAAACCAGGCCAATTGCTTCGGGCTGACAGCGCAATTGCGGCGTAACAACCAGTCGACGTTTTGTCCTTGAACTGTGGCGAAGCGAAAAACCATATAAGTTAGTGTGGTGGCGCTTTTGCTGTGTCTGGGGTCTGTTGGGTCTACACAATCCCGGCATTTTGGAGCGCTAGCTGATAGAAATTGTAGCCCACCCCCGGAATTACCCTTGGATCACCATGCCAGGCCCTCAGCCACCTTCCGAGCGGCTTTTGGCCGGGCGCAATGTGTCGCGCATTTGGGCTAGCGACAAGACGGTTTCAGGGCGCACGCTCAGGCGTGGCGAGGGCTTGAATGCATGCCCGTAAATGACCTCAAACTCCAACTGCAGGGGTCGCCGATCCAACTCGTCAAGCAGTTCGCGCCGCCACTGCCGTCCACGCAAAGCGGCAAAACGCTGGTGCTGCAGATTGCGGCCCAGGCCACGCAACTCCTGCAGCAGGCGCTCGGGTTTGGCAAAGCTCAGCGTGATGCGTTCCATGTCCATCACCGGCTCGGCGAATCCGGCTTGGACCAGCATGTCGCCCCAGTCGTGCATGTCGGTAAATTGGTGCGTGGGGGCGGGCCAAGCCTTGGCCCGGTACACCTCGCGCAGCCCGCTCAGGGTATCCGGACCCAGGCAGGAGAACATCACAAAACCATCCACTTCCAGAGCCCGGTGCCATTGCCCGATCAGCGCCTGCGGGTCGGCCGCCATGTGCAGGGCCATATTCGCCCAAAGCATCTGCACTGAGCCCTCGGGCGGCATATCAAAGCGGGCAGGTCCACGCTTCCAGCCTGCCAATGTCCACCAGGGCTTTCGCAGTCGAGCCTGAGCATAGGACACCCGCTCAGGGGTGAATTCGGTCACATGGCAAGTCGCTTGAGGGTAGCGCCGGGCGATGAGTTGGTGGGTTTGCAGGCCACCGTTAACAGGCTGCCAGTGGGCCCAGGCCGTGGGTTGGCGCTTGATCCATGCCAGCCGCTCCTCCATGCGTCGGCCTACCTCCTCATGCAGCCAGGGCGATGGGCTGGGTGCCTGCTGCTGCCAGTGGCTGGCAGCTTGTGGGTCAATGGTGGGGGGGCGCTGGGTGAGCATGGCAACAAGCAAACCTGCGGAGTATATTGACCCCATGTTTGCAGCTTTACTCAAGGGGCTATCGGCGGTCCTGCCCAGCCAGTGTCTGGTTTGCCGCAGCTGGCCCGAAAGGTCTTTGTGTGAGCCCTGCATCAGCCGTTTCGCCCAGCCTCAACTGCGCTGCCGCAGCTGTGCCTTGCCAGTGACCGCAGGTGTGTTGCAGTGTGGTGCCTGCATCGTCCAGGCGCCGCCTTTGGACCACTGCCTTGCGGCTGTGCCTTACGAGTACCCCTGGTCTGGGCTGATGGTTAACTTCAAGTTCCGGGCTCAGCCAGGGCTGGCGGCCGACTTTGCCCTGCTGATGCGCAGCACGCCCTGGGTTGAGCCAGCGCTGGAGGCGGCCGAACTTGTACTGCCCATGCCCCTGTCAACGCAAAGGCTGCGCTCACGGGGCTTTAACCAGGCCCTGCTGCTGGCCCAGCGACTCGCACCGAAAAAAACTGCCGACCAATTGCTGCTGCGCCTGCGCGATACGCCTGCTCAAAGCACGCTGAGCCGCAGCGAACGGCTGACCAGCCTGGCGGGTGCTTTTGCAGTCGAGCCGCTACAAGCCAAACGATTGGCGGGCGCCCGGGTGCTGTTGGTGGATGATGTCATGACCAGCGGCGCCACGCTGTTTTATGCCGCGCGGGCCCTGCGCCAGGCCGGGGCCGTCCACATTACCGGCCTGGTGGTGGCGCGCACGCCCAGGCCCTGAACGCGGGCGAGAATGCTGCACCATGTTCCACATTGTTTTGGTTGAGCCAGAAATCCCACCCAACACCGGCAACATCATTCGCCTGGCCGCCAACACGGGCTGCAGCCTACATCTGGTGGAGCCGCTGGGGTTTTCGATGGATGACCGGCTGCTGCGCCGTGCCGGGCTTGATTACCACGAGTATGCGCAGCTGCGCCGTCACGCCGACTGGCAGGTGTTTCTGGCTTGCGAAAAACCGGTCCCCAGCCGGCTGTTTGCCCTCAGCACAAAGGGGCAGGGTAAGCTATTTGAGACCAGATTCGAGCCCGGCGACTGGCTGGTCTTTGGCAGTGAAACCCGGGGACTGGACCAGGCCGTCAGGGACTCGATTGGCGCGAACCAAAGCTTGCGCCTGCCAATGTTGGCCGGTCAGCGCAGCCTGAACCTTTCAAACGCTGTGGCTGTTACGGTGTTTGAGGCCTGGCGCCAAAACAGCTTCGCCATGCCTGAAGTGCCGACGCTGGCTGGAGACTGAGCTTGGCTTGAAATCAGACTGAGCTCAGGCATAGCGCCTGACGATGGACTCGGCCACACACGCCGGTTTGCTAGAGCCTTCCTGATCGACAGTGACCTCCCAAACCATTTGAAACCCATTGCCGTCGATGGGCTCGCTGGTCAGCAGCTTCAGGCGGGCGCGCAACCGGCTACCAACCCGTACCGGGGCCAGGAAGCGAACCCGGTTCAGGCCGTAATTCACTCCCATGCGGGTGTCCATAACATCGATCGCCGAAGCAAAAAAATGCGGAATCAGGGACAGGGTCAAAAAACCATGGGCGATGGTGCCGCCAAAGGGCCCGGCCTGCGCCCGTGGCACATCAACATGGATCCATTGGTGGTCGCCGGTGGCCTGGGCAAACTGGTCGACCCGCTCCTGCGAGATCACCACCCAGTCACTCAGCGCCACTTCTTGGCCCACCAGGGCAGAGAGCTCAGCGAGGGTTTGAAAGGTTTTCATGACGCAACTTTAGCCATGCCGGCAGCCCGAACCTGTCGTGCCGGCGACAAAACCGGCCGCTCATGCGTCAAGCCAAGCGCAAATGGCCTGCCACTGGGCCAAGTCTTTTTCTACCCGTTGCGGTGCCAGATCAAAGAGAGTCAGGCCACGGGCGGCCAAATGCACATAGTTTTGCGTGTCCCGCAAGTTGGCCAGCACTGGGAAACCCAAGGTTGAGATGAATTCCTGCAACTTGTCAGCAGCAATCGTACGGGCGTCAACCCGCATGCCAACCAAGGCAATCTGCAGCCGGTCGTGGCGCCGGTGCTGCTCCAGTTGGTCCAAAAAGGCCCGCGTGGCAAAAATATCAAACACGCTGGGCTGCAAGGGAACAATGACCTTGTCGGCCATTTTGAGCAGGTCGTTAAAACGCCAGCCGTGCAAGCCTGCCGGTGTGTCAATGACCACATGGCTGGCGGCCTTGGGTGGTTTGACGATTTGATCGGCGCTGACCTCCCAGGTGTCAATCCGCCGGGCGGCGGCCGGGCGCAACTTGAGCCACAGCCGGGCCGACTGTTGGCGGTCGACATCGCCCAAGAGCACCTCGTGTCCGCAGGAGGCGTAGTAGCCCGCGATCTGCGTAGCCAAGGTGGATTTACCCACACCGCCCTTTGGATTGGCAACCAAAACCGTTGGCATAAGCACCTCCTGAATTAACCGACTCCCAAATTGAATTATGGCCTGCCGGCGAAGGGGCAAAAGCTCAAGCCAAGGCGTCCCACAGCAGTTTGGTGCCGGTCAGGCCCATGCCCAGGTAGACCAGGCGGTAAAACAACGCCGGTTTGATGCGCCGGGCCAGGCGCACGCCAAGCCAGACGCCAAGGGGTGCCAGCGGCAGCAGCACCATCGAGGTAGCCAAATTTGGCAGATCCAGCAAGCCCAGCCAAGCGTAGGGCAGCCATTTGGCCAGATTGATGAAGAAAAAGAAGAAGGCCATGACTGCCGTAAAGCGCAGGGGCGGCAGGCCCAGCGGGATCAGGTAGGCGTTGATGGGCGGTCCGCCGGCATGGGCGACGAAGCTGGTAAAGCCCGAAGCGACAGTCAGGATGCCGCCGAGCCAGCGCGGCGGCGGCGCACTGCCCGGTCGCGGCGCAAACAGCAGGCGCTGCGCCAAAAACAAGAGCGTGCAGGCGCCCACCACTCCCGCCACGGTGCGGGCGTCCAGCACCTTGAACAAAACAGCGCCAAGGGCGACGCCAACCAGGCCGAAGGGCAGCAAAAAACGCAGCAGCCGCAGGTCCAGGGATTTTCGAAACGCCGCCATGCCCAGCAGATCCATCACAAACAAGACTGGCATCAGAATCGCGGCGGCCCGAGGTACGCTGACCGCCAGGGCCATCATGGGCACGGCCAAGGAGCCGAGCCCAGCGCCAAAACCACTTTTTCCTACGCCCAGCAGCAGCACGGCAGGCACCGAGACTGCATAAAAGTAGGGGTCGGTGATCAGGGGAAAGGCAATACTCATGGCGTTTGGCCCGGGGTCCGCATCAGCGCAGGCGACAAACCATGTGAATTTTGGCGTAAGCCTGTCCGTCAAGCTTCACCGCCTGAGGTCGTACACCCCACACCCGAAAGCCGTTTCGCTCGTACAGGGCCTGTGCGCGTCGGTTGCCTTCAGTCACGGTGAGTTCGATTTGCTCGAGTTCGGTCAGCGCACGGGCCCGGGCAAGCAGGGCCTCGAGCAGCGCCTGCCCCACACCACAGCCCGCCGCCTCAGATGCGACATACATGCCAAGCAAGGTGGCGTTGTGGCGCTCTTTGGGTCGGTAGCGCCCCTCCAAGCCAAGTTGCCCAAGCAGTTCAGCCCCGCTGAAGGCTCCCAAAAAGAAGTCATGCGGCCGTTGCGCATTGGGGCTGAGTCGCTGCACTGCCCAGGCCAGCGGGCGGGCAGCCTCTTCGTCCACGCTGGAGGTAAAAGCCAGAGGATGCTCTGCCAAGCCACGCACACGCAAGCGCTGGTAGGCGGCAGCGTCGGAGCCGAGCAGCAGCCGGATGGTGGGCGGTTCAAAAGACTTCACAAGGACACCGCAAAGAGCCGGTACGAAGGCGCGCTGGGCTAGTGATGGTTGCCGGCCAGTCAGGCGGACAATTGACGACAATAGCCTGCATCATGTTTTCCCCTTCACAGGCCGACGTCAGGCGGTTTTTTTGTTCGGTTTATGCCAAAACCATGGCCTCTGCGCCGCTTGAGCCCTTGGAGACCATTGCCAGCCTCTGGATCAGCGAGCATCCAGAGTACCACGGGGCGCTCGCCGATGTGGATGCTGCGCTGTCCAGCATGGCCCAGGTTTTGGAGGAGCGGGAGAACCCGTTTCTTCACCTCTCCATGCATTTGTCTATCAGCGAGCAGTGCAGCATTGACCAGCCGCGCGGGGTTCGGCAGGCGCTTGAGTTGCTCACGCACCGCCGCAACGCCTTGCACCAAGCCCACCATGACGCCATGGATTGCCTGGGGCATATGCTGTGGGAAAGCCAGCGCGCCGGGCGAGCGCCCGACGGTCAGGCCTACCTGGCCTGCATTGAGCATCAAGCGACCCGGGACTGAGCCCGACTGAGCCTGTGAACACAGGCTTTTGAGCATTTCGCTCTAGCGAAACTTGTTCTGCGGCACGGTTTTGAGCTCACCTGGCAAGCCGCTTATATAGGACGCCAGTTCTTTGAGCTCGGCATTGGAAAACTGCTTTGCCACCCCACCCATGACCGCATTGGCGCGGCCCACTTTGGCATTGTTTTCGGTCTTGTAAGCCTTCAGGGCAACCAGCAGGTAGTCGGCGTGTTGTCCGGCGAGCTTGGGGTAACTGGAGTCTATCGGCTTGCTGAAGTTGTCGCCATGACAAGACACACAAGCGCCTTTTTTGACCAGTTCGGCTACTTTTGCCGAAGCATCGGCCGCTTTGGCTGGAAGCATTGCTCCTTCGGTTTTTCCATGCGGCTCATAGTAGGCCGCCAGGTCGGCCATGTCTTGCTCAGTCAGGTTGTCACCGATGCCGCGCATGGTGGGGTGCTTGCGATCGCCTTTTTTGTAGGCGCTGAGTGCCGAGGCGATGTACTCGGCGCCTTGGCCGGAAATTTTCGGGACCTTGTAGATTTCAGGGAAACTCGCTTGGTAGCCCTGAATGCCATGACAGCCGATGCACATTGCAATCTTCTTCTCCCCGGCCTTGGCATCGCCCTGGACCCCTGCTGCCTGAGTGGGAAGGATGGTCGCGCAGGCGACAAGTAAGGTGGCCAGCGGGGCAAGAAATTTATTCATTTTGGGAGGACAATCAACCGGCGCCTGGGATAAAACACCTCCGTATTATATCGACCAAGGCCCGCCCTACACTGGCTCCGAAGCATAAGCATCATCCGCTACCGACCATTCCACCAGCACCCACCCACAAGCGCAACCCTTCGTCATAGATCCGGTGACAAACCATGTGCCATCCAACACCATGAAATTTCAAGGCAGCTCAAATTACATCGCCACCCAAGACCTGATGCTGTCCGTCAACGCGGCCATTACTCTGCAGCGGCCCTTGCTGGTTAAGGGCGAGCCGGGCACCGGCAAAACTATGCTGGCAGAGGAGGTGGCGAGCGCGCTGAACATGCCGCTGCTCCAGTGGCACATCAAATCGACCACCAAGGCGCAGCAAGGCTTATACGAGTACGACGCAGTCAGCCGACTGCGCGACTCCCAGCTGTCTGACCTGGACGGGGGTGAGCGGGTCAAAAACATCCACAATTACATTGTCAAGGGCGTGCTGTGGCAGGCCTTTACCGCCGAACAGCCAGTCGCGCTGCTGATTGACGAGATCGACAAGGCCGACATCGAATTTCCGAATGACCTGCTGCGCGAAATCGACCGCATGGAGTTCTACTGCTACGAGACACGCCAGCTCATCAAAGCCAAAAACCGGCCCCTGGTGTTCATCACCTCGAACAACGAAAAAGAACTGCCGGATGCTTTTTTGCGACGCTGCTTCTTTCACTACATCAAATTTCCCGACGCCGCCACCATGCAAAGCATAGTCGACGTGCACTTTCCAGGCCTCAAAAAAGAGCTGCTTGGAGCGGCCATGAAAACCTTTTACGATGTGCGCGGTCTGCCAGGGCTCAAGAAAAAACCCTCCACCAGCGAGTTGCTGGACTGGCTCAAGCTGTTACTGGCCGAGGATATCCCCCTGGCGGCCTTGCAAACCAAGGAAGACAAGGTGGCTGTGCCGCCCCTGGTCGGCGCGCTGCTCAAGAACGAGCAAGATATCACGCTGTTCGAGAAACTAGTTTTTATGCAACGCCACAACCGCTGAGGCGAGCCGCCTTGAACCCGCTGCCGACCAAGCCCACTGCCCAGCTGCAGAGCGGCCATTTGTGCCAGCCAGTCACCCTGAGTGGCGAGCATGTGGTCTTGGTGCCCCTGTCTGCTGCGCACCATGACGATCTGGTGGTCGCAGCGCAGGACGGCGAGTTATGGCGCCTGTGGTACACCGCTATTGCGGCACCAGAGGCGATGGCCAGCGAAATTCAACGCCGCCTTGACTTGCAAGACAAGGGCTCTATGCTGGCGTTTGCAGTGCTCGAAAAAAGTACTGGCCGGGCGGTCGGCATGACCACCTACATGAACATCGACAACGTCAACCGCCGCTTAGAAATTGGCTCCACCTGGTACCGGCGCCGGGTTCAGCGCACGGCTCTCAACACAGAGTGCAAATTGCTGCTGCTCGAGCAGGCTTTTGAGCGCCTGCAATGCATCGCGGTCGAGTTTCGCACCCATTTTTTCAACCAGCAAAGCCGGGCCGGCATCGAGAGACTGGGCGCCAAGCTTGACGGCGTCTTGCGCTGCCATCAGATCAACCCCCATCCGCAGGCCATAGGCAGCCTGCGCGACACCTGTGTCTACAGCATCGTGGCAGCTGAGTGGCCCACCGTGCGCGCCCACCTGAAGCACCAGTTGGTCAAACCCCGCACGGCGGCGGCCGGCGCTGCGGTCTGAAGCCATGCTGATTGATTTTTTCTACACGCTTCGCTCGGCCAAGTTGCCAGTGTCGGTCAAAGAGTTTCTGACGCTGCTGGAAGCCCTTCAAAAAGGCGTTGTCGGCCCGAATTTGGCGTTGAGGCAGAGCGAAGCAGGCAGTGGCTACACCCTGGATGACTTCTACTATCTCAGCCGCACCACGCTGGTCAAGGATGAAAAAAACTACGACAAGTTCGACCGCGCTTTTGCCAGTTACTTTAAGGGCGTGCAAGCGATTGCCGACTTCACCCGCGACATCCCGCTGGAATGGTTACGCAAAAACCTGGAACTCAACCTGAGCCCTGAGGAGCGGGCCAAGATTGAAAAAATGGGGTGGGACGAGCTCATGGAAACCCTCAAAAAACGCTTTGAGGAACAAAAAGAGCGCCACGAAGGCGGCAGCAAATGGATTGGCACCGGCGGCACCAGCCCGTTTGGCGCCTATGGTCAAAACCCCCAGGGCATTCGCATCGGGCAGGACAAAGGACGCAACAAAAGTGCGGTGAAGGTCTGGGATCAGCGCGCCTACAAAGACTATGACGACAGCCAAGAATTGGGCACCCGCAACATCAAGGTGGCACTGCGCCGGCTGCGCAAGTTCGCACGCGAGGGCCATGAGGAAGAGCTTGACCTTGATGACACCATACGCAGCACAGCAGCCAATGCGGGCTACCTGGACATCAAAATGGTTCCAGAGCGGCACAACAATGTCAAGGTGCTGCTATTGATGGATGTGGGCGGCACCATGGACGAGCACATTGCCCGGGTCGAAGAGTTGTTCTCGGCGAGCAAATCCGAATTCAAACACCTTGAGTTTTATTATTTTCACAACTGCGTCTATGACTTCATGTGGAAGAACAACCGGCGCCGTTTCAGCGAGAAATTTCCCACGCTCGACATCATGCGCAAGTACAACAAAGACTACAAGCTGATCTTTGTTGGCGACGCCACCATGAGTCCTTATGAAATTTTGCAACCCGGCGGTAGCGTGGAGTACAACAACGAAGAAGCCGGCGTGGAATGGCTGCAGCGCCTGACCAAGGCCTTCCCCAAATTCGCCTGGATCAATCCCGAGCCCCAGGGGGTTTGGCAGTACCGGCAAAGTATCAGCGTGGTGCAGCAAATCATGAATCAGCGCATGTACCCGCTGACCCTGCGTGGCCTCGAGGAGGCGATGCGCTTGCTGACCAAGTAAGGCGCGCGCCCTGGCAGAGCCCGGGCTGCGCCAGCGGGGCGTTCAATCGCGCAGGTGTTCGCTCAATAGCTGGGCCACATGGATTGCAGGGCGCGCGCTGGCCTGTCTGATTTGATGCCTGCAACTGGTGCCGTCAGCGACCCAAAGCGCCTCGGGGCGGGCGCGCAGGGCAGGTAACAAGCTCAGTTCGGCCATGTCCATGGACACCCTTTCGTGCGCTGCCTCATAGCCAAAGCTGCCGGCCATGCCGCAGCAACTGCTGTCTATCAGTTCCGGCTCGGCGCCTGGAATCAGCCGAATCACCTCCAGCACGTCGGGCATCAAACCAAAGGCTTTTTGGTGGCAGTGCCCGTGTACCAAGATGGGTTTTTGGGCGGGTCTTAATTTGGTGCTCAAACCCAGCAAGCGCCCGGCTTTGGCCTCGCGAGCCAAAAATTCTTCAAGCAACACCGCCTCGGCACCCACGGTCTGGGCTGCTTCGCCCAAGCCCATAACCAGCGCTTCGTCACGCAGGGTCAACAAGCACGAGGGCTCCAGGCCAACAATGGGAATGCCGCGCTGCGCAAAGGGCAGCAAAGCGTTGATAAGTTCGCGGGCCTGTTTGCGTGCCTGATCGACCAGGCCTTGGGACAAAAAAGTTCGTCCGCAACACAGGTGTGGGCCACCCGCGCCCGAGCTGCGCCCGGCTTTGGCGGCGAGGTGAATGCTGTAACCGGCAGCGCTCAAAACCCGAAAAGCCGCCCGCGCGTTGCCCGATTCAAAGTAGCCGTTAAAGGTGTCCACAAACAAGACCAAGGGCTTTTCAGCGCGCAGCAGATCTTGCGCCGACACCCCGCCAGGGTCTTGGTTAAAAAAATGCTGGGCTTGCCAAGTCGGCCAGCTGCGCCGGGCCGACAGGCCGGTCAGAAGCTCGGCCCAGCGGGCCAATACAGGCAGGCGGTTACGCAGGTTCAGCAGGCCCGAGAAGCGAGCTGCAAAGGGCGCATAAAGCGGCAGGTAAGCAATCAAACGGTCTCTGAGGGCGTAGCCATGCCGCGACTTGTAGTGGTGGAGGGTTTCGATCTTCATGCGCGCCATGTCAACGCCGGTGGGGCAATCGCGTCGGCAGCCTTTGCAGCTCACGCACAGGTCCATGGCCTCCATCAGGGCCGGACTGGCCAGCCCCTGGGCATCGAGCTGGCCGCTGAGCGCAAGGCGCAACGTGTTGGCCCGGCCCCGGGTCAGGTGTTGCTCGTCCCGGGTGACCCGGTAGCTTGGGCACATGGTCCCGGCGTCGAAGTTTCGACAAGTGCCGTTGTTGTTGCACATATCCACGGCTTTGGCAAAGCCTTGTGCCGGGTCGCCGCCAGTGCCGGGGCTGCTGATTTCCTCGGTGAGCGGGTTGTTTTGGACATCCCAGGCGCGCCAGTCCAGGGCAGTTTGAATCGGGATCACCTTGTAAGCCGGGCCATAACGCATCAGCGAGCGCTCGTCCATGGCGGGCGGGTTGACGATGCGTTGGGGTGAGAGCAGGTTCAGCGGATCCAGGTGCTGTTTGATTGCAGTAAAGGCCTGATTGATTTTGGGGCCAAATTGCCATTGAATCCACTCACCCCGGCACAAACCGTCGCCATGCTCACCGCTGTAGGCGCCCCGGTATTTGCGCACCAGGGCGCTGGCCTCTTCCGCGATACGACGCATCTGGCTCGCGCCCTGGCGCCGCATATCCAAAATTGGCCGTACATGCAGCGTACCCACCGATGCGTGCGCATACCAGGTGCCCCGGGTCCCGTGGCGCTTGAATACTTCAGAGAGTTGGTCTGTGTACTGCGCGAGATGCTCCAGAGGTACCGCGCAATCTTCAATAAAGCTCACCGGTTTGCCATCGCCCTTGAGGCTCATCATGATGTTCAAGCCAGCTTTGCGCACATCCCACAATTTTTTTTGCGACAGTTCGTCGCTCAGTTCGACCACGCTGCCCGGTAGGCCGAGGTCTCCCATCAGCGCCGCCAATTGGCGCAGCTTGAGCTTCAAGTCGTTCTTGTTCGTGCCAGCAAACTCGACCAGCAAAATAGCCTCTGGTGTGCCGATCAGGGCCTGCCGGATGGTGGTAGCGAAGGTCGGATTTTGCAGCGACAAGGCGAGCATGGTGCGGTCCACCAATTCGACTGCAGTCAGGCTTCCTTCGCCGAGTTTTACGATGTGTTGGGCGGCCTCCATGGCCCGGTGAAAACTCGGGAAATTCACCACCCCCAAAACTCTGGCGCCGGGTAGTTCGCTGAGCTTCAAGCTGATGGATTGGGTCATGGCCAGCGTACCTTCGCTGCCGACCAGCAGATGGGCCAGGTTGACAGACCCGTCGGTGGTGTAGGGGCGCTCGCTCTGGTTGCAAAATATATCCAGGTTGTAGCCTGCGACCCGGCGCAGCAATTTGGGCCAGTGCAGCGCGATCTCGCCGCCCAGGCCATCAGCCAGGTGTTTGACAAAGTCGCCTAATTCGCGCGCCTGGCCGCTGCTGTGTTGGTAGGCCCCAAGTTGAAGCAATGCGCCATCGCTTTGCCAGGCAGTCAAGCCCAGCACGTTGTGAACCATGTTGCCGTAGGCAATCGAGCGGCTGCCACATGAGTTGTTGCCAGCCATGCCGCCCAAGGTGGCCTGCGCGCCGGTTGACACATCTACCGCAAACCACAGGCCGTGGGGCTTGAGCTGGCGGTTGAGATGGTCGAGCACCAGGCCTGGCTGCACCTCGGCGCAGCGCTGGGCCAGATCCAAGTGTAGCAGGCTGCGCAGGTGTTTGCTGTGGTCTATTACCAGGCCAGCACCCACGGTTTGCCCGCATTGGCTGGTGCCACCACCGCGCGGCAGTATGGGGACGCCGAGATCGCGGCAAATCGCCATCGCCTCGGGTACCTCATGGGCATAGCGGGGCAAAAACACGCCCACTGGCATGACCTGGTACACCGACGCGTCGGTAGCGTAGCGGCCGCGGTCAGCAGCGGTAAACAGCACCTCGCCTTGCGTGTGCCTGCGCAGGCGGGCGGCCAAGCGGCCAGCGATGTCGTTGCTGGCGCGTGACACCTGCTCGTAGGTGTCGGCCGGTGAAAGCGCGGACAAATGGGGCTCAGGGGCGTTCATGGTGGAAGTTCGGGTTAAACCCTAGGGGTCTGTAGGCGCACCTGACGTGCCCCGCATGTCTATTTTGTATGCAAAAATGACCGATAGCCGGAGATTATTTGCACATGCTTCATCTTGACTTTCATCCGACTGGACGGCATTTCTTGCAAATCCCGGGCCCCTCGCCAGTGCCGGACCGCATTCTGCGCGCTATCAGCCTGCCCACCATAGACCACCGTGGCCCAGAATTTGGCGCCTTGGGCTTGAAGGTGATGGCAGACCTGCAAAAAATTTTTAAAACCGCTCACCCGGTGCTGATTTACCCGGCTTCGGGCACTGGCGCCTGGGAGGCTGCCTTGGTCAACACCCTCAGCGCAGGCGACCAGGTGCTGATGTTTGAGACCGGTCACTTTGCCACGCTTTGGCACAAACTCGCCAGCCGCCTGGGCTTGAGCGCCGAGCGGCTCGCCTGGCCCGGGGCGGCCGCCTGGCGCCAAGGCGTTGATGCCAGCATGATCTCGCAACGCTTGGCGGCCGACCCCGGTCACCGGATCAAGGCGGTGTGTGTGGTGCACAACGAAACCTCCACCGGCGTGACCAGCGACATCGCAGCCGTGCGCCGCGCCATCGACGGCGCCGCTCACCCGGCCCTGTTGTTGGTTGACACCATTTCTGGTTTGGCAGCAGCAGACTACAGACATGACGAATGGGGCGTTGATGTCACCGTTAGCGGCTCCCAAAAAGGACTGATGCTGCCCCCTGGCATAGCCTTCAATGCCATCTCGCCCAAAGCCATTGAAGCCAGCAAAAAATCGACGCTGCCCAAATCTTTTTGGGCCTGGGACGAGATGCTGGAGATCAACCGCAGCGGGTATTTTCCTTACACCCCCAACACCAACCTGATGTATGGCCTGAGTGAGGCCTGCGACATGATTTTGGGCCAGGGTCTGGATCGGGTGTTCCGACGCCACCAACGCTGGGGCGAGGGCGTGCGTGCTGCTGTGCGGGCTTGGGGCCTGCCAATTCAATGCGCTGACCCGGCTCTCTATTCGCCGGTTCTGACCGGCGTCATGACGCCCGAGGGCCTGGACGCCGATGCCCTGCGCCGGCTAATCTACGAACGTTTTGATTGCTCGCTGGGTACCGGTTTGGGTCAACTCAAGGGCCGCATGTTTCGCATTGGCCACTTGGGTGATTGCAATGACCTGACCTTGATCGCCGCCCTGTCGGCCTGCGAAATGGGCTTGAAGCTTTGCGGCACGCCCTTGGCAGGCTCGGGCGTACAGGCCGCCATGGACTTTTTCGCCGGGCAGCAGGCACCGGCTTGAGCAAGGCCGGCCTGCTTGTAGCAAAGCCCGAGCACCCAGGCCGGGGCTGTTCGTTGGTCACTGTGATTGCGTTTTGAAACCGCCGGGGCGGGGTACTAGCGGCTCAAGCCGGTGGCTAAGCCAAAACCGGCGTTGAGTATGGTTTCTTCAATGATGTTTTGCATTGGCGTTGCCCTGCCGCCGCAAGACACCGAGACATGGGATGCGTCTGAGCGGTCCAGCACATCCAAGCCGGCATTGAGTCCCAGCACGGGGATTAGCGCACTGCC
>SHXM01000107.1 GCA_009693325.1 Rhodoferax sp.
CTTTGGCAAAGACCTCAAGAGCCTCAGCATTGCCGAGGCCGCCATGCTGGCAGGCCTGCCCAAGGCGCCCTCGGCCTACAACCCGATTGCCAACCCGAAACGGGCCCGCTCGCGTCAGTTGCACATCATTGAGCGCATGCTGGAAAACGGTTTCATCAATGCGGAGCAGGCGGCCGCGGCCAAACAAGAGCAGCTCAAAGTCAAGACCAACTCCGACAACCGCCGGGTACACGCCGAGTTTGTCGCCGAGTCGGTGCGCCAACTCATGTTTGCCCAATACGGCGAGGACACCTACACCCGGGGCCTGAATGTTTACACCACGCTGCGCGCCGACCAGCAGGATATGGCTTACAAAGCGCTGCGCCGCGGCATCATGGATTTTGAACGCCGCCAGGTCTACCGGGGGCCGGAAAAATTTGCCACCCTTCCGGCTGGCGGACAGGAGCTCGAGGAGGCAATTGATGAAGCCCTGGAGGAGCACCCCAACAATGGCGACCTGCTGTCTGCGGTGGTGCTCGAAGCCGACGCACGCCGAGTGCTCGCAACGCGTCAGAACGGCGAGACGATAGAGATCACAGGCGAAGGCCTCAAGCCGGTTCAGTCCGGCCTGGCTGACAAGGCGCCGGCCAACATCCGCATCCGCCGTGGCGCGGTGATTCGGGTCGTCAAAACAAACAAAGACACCTGGGAGATCACCCAACTCCCCGAGGTCGAAGGGGCTTTCGTGGCGCTCGACCCACGCGACGGCTCGATCCGGGCTCTGGTGGGGGGCTTCGATTTTGAAAAAAACAAGTTCAACCATGTGACCCAGGCCTGGAGGCAACCGGGCTCGAGTTTCAAGCCGTTTATTTACTCGGCTGCACTCGAGAAAGGCTTCACTCCGGCCACCGTGATCAATGATGCACCGCTGTTTTTTGATTCTGGCGTGACCGGCAGCCAGCCCTGGGAACCGAAAAATTATGACGGCAAGTTCGAAGGGCCGATGAACCTGCGCCGCGGCCTGGCCAAATCGAAAAATATGATCTCCATTCGCATCCTGCAGGCGGTGGGGCCGGCCTATGCCCAATCCTGGATCACGCGCTTTGGCTTTGACGAAGACAAGCACCCGGCCTACCTGACCATGGCCCTGGGTGCGGGCTCAGTCACGCCATTGCAAATGGCCACCGGCTATGCCGTGTTTGCCAACGGCGGTTTTCGGGTCAACCCCTGGCTGATCAGCCGTGTGACCGACCAGCAGGGCCGGGTGTTGGTACAGACCAAGCCGCTGGCACAGGACGAAAGCCTGCGTGCCATTGATCCCCGCAACGCCTTCATCATGGGCAGCTTGCTGCAAGAGGTGACCCGAACCGGCACAGCAGCCTCAGCCCAGGCCACCCTCAAACGCCCTGACCTGTTTGGCAAAACCGGCACCACCAATGACTCGATGGACACCTGGTTTGCCGGCTACCAGCCTACGCTGGCGGCGGTGGTCTGGATTGGCTATGACACGCCACGCAAGCTCGGCGACCGTGAAACCGGCGGCGGCCTGAGCCTGCCGGTGTGGATTCGCTTCATGGAGTCAGCCCTCAAAAACCTGCCGATCAGCGAGCCCCTGCCTCCTGAGGGAGTGGTTTACGCGGGTGGTGAGTGGTACTACGACGAGTTCGCCCGGGGCGCGGGCATCACCAGCCTTGGCCTGGAAGACAAGGCCGCAGGTCTCACCGACCCCGCTCAACCGCCACTGCCCGCACCCGAAGACAAGAAAAAAATCCTCGACCTGTTTCGCAACTGATCCGCAGCGCTTGCGGTTCGGGGTGATTCAGGGCGCAAACAGCAGGGGGGAGCCCGACTGCTGGCTGGCGAAGCGGGAGAGGCACTCGAAGAATTCGCCTTGGCCCTTGGTGTCTAGCCACTGCTGGCGATCAAACCGGTAGTGGTAACCGCCCGAGCGGGCGGCCAGCCAGATTTCGTGCAAGGGCTTTTGCAAGTTGATGACGATTTGGCTGCGGTTGCCAAACACCAGCGTGACCATGCTCCCGACCCGTTGGTTGTCGATGTCTACTGCGCTGTCATCATTGATGCGGTCGCAACTGGCCTCGACGGCTTTGAGCAGGATTTCCGCCTGATCCATGAATTCTGGGTCGGTCATTACAATTTCACCATGTTGCAAACTGGCAGAATTTTAGTCACCTCCCTTGCCCTGGTTGCGAGCACGGGGTTCCTGGGCGGCTGCGGACAGGCCGGTTCACTTTACCTACCCAGCGAACCAGCAGCAGCCAAGCGCGCCACGCTGCCGCAAACCCTTGGGCAGCCCGCCAGCCGGCCGGCCAGTGCGCCCCTGCCATGAGCCTTGGCAAAATCCCTGGCGAGCCCTACCTGGCCTACCAAAATGGCGAGCTGTGCCTCGAGTCAGCGCGCCTGAGCGAGTTGGCGCGAACCCACGGCACGCCACTGTTTGTCTACTCCAAAGCCGCCATGCTGGGCGCACTGGCCGCCTACCAGCGCGGCTTTGCCGGGCGCCAGGTGCAGATCTGCTACGCCATGAAGGCCAACCCGGCGCTGGGGGTCATAGCCTTGTTCGCGCAGGCCGGCTGCGGCTTTGATGTGGTCTCTGGCGGTGACCTGGACCGGGTGTTGGCGGCCGGGGGCGAGGCTAAAAAAGTTATTTTTTCAGGGGTTGGCAAAACCCGAAGCGAAATGCGCCAGGCGCTGCAAGCGGGCATTGGTTGCTTCAATGTTGAAAGCGAGGCCGAGCTTGATGTCCTGAGCGAGGTGGCCTGCGGCCTGGGCCTGCGCGCGCCAGTGAGCATCCGGGTCAATCCCAACGTCGACCCACAGACCCACCCGTATATCTCCACCGGCCTCAAAGACAACAAGTTCGGCATTGCCCACCAGCGGGTGCTGCCCACCTATGTGCACGCCGCTGCCCTGCCCGGCATACGGGTGGTGGGCATCGACTGCCATATTGGCTCGCAAATCACCCAGGCCGAACCCTACCTTGACGCCATGGACCGCATGCTCGACCTGGTCGACGCGGTGGAGGCAGCCGGCATCCCGATTGAGCACCTCGATTTTGGTGGTGGCCTGGGTATTGACTACAACGGCGACACGCCGCCCGATGCCGGCCAGCTGTGGGCTGCGTTGCTGGCCAAACTCGATGCACGGGGCTATGGCCAGCGCCACCTGATGATCGAGCCGGGCCGCTCGTTGGTCGGCAACGCCGGGGTCTGCCTCACCGAGGTGCTCTACCTCAAGCCTGGCGGTGACAAACGCTTTTGCATTGTTGATGCCGCCATGAACGACCTGCCGCGCCCGGCGCTCTACCAAGCCTACCATCACATCCTGCCCCTGCGAGAGAGCGCCGAGGCGACCAGCCTGTGGGATGTAGTCGGCCCAATTTGTGAGAGCGGCGACTGGCTCGGGCGCGAGCGCAGCCTGGCACCCCATGCCGGCGACCTGTTGGCTGTGCTGTCGGCGGGCGCCTATTGCATGAGCATGGCCAGCAACTACAACTCGCGTGGCCGCGCGCCCGAGGTGCTGGTCGACGGTGCGCAAAGCCACCTGATCCGCCGGCGCGAAACCATTGCCGAGCAAATGCAGCAGGAGCAACTGCCGGGGCATTGACTGAGCCAGCAGCCAGTGCCCCGGCACTGCCGCAGACCACGAACATGACGCCATGACCCAAGACCTTTTCCGCCAGGACAGCTACCTCAGCGAGTGCAGCGCTCGCGTCACCGCCATCACACCCCAGGGCATCTTGCTCGAGCGCACAGTCTTCTACCCGCTAGGCGGTGGCCAAGCTGGGGATGCCGGGGTATTGCAACTCGCCAATGGCCAGCAGATAGCCATCGTCGACACCCGCAAAGGCAAGGCCGAGGACGGCAGCTTTACCGGGCAAATTTGCCATTTGCCCGCCCCCGAGCTGCTTGAGGCCTTGTTGAATAAGTCAGCCTCTGCGACGCTGCAACTGGCTGTGGGCGAGCCGGTGATCGCCCGCCTCGACTGGGCGCGGCGGCACCGGCTGATGCGTTTTCACACCAGCACCCATCTGCTGTGCCATCTGGTGCCGCAACTGGTGAACGGCTGCTCAATCACGCCCGACTACGCCCGGATGGACTTCGACATGACCGATCCGCTGGACAAAGATGTCCTCACCGAAGGCCTGGCGCGGCTGGTCGCGGCCGGCCTGCCACTTGTGGTGGGCGAGATCAGCGACGCCGAGCTCGACGCCAACCCGACGCTGGTCAAAAGCATGTCGGTGCAGCCGCCGCGCGGCAGTGGCAGCGTGCGCACCATCCGCATTGGCAACACCCACACCCTGATCGACCTGCAGCCCTGCGGCGGCACCCATGTGGCCAACACCGCCGAGATCGGCGCTGTGGTGGTCACCAAGATTGAGAAGAAGTCTGCCAGCACGCGGCGCGTGGTGCTGGGTTTTGCGGCGTGAACACCAGGCCGGTGCGTCGCATCACCGGCGACATGTGGCATTCGGCGGCGACCCCCGGCGGGACCAGCGCCCGCAAAATCCCTCAGTTCGCGTGCAGGGATGCGTGCAGGGATTGAAGTCAGCATCAAGTTCAACGACAATGTGGTTTTACGCAGTTACTCAAATCATCATGACGGATGCAGCACCAGAACCCACACAACGCCTGAATGTTGACTTGCCCAAGTCGCAGTATTTCGCATTGAAGTCTTATGCCTTGCACCACGAGACGACGGTGTCGCAACTGGTGCGTGATTCGTTGCGAGGCATTGTGGAGTACGACACCTGGTTCAAAGCCAAGGTGCAAGCCGCTCAGACTGACCCACGCCCTGCCCTGGATGCCCAAGAATGGGACCTCATTCGCGCCCAAAAACTGGCGCAACGTCAAGCGCTGGCGAACAAAGCATGAGGGTGCTGCGCAAGCCGCAGTACTGGGAGAGCCTTCAAGCCATCGAGGATCATGTCGCCCGTGACAACCCCACCGCAGCCATCGATTTATGGCTCAGCATTGACGACCAGGTCAGCCAGCTTTCTGACCCAAACTTTCCGCGTCGACCTGGCCGCGTGCCAGGCACGCTAGAGCTGGTGGCGCACCCAAACTACGTCGTGATTTTGGAGCAAACGCCCGATACCGTCACGGTGCTTGAGGTGCTGCATGCAGCCAAGCAATACCCTTAAGGCATGACCCAATGGGTCAAGCAAAGCGGCCTCAAGCTGGCCGGCAAATACAGGTGGCCGACATCGAGATGGTGTTCGGGCGTGAGAACCTGAACAAACAACTGCGTAACCGCTCACCCAAGCTGCTGCCGCGGAACTTTGACCGGCCCGGCTGACTCATACAGTTCATGATGATCGCCCGCTCGCTCAGACTCCTGCTGACCGCTGTTTTTGCTCTTTTTTTAACAGCAATCACATTAAGTGGCACAGGGGCTGCCGCCCAAAATCAGACTGGTCCCGTGGTGACCACGCCGCAAGTGCGCGCCGAGCTGCTGGCGCACGCACCCGACGGGGTGGGCCCGGGCAAGACGGTCTGGCTTGGGCTGCAGCTGGCGCACCAGCCGCAGTGGCACACCTACTGGAAGAACTCAGGTGACTCTGGCCTGCCCACCACGCTGCAGTGGACGCTGCCAGCCAGCTTGGCGGCTGGCGACATCGCCTGGCCGCTGCCGCACAAGATCCCGATCGGCAACCTGGCCAACTACGGTTATGAGGACACGGTGCTGCTGCCGGTGCCGCTGACACTGGGCCCCGACTTCAAACCGCCGGCTCTGGCGAGCGAGATCGAGATCCGGCTGCAAGCCAGCTGGCTGGTCTGCCGACGCGAGTGCATCCCCGAGGAAGGCAGTTTTGCCCTCAAGCTGCCGCTGCGTGGCTCAACCGCTCTGCATTCGGCTGCCTTCACCGCGGCGCTGGCCGCCGCGCCACGCCCCTTGGTGGGCCCGACCGGCGGCGCCCTACCCGAGCCCGGCGCCCGCCTGGACGGCCAGAGCCTCGTCTTGACGGTCGCGGGTCTGCCGGTGGCGCTGCGCGGTCAGCCCCTGGAGTTGTTCATTGAAACACCGGAGATCATCGAAACTGCAGCCACGCCCGCGCAAACCTGGCAGGGCGCGGTCTGGACCGCCCGTGTGCCGCTTTCCGCGCAGCGCAGCAGCAGCCCGGACCGGCTGCCCTGGCTGCTTGTTGCCACGCAGGACGGCCGGCGCCTAGGCTACCAGCTCACTACCCCGGTGACCGGGCCCTGGCCCGTAGCCGCACCCAACGCTGCCGCAGCTGCGGCGGCCAGTACCAGCCTGTCGCCGGCGCTGAACGCCGCGTTGCAGGCCAATGCCGCCCGGGTCGCGGCCACCCCGCAGACCTCACTGAGCCTGTGGGCCGCTTTGGCCGGTGCCCTGCTCGGCGGCCTGTTGCTCAACCTGATGCCCTGTGTGTTCCCGGTGCTGGCCATCAAGTTGCTGGGCTTTGCCAGCCAGGGGCAGAACCGGCGCGCCCAACGCAACAGCGGCCTGGCCTACAGCGCTGGCGTGCTGACCTCTTTTGTCGCCCTGGGCGGGCTGATGCTGGCGCTGCGAGGCGCCGGCGAGCAATTGGGCTGGGGGTTTCAGCTGCAATCGCCCGCGGTGGTGGCGGCGCTGGCGCTGCTCTTCACCCTGCTGGGCTTGAACCTGGCCGGCCTGTTCGATTTTGGCCAGTTTCTGCCCAGCCGAATAAGCACACTGGAGGCGCGCCACCCAGCGCTCAATTCGGCGCTCTCGGGCCTGCTGGCAGTGGCCGTGGCCTCGCCCTGCACGGCCCCTTTCATGGGCGCATCACTGGGCTTGGCGCTGGGCTTGCCAAGCTGGCAGGCCCTGCTGGTGTTTGCCGCCATGGGCACGGGCATGGCGCTGCCGTTTTTGGCGGCCAGCCTGTCGCCAGCGCTCGCGCGCAAAATGCCCCGGCCCGGCCCTTGGATGAACACGCTGCGCCAAGCCCTGGCATTCCCGATGTTTGCCACCGTGGTCTGGCTGGTTTGGGTGCTTGGACAGCAAAGCGGTATTGACGGCGCTGCTGCCTTGCTCGCCCTGCTGCTGGTAGTGAGCCTGCTGCTGTGGGCCCTGGGCCTGAGCGGTGCCGGCCGCGTGAGCTTGGTCTGGCTCGCCACGGCGCTGCTGTGCGCCATGCTCTGGGCCCTCGGGCCGCTGATGCTCAAGAGCCTGCCGCCTGCGAGTGTTCTGGCAGAGCGCGCAGGCCGAGCGCAGACCGAGCCTGGGCACTGGCAGGCCTGGACGCCGCAGCTCGCCCAACAGACCCTGGCCCAGGGCCGGCCAGTTTTTATTGACTTCACTGCAGCCTGGTGTGTGACCTGTCAGTACAACAAACAAACCACTTTGGCAAATGCCCAAGTGCTGGCCGATCTGCAAGCCCGCCAAGTGCTGCTGCTGCGCGCCGACTGGACCCGGCGTGACCCGGCAATTACCCAGGCGCTGGCCGAACTTGGGCGCAGCGGCGTGCCGGTTTATGCGCTGTACGCGCCCGGCAAACCGCCACAACTGCTGCCCGAGGTGCTCAGCGTAGCTGTGTTAAAGGCGGCGCTGGCAGCGCTTTGATCGATGGCTGGGGTTAACGGTCAAGGGGCGGCCAGGCCCGCATGAACCAACATCCATTCTGCGCTGTCGTTCCACACGTCCATCTGCGTGATCAAGCCGTTTGTCACCACATAGCGGTCGACATAACGGTTGCCTTCAAAGGGCCTGCCATCGGGCCACTCGCCATACAAGCTGCCGATGCTGTACACCACGGTTTCTCCGCGCTGTAGCTCTTCAGGGCTGGCAAGCACCACATCGGTGCGCTCGATGCGTTTTTTCACCCATTTGTAGCGTCCTGCGTTGAATTTGGTGCATTCGGCGGGCTCCCGCATGGCCCGCTTGCCGGTAAAAACAATGCGCATGCCAGGCGCTGTGTAGCGGCTGGCAGACACTGGGTCGGGCAACATGATGAGCCGCAAGAACTCATTGACCACCTCTGCCGCCGGGCTTGATGCAGCCGGCATGGCTGGTAGTGCTGATTTGGCCGAGGCCAGAGGGGCAGGGTTCAAGGGCGTTCTCCGCAGAATGTCGGGCGACAAACAAGCTGCGAATTATGTGATGACTTCCACATTGGCCAGCTTGGCCACACTGCGCCAGGTCTCGATTTGTGCGTTGATGATCTGCACAAAATCGCCTCCCAGCACCGGCGTCTTGCGCGGCAGGGTTTGCAGCTCTTCGAGCCTGGACAGCACATCGGGCTTGGCAAGAATCTCGGGTATCAAGGTGCTCAGGCGCTGCACGATGGCAGCAGGCAGGCCCTTGGGCGCAGACAGGCCCAGCCACTGCGAACCGGTCAGCTTGGGAAAGCCAAGCTCGGCAAAAGTGGGAATATTGGGCAGGGCTGGCAGCCGGCTGGGTGTCGACACGGCCAGTGCGCGCAGCGAGCCGGCTTTGAGTTGGGCCACATTGGTGGTGACTGGGTCAAGCAGGCTGTCAATCTGCCCACCCAAGAGGTCGTTCATGGCGGGCGCACTGCCCTGGTAGGGAATGTGGTCGTGCTGCGGCGCGCGCCCCTCGATCTTGAGCAACTCGCCAAACAGGTGGTTGGCCGACCCAATGCCAGAAGAGCCATAGCGCACGGGCTTAGTTTTGGCAGCAGTGATGTACTGCTCAAGGGTCTGGAAGGGCGATTGGCCCCGCACCAACAGGGTCATTGGCGCTTCGACCAGCATGCCCATGTGAACGAAATCATTGACCGGATCAAACGGCATGCTGCGCCGCGTGGCGGTGGCATACACATGCACCGAGGCATGGCTCACCAACAGGGTGTAGCCGTCAGCGACCTGCTTCGACACATACTCTGTGCCCACCAGACCACCGGCTCCAGCCCGGTTTTCAACCACCACGGTTTGCCCAAGCGCCTGCGACAAGTGCGGCGCAATCATGCGCGACACCGTATCCACCAAGCCGCCGGGCGGGAACTGCGCCACCAGCCTGACCGGGCCACGTGTTGGCCAGGCCGCACTTTGGGCGCTCACTAAGGCAGGGGCGGTGGCCAGGGATGCAGCGGCGCCAAGCAACAGACTACGACGTTTCATGAAGGCCCCTGAATAAAGGCCACCACATTGGAGCAGCCAAGGGTTTTAAAAAGCCCCGACAAGTTGCGGGAGCAGACGCATAAGCAAACTGTGTGCCGCCGAGCCCGTTCGTGGTTCCCGAGTTTCGAGCGCTGGGGCTGTGGGGCCAGCTGGGTTGCCTTCAAGCAATCCCCTAAGCTGCCTGCAATAGCCGTCAGACTTTTCTACCTCGGCCCACGGCTTTGCCATGCGTCAACCCTCTGAGTGGAAACTCGTTCCACTTTAAGAGCAACACCAGCATTTGAGAGGGTGGGATGGGGAGGTTTTGGGGGTTCATGTTGGCGCCGAAGCAGTTTTGACCCAGGCGCCAACTTTTGACTGGCCCACCATTGGCGGCTGCTATCCTGAGCCCAGCAACGGGCTCAAGGGAATTGCGCTGGGTCACAGGAAATCGGCAGACTGGGGCAATTTGGCGTCGGCGAGGGCAGACATTTCTCTGGCGGGCAGCGCGCGCAATGCCATGGCGGCCACGGGCAAGCTGAATGCGGAATCCCTCGTGAGCTGGTCGCCGCCGCGCACGGTGAAGCCTGCGCCT
>SHXM01000007.1 GCA_009693325.1 Rhodoferax sp.
GACACCCTGGCGCAGGCGGATGATGTACGTGGTGTCGTTGGGGGCGATGTAACCGGCCGCCAGGTCAAGCTCGACCTTCATGTCTGCGTTCCAGCGGAACAGGCCCGAGTACAGCAAGGCCGTGAAGTCGTAGGAGGAGTAAGCCGTCAGGGTGACGGGGTCGAGCCCAATCGGGTCGGCGTCTGCCCCGATCACAAGTGTGCCGCCGAGCTTGGGACTGCCGGACTGGGCGCTGGCCAGGGAGCCCAGTGTTGCTAGCGTGCCGCCGCTGACCGCCAGACGCAGCAGACTGCGCCGTTGCAAGCCGTCCGCCACAAGAAAAGTCGCCGTATCGGCCAAGGCTGCCGCTTTCATTCGAGTTGCCACAGTTCATCCTTCCAAGGTTATGGAGCAGACACGGCCCAGTCAAACGCCTCTTTCAATAATAGCCAGAGGTCCGGCAGACGACGCTGGCAAACATGTTTCATCGTACGAAACGGCACCTGGGTCCCAACCGATGGGTGGCGCTGGCACAGACAGTGCCCTTCCATCAAAATGGCAAGGGTCGCTCGCCCCTGAGGAATAGCCCGTCATGATCCGTATCGCCACCGCTGGTTTTCAGCATGAGTCCAACACGTTTTCGTCGGTGCCGGCCAGCCTTGAGATGTGGCGCCGTGCGGGCATATTGGAAGACGCGGAGGCCATCCGCGCTGAATACGCCAGTTCGCAATCCACGCTGGCCGGGTTTTTTGCCGTGGCGGCCGAGGAGACTGGCGTCGAGCTGGTGCCGCTGTTTTTCACCCGCCTGATGCCGATGGGAGCCATGACGCCCGAGGCAACGGCGTTCATTTTTGACAAGATCATTGCGGCCCTGCGCGAGCAGGGTCCATGGGACGCGGTGCTGCTGCCGCTGCACGGCGCCGCCGTGTCTGAGACCTGGCGCGATGCCGATGGCGAGCTGGTGCGCCGCGTGCGCGAGGCGGTAGGCCCGGACGTGCCGGTTGGCGTGGCGCTGGACATGCATGCCAATGTGTCGCCGCAGCTGGTGGCCCATGCCACGGTGGTCACGGTGTATCAGACCAACCCGCACATTGACGCCTATGCACAGGCACGGCACTGCGCCGAGATGGTGCTGCAAACCGTCAGGGGGCGTATCCGGCCAACCAGCGCCCTGGCCATGCCGCCACTGGTGGTCAACATCCTGTGCCAGGGTACGGACGACGCACCCATGCGAGACCTCTTGAAGCTGGCGCAGGCCCAAGGCGCCCGACCCGGCGTGTTGTCAGTCAGCGTGGTGGAGGGCTATCCCTACGCTGACGTCCAAGAAATGGGCATGTCGTTCATCGCCGTCACCGACCACGATGCCGCGCTCGCCCAGGATGTCGTGCAAACACTCGCTCTGGCGGCTTGGCAGATGCGGGCCGAGTTAAATCACGGCGCAGCGTCCATCGACGAGGCCCTGCTGCAGGCGCAGGCGGAAGCGGCTGGCCCGGTGGTGCTGTTTGATGTGGGCGACAACGTGGGCGGCGGCAGCCCGGGCGACTCCACCTTGATCTTGCATGCAGCGCGCCGACTAGGCATTGCCGATCTGCTGCAAGCCGTGTGTGACCCCGAGGTGGTGGCCCTGGCTCAGGCGGCCGGTGTGGGTGGCCGCATCACGGCGGCGGTTGGTGGCAAGAGTGACAGCCTGCACGGCACGCCGTTTGCCATCAGCGGCGTGGTGACCGCGCTGTCAGACGGCACCTATGAAGAAACCGGCCCAACCCACGGCGGCTTTCGCTTCTTCAATGACGGTGCCAGTTGCGCGCTGCGTACCGATGACGGCTACCGCCTGGTCTTGACCTCACGCAGCGCCGGCTCCTCCAGCCTGCAGCAGTTCCGCGCCCTGGGTATTGAGCCCAGGTCCATGAAGATCATCGTCGCCAAAGGCGTTCATTCACCCCGGCCTGCGATGACGCCCATTGCCAAGGCCATGATCTGGGTGGCCAGCGCTGGAGTGACCTCGGCCGATCTGTCCACCTTTCGCTACCAGCATCGCCGGGTGCCGCTCTACCCGCTGGAGCCCGACACGGTCTGGCCCTGAATTGCCGACGCCGGCGGGGCTCAGCCAGCAAGCCCGACAAACACCTGTTGCACATCGTCGTTGTCGTCAATGGCGGCCAAAAAGGCCTCTACTTCCTCCAGCTGCGTCTGGCTCAGGCTGGCCGGGTCCACCGGGTTCTTGGCCTTGAAGCCAAGCTTGGCCGACAGCACCTTGAAGCCCTGTGCCGGCAACGCCCGGCTCACCAGGTCCAGGTCGGCCGGCTCTGTCAGAAACAGCGTGGTGCCGGCTTCGTCACCAGGCTCCAGATCTTGCGCACCGGCCTCAATGGCGGCCATGTCCGGGTCGGCACCGGCCACGGCCGGCTCAGCCTCAATCATGCCCAGGTGATCAAAGTCCCAGGCCACCGAGCCCGCTGTGCCCAGTTGCCCCTTGCGGAACAGCACCCGCATTTCAGGGGCGGTGCGGTTCACGTTGTCGGTCAGGCACTCCACCATCACCGCCACCCGGTGCGGCGCAAAGCCTTCGTAGATCACGTGCTCAAAGTTCACCGCCTCTCCGGTGAGGCCAGCGCCCTTCTTGATGGCCCGCGCCAAGGTTTCTTTCGGCATGGAGACCTTGCGCGCCTGCTCCACCACCAGCCGCAAGCGGGCGTTCGAGGCCGGGTCGGCGCCGCTGCGTGCGGCCAGCATGATGTCCTTGGACAATTTACCGAAGATGCGGCCCCGGGCATTGGCCGCGAGGTCTTTGTGCTTGGCTTTCCACTGTGCGCCCATATTGGCAAATCCTTGTTGTGATCGGTGCGGTTTCAGATCCAAAACGGATCGAGCCGACTGGCGAAGCCGGGCAGGTCTTCAAAATACGGCAATGCACCACCCTCAATGGCTTGAAATTGCCAGTTGGCGCGGCCGCTTACGGTGTAGCGGCTCTGGTAGTCGGTGAAGTCGCCGCGCGTGGCCATACTCACCCAGACCGGGCAGTCGAGCGCTTCGTACAGGGTGTTGATGTCGGCACTGAACAAAAAAGCCGACACAAAATAAAAGGGGGCGTTGGACGCGCCGGGCTGCCGGGCGGTGAGCACGCAGTAGCGCCACAGCGCTTCATCAATGGCCTGGCCGCCCCAGGTGCGCCGCAAAAAGTAGCGCACCACGCCAGGCCGGGTCAGCGTGTTGAAGATGCCCTGGCGCCAGCCGCTCCAGGTGAGCAGGCGGTACAGCCAGGGCAAGCCCAGTGTTGAACCTGCCAGGCCATAACGCAGTTTGGCGCCACGAAAACCGGTCGGGCTGACCAGTGCCAGCCGTCGGATGCTGTGCGGCGCCTCGCATTTGGCACGGGCAGCGAACTCGCCCGCCAGCGATACCGCCAGCACATCGACCGCAGCGCCGCCCTGTTCGGCCTGGATGGCAGTTAGCGCGGCGTGCAGGGCGTCGGTCATCAGGCGCGGCGTGTAGGGCCGTTCGCTGCGGTCTGAAAAACCAAAACCTGGCAACTCCAGCGCATACACCGCCCGCTGCTGGCGGTAGTGCGCAAACAGAGGCGCGATCTCGGCCGCCGACGCCGCGGCATTGACGCTGTGCACCAGAAGCAAGGGCGGCAGCCCGACGCCTGTGCCCTCGGGTCGGTCGCTGTACAGGCTGAGTGGGCCGGCGGGGGAGTCCAGGTCTATGCGTTTGGCAGGCAGGGCGGGCGTCAGCCGCGAAACGGTTGGCATAGGGTGGAGCATGCCCAATGGTAAGGGCAGCTTCATTACTTTTATGCGCCGTGTCACTGAATCGGTTCAGCGTCATCAGGCCGACGCCAGTGGCAGTTGCTCCAGACAGACCCATTCAGAAATAGGCACATGACTGGAGGAGCGGCAGATGGCCAAACGGTCAAACACAATGGTCTGCCCCGAATAATCGCCAGCGAGCAGCTGGCGCTGCCTTGCATACGCCACATGGGCATCGCCATACGCCAGGCTCAAGTGGGGAAACGGCGACAGGCCGTCAGCCGTGCCAGTCATGGCCTGGGCGGCAGCTTGCATCTCTTCAAACCCCCGGTGTGCCCCAAAGCGCAGAAATAAGCATCGGAAGAAGTTCGGGGTGCCATCCAAAAGCGCCACCGGCCAATGCTGAACGGGCGTTTGTGCCGCCAGGTGCGCAAGCGTTGGCCGCAACTGTTCTGGCGACAGGGCGACATCGCCCTGAATGGTCACGTGGGGGGCAAATAACGGACCATCCAGCTCGGTCGATAAGCGCCTGACTATCGCGGCCAAGGCGACTTCATGATCGGCACGCGGAAGCAGCCAAATGGAATATTGGGGACGATCGAACACGATAACACTCCTGCTTGGTGGGTAACCTTGGCAAGCCGGCTCTTGACAACTCGTTGATCCGGGTCAACTAATGAAATTTCAATTTATCCATCAAGCCTATCATTCGATGATAGCCCCTGAAGACTGGCTAAACCGGCTATCGGCTAGGATAAGATGGCGCTCGAATGTCACCTGCTCGACACATTTTTGTCTTACCGTCTACCCCATGGGTTTGCTTAACTTCAGTCATTTAGGACGCGTTTGAGCGATGGCCCAAGTTTTACTTGATAACTTGACTAAACGCTGGGGCGCTCACACGGCGGTGAACAATGTCAGTTTACTTGTACCGCAAGGCCAGCTTGTGGCCATACTGGGGCCCTCAGGTTGCGGAAAATCAACCCTCTTACGACTGATTGCCGGATTGGAAGAACCGAGCTCCGGCAGGGTCGAGATCAATGGGCAGGACGTTACCAAGTTGTCGCCATCGGAGCGGCAGATCTCCATGGTGTTTCAGTCCTACGCCCTGTTTCCACACCTGTCAGTGGCTGAGAATGTGATCTTCGGGTTGAAGGTACGCAAGGTAGCCAGGGCCGAACGCAGTGAGCGCTTAAAGCGCGTGGCAGAGCTGGTGGAATTGACGCCCTACCTTGAGCGCAAGCCCGCCCAGTTGTCGGGCGGGCAGCGGCAACGCGTCGCCCTGGCACGGGCCATTATTGCGGAGCAGCCGGTGTGCCTGATGGATGAACCGCTCTCCAACCTGGATGCGCAGCTGCGCCATGAGATGCGGGTTGAAATCCGCGCCTTGCAGCAACGCCTGGGCATGACCATGGTCTATGTCACGCACGACCAAACCGAAGCCATGACCATGGCCGACCTGGTGGTGTTGATGCGCAATGGTGGCATTGAGCAAGCGGGTGCACCCGCCGAAATCTACAACCGGCCAGCGACATCTTTCGTGGCCAGCTTTGTGGGGGCGCCACCGATGAATCTGGTGCCCGACGGCAATATCGTCAGGGGCATCCGGCCTGAACATGTCCGGCTGGGCGCTGGCGATGATGGCGACATAGCACGCAAGGGCAAGATCACGGCTGTCGAATACATGGGCGCTGACACCATCGTCACCGTGCTGACCGGCGAGGCTTATCGCGTGTCGATGCGCCTGCCTGGTGCATCTTCGCTGAGGGCCGGTGATGCGCTTGATTTTCACTGGAGCCAGCAAGACGAGAGCCAATTCGACAACACAGGTCGGCGACTCCCAATGTCGCAAACAGCGCCAGGATAAGTTTGTCCATTCACAACAGAGTCAGTATCCATTCACTGAACCAGGGCCCAAGGGCTCGCAACATGAGAAAGAGAGAGCAAGATGTCTAATATTTCACGCCGGACCTTCACCGCATTGGCCGTGGCCGCCGGGTTTGCATCCACCACCGCGTCTGCTGCAGATGTCGAAGTGCGCATGTATTTTCCAGTGGCTGTCGGCGGGCCGGTGACCAAGATCATCGACGACTACGCCGCTGGTTTTGAAAAAGAGAATCCAGGCATCAAGATCAAGCCGATCTATGCCGGCGACTATCAACAGACCGTGGCCAAAGTCCTGACCGCCATCAAAGGCGGTGACACCCCTGAGACGGCTATTTTGCTGGCCGCCGACCTGTTTTTGCTGACCGATGAAGATGCTGTGGTGCCGATGGACGACTTCGTCAAGACCGCCGATGACACAGCTTGGATGAACACGTTCTATCCTGCCTTCATGGAAAACGCCAAGCTCAAGGGCAAGACTTACGCCATCCCGTTCCAGCGCTCCACCCCCGTTCTGTACTGGAACAAGGACGCCTTCAAAGCTGCCGGACTCAACCCAGAAAAGGGCCCGGCAACCTGGGCCGAGATGCGGGACATGGCCAAGAAGCTGACGAAGAAAGATGCGTCCGGCGCCACCACTCAATGGGGCGTCCAGATTCCCTCTGATGGCAATAGCTCCTGGCTGTTCACCGGCATCGTGACCGGCGCTGGCGCCCGTCTGACCAACGCCGATGGCAACAAAGTGGCCTTTGACGACCCCAAGGTCATCGAGTCGGTTCAGGGCTGGTACAACCTGTCCAAGGTCGATGGCGTGCAACCGTCAGGCTTGATCTCCTGGGGGGCTACGCCACGCGATTTTCTTGAAGGCAAGGCGGCCATGATCTGGCACACCACAGGCAACCTCACCAACATCAAGACGAACGCAAAATTCGGCTTCGGTGTGTCCTACCTGCCAGGCATCCGGCAAAACGGGGCGCCAACGGGCGGCGGTAACTTCTACATCTTCAAGGGCGTCCCCAAGGTGAAACAAGAGGCCGCATTCAAGTTCATCAAGTGGATGACAACACCGGCACGGGCGGCAGAGTGGTCGGTCAAGACAGGTTATGTGGCCACGTCCGCTGCCGCCTACGACACGCCCGAGATGAAGGCCTACACCGCAAGCTTCCCCCAGGCCATCGTCGCTCGTGATCAGCTCAAGTTCGCGGTGTCAGAACTGACCACCCATGAGAACCAGCGCGTCGCTAAGGTGTTTAACGATGCTTTGCAGGCCATCATGACGGGCTCCCGCCCCGCTGAGGCAGCCCTGAAGGACGCGCAACGCGAAGGCGAGCGCATTCTGAAGGACTTCAAGTAAGTAACTGCCAACAGTTAAAGCGCCAGCAGCCACCATGACCGGAACCCGCAACACGGTTCATGCCTGGCTGCTGGTGCTGCCTGCCTGCGTGTTGTTGGCGGCCTTCACGCACATCCCGATCATCGCCACGTTCATCCATAGTTTTTATTCATCACCCAAACCGCGGCGGCCGTCGCGTTTCGTGGGTTTCGACAATTACGAGGCCATGCTTGGCGACCCGATCTTCTGGAAGTCGCTTTGGAACAACCTGCTTTATGCGGGCGTCTCGGTACCCGTATCGATTGCACTCGCACTGGCCATGGCACTGTTTGTCAATGGCAAACTCAGGGGCCAAGGGGTTCTCCGGCTCGCCTATTTCACGCCCACGGTGCTGCCGATGATCGCGGTAGCAAACATCTGGCTGTTTTTCTACAACCCGCAATATGGCCTGGTTGACCAGTTGCTCAAACCCTTCGGCGTCATTGGCGTCAACTGGCTCGGCTCACAGGGCACGGCGCTCTGGTGCCTGATCGTGGTCGGCATCTGGAAAGAAGCCGGCTTCTTCATGATTTTCTATCTGGCGGCCTTGCAGCAAATTTCGACCGAATTAAGGGAGTGTGCTGCCATCGAGGGTGCCAGTCGCTGGACATTTTTTTGGCGTGTGAGCTTTCCCCTGCTGATGCCGACCACCCTGTTTGTGATGATCAACGCCGTGATCAACGCCTTCCGTTTAGTGGACCATATTTTTGTCATGACAGGTGGTGGGCCTGACAACGCGACTTCCGTGCTGTTGTATCAAATTTATGTGGTCGGATTCAAGTTTTTTGACCAGGCCTATGCGGCGACCTTGACCATTGTGTTGCTGCTTATCCTTGGCGTCATTGCCATCGGACAGTTCTTGCTGGCCGACAAACGGGTTCATTACCAATGAGCATGGTCGACAACAAAGGCATGGCCAGCGAAGTCGTCGAGACCATCGCGGCCTGGCTGCTGGGCTTGTTGTGGCTGTTGCCGCTGCTGTTTGCCATCTGGACCGCCATCCATCCCAGCGCCTACGTGGCCAAGTTTGACCTCTTGGCCCCCATCACCGCTCAGAATTTCGTCACCGCTTGGGAATCAGCACCCTTCGCCCGGTATTTTCTCAACACCATGTTATTGGTCACAGGCATTCTGCTGGCTCAATTTGTCCTGTGTACCTTGGCAGCATTTGCTTTTGCCCGATTCGAGTTCAAAGGCCGGGACACCCTGTTTATGTTGGTACTGGTGCAACTGATGGTGGCACCCGATGTGCTGCTGCTGGAGAACTACATCACCATCCGCCGGCTTGGCCTGGTTGACACGCTGCCGGCGATTGCACTGCCCTATCTTGCCTCCGCCTTCGGAATTTTTCTGCTTCGGCAAACATTCAAAGCCATCCCCAAGGACTTTGAAGAAGCGGCACGGATCGAGGGTTGCTCGACACTGGGCGTCCTCTGGCGCGTCTATGTGCCGCTTGGCAAGCCCATCTACCTGGCCTACGGGCTGGTGTTGGTCAGCTTTCATTGGAACAATTTTCTTTGGCCGCTGATCATCACGAACTCGGTCACGACGCGGCCGTTGACGGTTGGCCTGGCCATTTTTGCCTCTGTCGATCAGGGCATTGACTGGTCCATCATTTGCGCTGCAACGCTGATGACCTCCGGGCCACTGCTCATTGCGTTCCTGTTGTTTCAACGGCAATTTGTGCAAAGCTTCATGCAGGCCGGCATCAAGTAGCGTGGCCGGCAGATTGCCCTGACTTATCTATCGGGGCCAGTCGAGCCTACGGTCGCAGCACGGCGCCCAGTGCAGCAAATACAGCGGAGTTGCCGGCCATGCACCTAGCGCCTCCAGAAACTGTGATCCACCGCGACAATCACCCACCTAGCTGCTGCGATCGCAACCGTCAGAGTTGTGGGTGTATCGGGTTCATCCCGTTAGCAACAGTTTGTCGCGCGAACGGCCTTAGTAGCCAAGCCTTTTATCCACCAAATTTGCCAATGCTTCACCGCGACTAAAACAACCCAGGTTGACAATGAAAAACCGCATCGCATCATCAACCCAGGTCTGGGTGTGGTCGGCACAATGGGGTGACAGCAGCAGATTGTCCATGGCGTAAAACGGGTGATCCTGGGGCAGGGGTTCCTGGTCGAAGACGTCCAGGGCGGCGCCGCGGATGGACTTGTTGCGCAGCGCTGCCAGCAGCCCTGCCTCGTCGACCACTGGGCCGCGTCCCACGTTGATCAGCACACCAGAGGGTTTCATCGCGCCAATAGCAGCGGCGCCAACCAGGCCCCGGGTGTCGGGCGTCAAGGGTGCTGCCACCACCACATAGTCGCTGTGGCGCATCAACTCCAAAATATCTGACTGGCCCATCACCTCGTCGACAAGGCTGTCGGCCCGGGACTTGTCAGGCTGGCGTCGCAGCGCGATCACCTGCATGCCCAGGCCCTTGGCCTGTGCCGCTGCGGCACGGCCGATGTCACCGTAGCCAACAATGCCCATAGTCCTGCCATGCAGCTCCTCGACATCAAACTGCTCCCAGCGGCCGGCTGCCTGGTTACGCAGCATGCGACGAAAATCTTTGGCAAAAAACAACATGGCTGCTGCAACAAACTCACCAAGCGAGCGGCTGTAGACGCCGCTGCTGTTGGTCAGTGGCACGGGGCTGTCCACCAGGGCGGGGAACAACAGGGTGTCGAGTCCGGCCGCCCGTGTATGCACCCAGCGCAACTTGGGCGCCATAGCGAAAACCTGTTGCACCAGGCTCCGCGAGGCTGACCACACCAGCATGGCGTCGGCAACCGGGGCGGCTTGCTCGAACAGTTCCGGGCTCTGTCCGACAACGATATTGGTCGTGTCGCGCAAAGGATTCAGCATTTTCAGTTGCGGCTCGGCCGGGTCGGCGAGCACGAGCAGGGTAACGGTATCTTTTTGCATGGGATCCAGCTCCTTCTATTTTTAGCTTTTCGATATCGATATTAATCGCTGCCGTGCGCTACCCTTGAGGCCCTACCCTTTGAGCACCAGGCCCAACATGTCCAACCCGCCGATGCCCCCACCCTGGTTTGATGCCTTTGAGCGTCGTGCCTTTCAGCTGCCCCAGGCCAGCCTGCACGCCCGCCTGCCACGCGGCGCACCTGACGGCCGGCCAGCCTTGCTGCTGCTGCACGGTTTCCCGCAAACCCATGCGATGTGGCAGCGGGTGGCGGCCCGGCTGGCCCAGGACTTTTACCTGGTGATGCCAGATCTGCGCGGCTACGGCGACTCCAGCAAACCGGCGGGCCTGCCCGACCACAGCAACTACAGCAAGCGTGCCCTGGCGCAAGATATGGCTCATTTGATGGATGCGCTGGGTGTGTCACGCTTTGCGGTCTGCGGCCATGACCGGGGCGGCCGGGTGGCGCACCGTCTGGCACTGGACCACCCAGGCCGGGTGAGCCAGCTGTGCGTGATTGACATCGCGCCCACCCTGGACATGTACACCGGCACCGACATGGCCTTTGCCAAAGCCTACTACCACTGGTTTCACCTGATACAGCCAGCACCTCTGCCCGAGACCATGATTGGCGGCAACCCGCTGCCCTACCTGCACCACAAGCTTGGCGGCTGGGGCACCGGAGGCTTGGCACAGATCGAGCCCCAGGCGCTGGCCGAGTATGAGCGCTGCTTCGTGCTGCCCGGCACCACCCATGCCATTTGCGAGGACTACCGGGCCAGTGCCGGCATTGACTTGGAGCACGACCGCGAGAGCCGAGCCCGGGGTGAAAAAATCGCCTGCGACACCCTGGTGCTGTGGGGCGAGCGCGGTGTGGTGCAGCGGCTGTTTGAGCCGCTGGCACTGTGGCAGGCGCAGTGCGTAGGCCAGGTCAGCGGCCACGCCATGCCGGCCGGGCACTTTATCCCGGAGGAGTTGCCAGAGGCCACAGCGGCGGCGCTGGCCGGGTTTTTGACGCCTCTGAGGATGGGCTGATCGATGGATGATGCATCAACTCATAACGTCCACTCTTGGCCAGAGGGCGGTCTGGCGCTGGTGATCGGCGCCAGCGGCGGCATTGGCGCGGCCCTGCTGGCACGCCTGCAGCAAGATGCCCGCTTTGCCCGGGTTCTCGGGCTGTCACGCCACAGCCAGCCGACGCTCGACCTACTGGACGAGGCCAGCATCGCGCAGGCCGCCGCCCACGTGGCCGGGCTGGGTGTGCCACTGCGCTTGCTGATCGACGCCACCGGCCTGCTGCATGGCCAGGGACTGCAGCCTGAAAAAAACTGGCAGCAGCTCGACCCGGTGCAGATGGCGCAGGCCTTTGCCATCAATGCCATCGGGCCGGCGCTGTTGATGAAGCATTTTTTGCCACTGCTGCCGCGCGAAGGGCGTGCGGTGTTTGCCACCCTGTCGGCTAAGGTCGGCAGCATCGGTGACAACCACTTGGGCGGCTGGTACAGCTACCGCGCCAGCAAGGCGGCACTCAACCAGCTGGTGCGCACCGCCGCCATCGAGCTGCGCCGGCGCCAGCCCCAGGCGCTGTGCGTGGCGCTGCACCCGGGCACGGTGGCCACCGCCCTGTCCGCACCCTTTGCCAAAACCGGCCTGCAGGTGCAATCGCCGGACCATGCCGCGGCGCGCCTGCTGGGCGTGATCGGGGGCCTGCAAGCCGCTGACTCGGGCGGTTTCTTCAACCACGACGGCAGCGCCCTGCCCTGGTGAGGCGCGCTGCCCGGGCAGGCGAGGACCGTAGCCTTTCAAACCGAGACGGTTTTTGAAAATACCTGAGGCCGGGCAAGTCCTCAAAGTGCTGTGCCGTAGTTTTGATCGGCACCAGCTGGATCACGCCATTGATCGCGAAGAGGCTGATCGGGTTGCCGGGCAGGACGACACTGGGCCGCCTGATTTCAATCGCAAGGACACGGCTCAACTTGGACGAAACGACCACGCCTCGGTGCTCCAAATACCGAGCCAACCCCAGTCCCCATCGCAGTCTGTTATGGTCAGGTCCCCAGGAGTTTCATGATGCTGTACCGACTCAAGGCCATCTTTGCGTTGCGCTACGCCACGCTGGCTTGTTGCGTCTTAGTGCTGTTGCTGAGCCTGTTTCTGCTGCTGGTCTATGGCATGGGATGGGGCCTGCTCCTGGGCGCAGCCGGTTTGGTGGCGCTGGGTGTGCATGACCTACTGCAAACCCACCACTCGATCCTGCGTAACTACCCGGTGATCGGTCATCTGCGTTTTGTGCTGGAGTTCGTTCGGCCAGAGATCCGGCAGTATTTCATCGAAAGCGACAACGAGGCAGCTCCGTTTTCACGCTCACAGCGCTCGCTGGTTTACCAGCGCGCCAAGGGTGAATCCGACAAACGCCCGTTTGGTACCCAGCTTGATGTGCAGGCCCCTGGCTTCGAATGGATCAACCATTCAGTAGCACCAAGCCAGCTGGCCACCCACGACTTTCGCATCACCATCGGCCCAGAAACTGCCCAGCCTTACAGCGCCAGTGTGTTCAATATTTCGGCCATGAGCTTCGGCGCATTGAGTGCCAATGCCATTTTGGCGCTCAACGCCGGCGCCAAGCGCGGCAGCTTTGCGCATGACACCGGCGAAGGCTCGATCTCGGCCTACCACCGAGTGCATGGCGGCGACCTGGTTTGGGAAATCGGCTCGGGCTACTTTGGCTGCCGCCATGCTGACGGCAGCTTTGACCCCGAGAAGTTTGCCCACAGCGCCCGCGATCCGCAGGTGAAGCTGATTGAGATCAAGCTCAGCCAGGGTGCCAAGCCGGGCCACGGCGGCGTGCTGCCAGGGCCCAAGGTCACGCCCGAAATCGCCGCTGCCCGGGGCGTGCCAATGGGGGTGGACTGTGTTTCACCAGCGGCCCACAGTGCTTTTGACACGCCGTTGGAGATGATGCAGTTCATCGTCCGTTTGCGCGAACTCTCGGGCGGCAAGCCCACCGGCTTCAAGCTGTGCATTGGCCATCCCTGGGAATGGTTTGCCATGGTCAAGGCCATGTTGGCCAGCGGCATCACGCCAGACTTCATTGTGGTCGACGGCTCCGAGGGCGGCACGGGTGCGGCGCCGGTAGAGTTCACTGACCATGTCGGCTCGCCGCTGCAAGAGGGTCTGCTGCTGGTGCACAACACCCTGCGCGGTGCCGGCTTGCGCGGGCGCATCCGCCTGGGCTGCGCCGGCAAGGTGGTGAGCGCCTTTGATATCGCCCGCATGATGGCCTTGGGCGCCGACTGGTGCAACAGCGCGCGCGGCTTCATGTTTGCGCTGGGCTGCATACAAGCCCAGAGCTGCCACACCGGCCGATGCCCGACCGGCGTCACCACCCAGGACCCTGTGCGACAGCGGTCCCTGGTGGTGCCCGACAAGGCGGTTCGGGTCTATAACTTTCATCAGCAAACCCTGCACGCGCTGCAAGAGCTGGTGCAGGCCGCCGGCCTGCAGCACCCGAGCGATATCACCGCCCATCACATCGTGCGCCGGGGCAGCGACCACCGAGTCAGCTCGCTGGCGCAGCTTATGCCGAGCCAGCTGCCAGAAGGCGCACTGCTGAAAGCCGACTTGAGCGGCCTGCCGCTGATCTACAGCCAGCATTGGCCAGCGGCGGTGGCGGATAGTTTTGGCTTGCAGAAGGTGGAGTTGTAGCCCGGGATTTTTGCCAACTGACTCGTACAATATCATTTTTGAAAAACAGATTTGTACAGAATGCCGACTCCGATTGATTTGATTCCACGACAAGCCCGCCATGCGCTTACCAGGATCAGTCAGGCTTTTCCGGTGCTCGCCCTGACTGGCCCGCGCCAGTCAGGCAAAACCACGCTGTCACGCAGCAGTTTTCCAGACAAACCCTATCGCACCCTGGAAGACCCGGAGACCCGGCAGCTGGCGATGGCTGATCCAAGGGCATTTTTGGCTCAGTTCCCGGACGGCGCCGTGCTCGACGAAATTCAACGCTTGCCTGAGCTGCTGTCCTATTTGCAGGGGGTGGTGGACAGCCAGCGTCGCATGGGGCTGTTCGTCATCACCGGCTCGCAGCAATTCGGGCTGCTGCAAAGCATCACGCAAACCTTGGCTGGACGGGTTGGCTTGGTCGAGTTGCTGCCACTCAGCCTGGCCGAAATTGCCAGCCGGAAAACGATCAACAAGGACCAGCTCAATACCCTGATGTTCACCGGCGCCTACCCCGCGCTGTACGACCCGCTCCGCGCCAGCGCGCTGCAACCGGGTGACTGGTACAGGGCCTACGTTTCGACCTATGTGGATCGCGATGTGCGCCAGGTTCTGGGTGTGCGTGACCTGGCGACTTTCGAGCGTTTTGTCCTGATGTGTGCATCGCGCAGTGGCCAGTTGCTGAATGTGCAGGCACTGGCCGCCGATTGCGGGATCAGCGCCTCCAGTGCTCGGCAATGGCTCAGCGTGCTCGAGGCCAGTTACCTGGTGCGCCTGCTGCAGCCCTGGCACGAAAACTTTGGCAAGCGGCTGGTGAAAATGCCAAAACTGTATTTTTTGGATACCGGCCTGCTGTGCTGGCTGCTGCGCGTAGAGAACCCGACGGCTCTGGCAACGCACGCCATGCGTGGGCCGATTTTTGAGACCTGGGTCATAACCGAGACACTGAAGCACCGGCTCAACCAGGGTCTGGCGGCCGACATTTATTTTTGGCGTGACAACCACGGGGTGGAAATCGACCTGCTGTACCCGCACCTGAACCAGCTTTTCCCGGTCGAGATCAAATCCGGCACCACCTTCAGCGCAGACTGGCTCAAGGCCTGCCAACGCTTTGCACAATTTGCCGGTGAACGAAGTGGCCCGGCGACGGTGGTTTTTGGTGGCGAATACAGCTTTGAGACCCAGGGTACCCGTGTCATGTCATGGCGTGGCTTCTCACCCACGAGTGGGTGACACCCCCACCCCCAGCGGCAGCAGTCGCTTGGCCAGCCGCAGCACCAGCGCATCCTTGCTCAGCAGCTGGGCACGGTGGGCCACGGCCAGGTCGATGAACATCTGGTCGTCTGGGTCTCGGCAGCGCACGGCGCAGCGAGGCGCCACCTCCACCACCGACACCAACGCGTCCCACTGCGCCAGCAGGGAGGCCAGGCTGTGGCCCAGGCGGGCCAGCACCGGGGCGATTTTGGGGTAGGCCAGCACACGCGCCAGCTCCTCGCGCATCGGTGGCGTGGCCAGCCAGCGCAGTTGTTGTTGGTCCAGCGCCTGGCGCAGCCCCTGCACCTGCGGGTTTTGGAACATTAGCAGGTCCAGCACGATGTTGGTGTCAAGCACCACTTGCGTCATGCCCAGGCCTCGGTGGGCTTCAAGGGGAGGCGGGCTTGCTGCGGGCCGAGCCCTGCACCATGTCAAAGCGGAATAACCGGCACTCCAGCGGGCCGTTCCACATGGGCACGCGGCGCGATTCTTTCAGGCGCATCTTGCCGGGCAGTTTCAGATCAGGCGTGAGCACCCAGGCGCTCCAGCCGGCATAGTGCTTTTTCCAGTGGGCGCTGAGTTGGCTGAAAAACGCGCCGTCCTCGCCGCCTGTGCCCCCCTGGCTGGCCACCTGCGCCTGTTCCCGGCCGCCGGCGCGCTGGGCGCCGGCCACACCGGCCACCTCGATGCGCTCGCCGTAGGGCGGGTTAACCAGCATCACGCCGGGCTGGTCGCAGGGCGGCAAGCGTTGCAGCGCGTCGCCGCCGCGAAACTCGATCAGGTCGGCCACGCCAGCACGCTGTGCGTTGCGCTGGGCAAAGTCCACCATCCGGAACGCCACATCGCTGCCAAAAATAATGGGTTTTTGGCCTGCCGCTCTTGTTACTTCTGCCTCTTTTGCTTCATTTTTTATAGCATCCCAGACGTGCCGGGCAAACAGCAGGTAGTGCTCAAAGGCAAAGCGGCGGCCGCTGCCTGCGGCGATGTTGCAGGCCATTTGCGCGGCCTCGATGGCAATGGTGCCGCTGCCACAGCAGGGGTCATACAGCGGCGACAGGTCGCCCTCGCCAGCTAGCCAGCCACTGGCGGCCAGCATGGCAGCAGCCAGGGTTTCCTTCAACGGCGCCTCGCCCTTGTCCTCGCGCCAGCCGCGCTTGAACAGCGGCTCACCCGAGGTGTCGATGTAGAGCGAACAGCCGTCGGTGCTCAGGTGGGCAAAAATGCGCACATCAGGCCAATGGGTGTCCACATCGGGGCGCACGCCGTTGGCCTTGACGCGAAAGCGGTCGCACACCGCGTCCTTCACCTTCAGCGCGGCAAAGTTCAGGCTGGTTAGCGGGCTGTGCTGGGCCGTCACCTCCACCTTGATGCTTTGGCGCGGAGTGAACCAGGCCTCCCAGGCCACCTCGCTGGCGGCGCGGTAAAGGTCTTGCTCGTTGCGGTACTCGGTGTAAGACAGCAGCACCAACACCCGCTGCGCCAGCCGGCTGTGCAGGTTGAGCAGCATCACATCGCGCCAGGCCCCAGTCACGGCCACGCCGCCACGGCGTTTTTGTACCGACTGGCCACCCAGCCCGGTGATGTGTTGTACCTCTAGAAACAGGTACTCCTCCACGCCGGCGGCGCAGGGCAAAAACAATTGGAACTGGTTCAAGCCGGACCCCTGACTTGCCAATTACAGGGTCTTGCGCAAGGAGGCCGGGGCAATGCGCAGGCTCTCACGGTATTTGGCTACGGTGCGCCGGGCGCAGGCGATGCCTTGTTCCTTGAGCATGTCGGCGATCTGGTTGTCACTGAGCGGCTTTTTAAGGTTCTCGGCGGCGACAAACTGCTTGATCAAGGCCCGCACCGCCGTGCTGGAGGCACTGCTGCCTGAGTCGGTTCCCAGGCCAGAACCAAAAAAATACTTGAGCTCGAAAGTACCAAACGGCGTGGCCATGTATTTGGCTGTGGTCACCCGGCTGATGGTGCTCTCGTGCAGGCCGAGTTCGTCGGCAATCTCGCGCAGCACCAGCGGGCGCATGGCAAGCTCGCCATGTTGAAAAAAGCTTTTCTGCCGCTCCACAATGGCGGTGCTCACCCGCAAAATAGTGTCAAAGCGTTGTTGAATGTTTTTGATGAACCAGCGGGCTTCTTGCAGGCGCTGCTGCAGGGCTGCGTGGTTGGAGGAGTCGCGTCCGCCGCCTTTGTGCTGGCGCAGGGCATTGGCATAGATGTCATGCACGCGCAAACGCGGCATCACATCGGCATTGAGTTGCACCCGAAAACGCACCGCAGCGCCGCGGCCAACTGCGAGCACAAGCACATCGGGCACCAGAATATTGCGCTCAACATTGACAAAGCGCCGCCCAGGCTTGGGCTCGAGTCTGCCAATCAAGGCAATCGCTTCGCGCACCGCGGCCTCGCTGGTGCTGCACAGCGGCGCCAGGCGTTTGACATCCCGGCGTGCCAGCAAATCCATGCTTTGCGCGCAAATGCTCAGGGCCACGTGCAAAGCTGCCTCACGCGCGGGCGGCAAGGCATCGGCTTGCAGCAGGGCCCGTATTTGCAGGCGCAAACATTCGCCCAGATCAGCCGCACCCACACCGATCGGATCCATGCTTTGCAGCAGGCGCAGGGCCACCGTGAAGTGGTGCACCAGGTTGTCGATTTGGTCTTCCTCGTCACCTGCCAGCCCAATCGCCAAAGCCTCCAGCGAATCCTCCAGGTAGCCATCTTCATTGAGCGATTCAATCACAAACCGCAGGGCGGCCTGATCGGCGGCGCCAAGGCGCAGGCTCAGGGCCTGCCTGTGCAGATGGTTTTGCAGCGACTCTTGGGTGCGCGCCAGCTCGGTGGCGTCGAACTCGTCGCCGCCTTCCAGGTTATTGCCGTGTGCCCGGGCCTCGCCGCCCCACTCGCTGTCGTCTGGGGCAATCGAGGCGCTGCCATCGCCCTCCCAGCTTTGGCCGTCGTCCTCTGCCTCGGTGGCGCTGGGTGCATCGTTGTCGCTGCCTGATTTGGTCTCGGTGGCATAGTCGCTGCCGGAGTAAATCGCTGATTCAGCCTCCAGGTCATCGATTTTGACTGGTATGTCGGAGCGCTCCAGACCAAAGTCTTCGCGTGGCGCCTCGGTAGCCTCGCGCTCCAGAAACGGGTTGTCATCGAGCATCTGGTCGATTTCCTGCCCCAGCTCCAGGGTTGAGAGCTGCAGCAAGCGGATCGATTGCTGCAACTGTGGCGTCAGCGCAAGATGCTGCGAGGTCCGCAGGGACAAGCCCTGCTTCACCCGATGCCTCCGCCAGCGGCCGGTTGTCGCAGTGAATTGGTTTCAGGTGGCCTGGCCAAGCTTACATCCTGAAGTGTTCGCCCAGATAGACCCGGCGAACGTCGGCATCATTGACGATCTCGGCCGGTGTTCCCTGGGCCAGCACCCGGCCATCGTTGATGATGTAAGCGTGGTCGCAGATGCCAAGGGTTTCACGCACATTGTGGTCGGTAATCAGCACGCCGATGCCGCGCTGCTTGAGAAAGCTGATGATGCGCTGGATCTCGATCACGGCAATAGGGTCGATACCGGCAAACGGCTCGTCGAGCAAAATAAAGCGCGGCTGGGTGGCCAAGGCCCGTGCAATTTCGACGCGCCTGCGCTCGCCGCCAGACAGGGCCAGTGCCGGGCTCATGCGCAGGTGCTCCACCCGCAGATCCGTCAATAGCGCCCCCAGACGCAGCTCAATTTCCTGCTGCGCCAGGGGCTTGCCGGCGGCATCCCGCTGCAGCTCCAGCACAGCGCGCACATTGTCTTGTACGTTGAGCTTTCGAAAGATCGAGGGCTCTTGCGGCAGGTAGCTCAAACCCAGCCTGGCACGGCGGTGGATTGGCATGCGCTCGATGGACTGGCCGTCCAGCCGAATGTCGCCCGCGCTCGGCCGCACCAGGCCGACGATCATGTAAAACGAGGTGGTCTTGCCCGCGCCGTTTGGCCCCAGCAGGCCCACCACCTCGCCCTTGCGCACCATCAGCGAGACATCCTTCACCACATGGCGGCTGCCGTAGGATTTGCCGAGTTGCTTGGCCTCCAGGTGGCTGTCGCTGTGCGGGTCAAGCACCCGCGCCTGCGCAGCCGCCAGGGTGACATCGGTTTTCACTTAGACGGGGTCTCGGGCTTAGGCATCAGCGTGGCCCGTACCCGGCCGGCAGGAGCGCCGGGAGTTGCCGAAGCTGCGCCGCCGTCGACATTGAACACCTCTGTGGTGTTGTCATACAAAATCACCTGCCCGGTCAACTCGTCATTCAGGGTGCTGCCTCGGTAGCGCCGCAGCTGTGCGCGTTTGGAGAATTTGACGGTGTCGGCCCGCCCGTCATATTCGATGATTTCGGCCTCGCCCTCCACATACTCGTCAACACTGTCGCGTTTTTGGCGGTAGAAGGCCAGCTTGCCCGGCTCGGCCGTGACCAGGCCATATTGGTTGCCCTGGGCATCCTGGCGGACTTCGATCCTGGCGCCTCGAATCACAATACTGCCCTTGGTCACGACAACCCGGCCGGTGAACACACTGGTTTGTTTTGGCTCGTCATGCCGCAGGGTGTCAGCCTCGACATTCATGGGCTTGTTGCGATCAGCTTTCTCGGCCTGAGCCAAGCTGGCCTGAGCGCTCAGCGCCAGAGCCAACAGCCACACAGATGCAGTAGATTTCATGGGGCACGAATCTTGCGTAAATATCGGCCCATTGTACGGGCAGCGCTGCCCCCGCGGTCAAGCGGGCCAAGCCTGACAGCGCCGGCGGCGTCAGCGTCCGCTGCGAACCTCTGCGGTGAGGAAATCGGCCACCTTGAGTGCCCGCTCCATGCTTTGCGCCAGGGTACTGTCAATGTAAAAACGCCCCGCTACGCCAAGTGCGGGCACACCCTCCACCTTGTAGGTGTTTTGCAGCTGGGTGCCGCGGGTGGCCTTGGTCGATGCAGAAAAAGAGTTGTACTGCTCGGTGAACTTGGCCCTGTCCACTCCCTGCTTGGCAGCCCAATCGGCGATTTCGGCGGCGCTGGCCAGCTTGAGCTTGTCAACATGGATGGCGGCAAACACCTGGGCATGCAACTTGGCCAGCAGTCCCAGGGCTTCCAGTGCGTAGTACAAACGCTGCTGCGGCACAAAATCGTCCCGAAAGGCAACCGGCACGCGGCGCAAGGCAACATCTTTTGGCAGGGCTTTGGCCCAGGCATTGAGCGCTGGCTCAAAGGCATTGCAGTGCGAGCAGCTGTACCAAAAAAACTCCACCACCTCGATCTTGCCCCGCGCTGCCTCTACCGGTGCGGGTTTGTCGAGCACCAGGTAGTCGGTGCCCGCAACCGGTGGCTTGGTTTGGGCCAGCATCTGGCCGGGCAAGGCCGCTACAGCGGCCAGACCAACACCCGACAGCACAGAAAAATTACGACGTTTCATACGCTCAGACTCCAATAAAAAAGCATCAGACCCGGCTCGATGCGGAAAAGTTCAAGGCCAATTCTTAGCGCTGGACCCGCACCAACGCGGTTTCCAGACCAGTGGTATCCAATTTGTCTTTGGTACGCTCGGCCTCTTCGCGTCGCTCAAAGGGGCCCACCCGCACGCGGTGGACCATGCGGCCCGACTGCTCGCGCTCGGTCACCCGGGTCTCGACGCCGCTGAGTGACAGGCGCGCGCGCAGCGCCTCGGCTTCGTCGGCTGATCGGAAAGCGCCTACCTGGACAAAGTAAACAAAGGGTTCAAGTGTGCTTAGCGCAGCGCCTATGGCAGGGGCGGCTGCTGGTGCTGCTGTCCTGGCCCGAGCCAGGTCGCCCAGAGGGTCGGCAGAGGTGGCGGCGGGTTTGGCATCTGCCCTGGCTGGCGGCCCGCCGGCGGGTGAGCTGGCTGCGGCTGCCACCGCACTGGCTGGTTCCGAGGCCGCTGCCGCGGCGGCAGATGCTGCTGGTTTGGCCGGATTTTTGCCGTAAAGCGGAGCGTTGGGATCCCAGTCTTTGTTTTTCCGGCTCTCAGCGGCATCCTGTTCAGCGGTTCGGCTCTGCCCCTTGCTTAAAAACGGGACCGGTACCCGAGTCACATACACCGCCACCGCCAACGCCGCCCCCAGGCCCACAAGCACTCCGATGATCAAACCCACCAGGGTTCCACCGCGTTGCTGTTTCATCTCTGCACTCCGGAAAGCTTTCACATTTTTTGCGGGGCGCTCACGCCCAGCACCGCAAGTCCATTGTGCAACACCTGAGCAGTGGCAGCGACCAAGGCCAACCTGGCCAGCTTGATGCCCTGGTCGTCCACCAAAATACGCTCGGCGTCGTAATAGCTGTGGTAGCAGGCGGCGAGTTCGCGCAGGTAAAAGGTGACATCGTGCGGGGCAAAGTCAGCCGCTGCAGCGCTCAACATCTCGGGGTATTTGGCCAGTAAAAGCATCAGCGACTGCGCCGGACTGCTGTTCAATGCGGCCAGGCTCACCTGCCCCAGGTTGGCGATATCGCCGCCCCAGGCCGCCAATACCGAGCAAATTCGGGCATGGGCGTATTGCACGTAGTACACCGGGTTGTCATTGTTTTTGGCCACTGCCAGGTCTACGTCAAAGGTGTACTCGGTGTCGGGCTTGCGGCTCAGCAGAAAAAAGCGCACCGCGTCCCGGCTGGTCCACTCGATCAGGTCGCGCAGCGTGACATAGCTGCCCGCGCGCTTGGAGATCTTGACCTCTTCGCCCCCCTTGATCACCCGCACCATGGTGTGCAACACATAGTCGGGGTAGCCCGGCGGCACGCCAACACCGGCAGCCTGCAGGCCGGCGCGCACCCGGGCGATGGTGCCGTGGTGGTCGGTGCCCTGGATATTGACGGCTTTTTTGAAGCCGCGCTCCCATTTGCTGATGTGGTAGGCCACGTCGGGCACAAAGTAGGTGTAGCTGCCGTCTCCCTTGCGCATGACCCGGTCTTTGTCGTCGCCGTAGTCGGTCGACTTGAGCCACAGCGCGCCATCCTGTTCATAGGTTTTGCCAGCGGCTTGCAGCCGGCACACGGCGTCGTCGACCCGGCCGCTGCGGTAGAGGCTGCTTTCGAGGTAATAGTTGTCAAACTTGACAGCGAAGGCCTGCAGGTCAAGGTCTTGCTCGTGGCGCAAATAGGCCACGGCAAACTCGCGCAAATCATCGAGTGCTGTCACATCCCCCGAGGCCGTGAAGCTGCGGTCGTCAGCGGCCACGGTTTTCTTGGCTAAAAAATCCGTCGCAATGTCGGCGATGTATTCGCCGTTGTAAGCCTGCTCTGGCCACTCGGGGTCGCCTGGCTTACAGCCCTTGGCGCGCAGCTGGGTGCTGGTGGCCAAGGTGCTGATCTGCACGCCGGCATCGTTGTAATAGAACTCGCGGTACACCTCCCAGCCCTGGGTTTGGTACAGATTGCAAATTGCATCGCCCAGCGCGGCTTGGCGCCCGTGGCCCACGTGCAGCGGCCCGGTCGGGTTGGCCGAAACAAATTCGACCATCATCTTGTGTCCGCTGGCGGTTTGGCAGCCAAATTCGGCGCCCTGTGCCAGCACCGCAGGCACCACCTGTTGTTTGGCCTCAGGCGTCAGCCGGATATTGATAAAGCCTGGCCCGGCGATCTCCAGGGCCTCGGTCCAGCGCTGGTAGGGCTGGCTCTCAAGCAACTTGGCGCGCAGGGTTTCGGCGAGCTGGCGGGGGTTGAGTTTGAGCGGCTTGGCCAGTTGCATGGCGGCGGTGGTTGCGAGGTCGCCGTGGGCCGGCACTTTGGGCGACTCAAAAACCGCCTTGGCCCCGGCGCCCGGGCTCAGCGCCTCCAGTGCTTGTGCCAGCGCATCGAGCAGCTGTTGTTTGACAATTTGCATCGAGAGATTTTAAGCGGCCGACCGGCTGCGCCAGTCGCAGCACCCGCCTCAGGGCCCCTGCCAGTAGCCCGCCTGGGCATAGTGGTGTTTGAGAAAGTCGATCCAAAGCCGCACCCGCAGCGGCAAGTGCTTGGCATGGGCAAAAACCGCATAAATGCCGTTGGGTGGCGCAGCAAATTCTTCCAAAATAGACACCAAAGTGCCGGCTGCCACTTCGGCTTCGACCTCCCATGTGCTGCGCCAGGCGATGCCCAGACCCCGCAGGCACCAGTCATGCAGCACTTGCCCGTCTGAACAATCCAGCGGCCCAGCGGGCCTGATGTGTACCAACTCGCTGCCTTCGCCCCGTCCCACCTGGAACGCCCAGCCGCGGCTTTGCGAGGCATCGCTGGAGAGGCTCAGGCAATCAAAGCGGGCCAAGTCCTGCGGCCGCTGCGGCCGCCCGCAGCGCTGCAAAAAGCCCGGCGTGGCCACACACAGGCGCCGGTTGTCTGCCAGGCGCACGCTCACCAGCGACGAGTCGGGCAGGTCGCCCACCCGAACCGCACAGTCCACAGCCTCGCCAGCCAGGTCTACCACCCGGTCGCTCAGGTTGAGCGAGATCGTGACCTCGGGGTGCTGCTGTCGAAAGCGCGGCACGAGGGGCGCCACATGCCGCCGCCCGAAACCCGCAGGTGCGGTGATGCGGAGGTGACCGCTGGCCTTGACCCCGCCAGCCGACACGCTGGCCTCGGCACTGGCCAGGTCGGCCAGCAGGCGCTGGCAGTCCTCCAAAAACGCGCTGCCCTCGTGGGTCAGTGTGATGCGTCGGGTGGTGCGCACCAGCAGTTTGACGCCCAGTCGTTCCTCCAGGGCGTCGAGCCGGCGGCCCATGATGGCGGGTGCCAGCCCTTCAGCCCGGGCGGCCGCGCTCAGGCTGCCCCGGGTGACCACCGAAACAAACGAGCTAAGTTGCTTGAGTTTGTCCATGGGTTTGGATTATGCGGCGCCGCCCTGAGCCGGCCGGGGGCAGGTGGTATAACCTAGAGCATCTTCATTTGGGCGTTTCGACGCTGCACACCATGAACCAAGCTGCCGTGACAGTGGCCGACATCCTGCGCCAGGCCGAGCGGATCGGCTGGACCGTCAGCGACACCCGGGCAGCAGAAATCGCTGCGGCGGCGGCACCGGCTTACGCCGCACTTGAGCGCGCCAGCGCCGAGCTCGATTTTGATGTGGACACCCTGTCTCTGTTTGCTGCCCTACGGGAGAACCGCGCACCGCCGCCGATTGACGCGCCAGCCGCTGGGCCGATGGCGCCACCCCCGGCTGCTGCCACGGCCAGCCTGGTGGCGGCAGCGCTGGCACTGCGCAGTGGCCAGGTCTCGTCACTTGACTTGACCCAGGCGGCGATAGCCGCCGCCAAAGCCACGCAGGCCCAGCTCAACGCCTTTGTGCGTCTGGATGAAGCCACAGCACTGGCAGCCGCTCGGCAATGCGATGCTGATATCGCTCGGGGCGTGGTGCGCGGGCCCTTGCATGGCGTACCACTGGCGCACAAAGACATGTTTTACCGTGCCGGGTTGGTTTCGAGTTGCGGCAGCGAAATCCGCCAGCACTGGGTCGCACCCACCACGGCTGGCGTACTCGCGCGCCTGGACGCCGCCGGGGCCATTCAGATTGGCACGCTCAACATGACCGAATTTGCCTATGGCCCGACCGGCCAGAATGCTTTTTTGGGCGATGTTCGCAACCCTTGGAACACCGACTACATCACCGGTGGCTCATCGAGCGGCTCGGGCGCCTCGGTGGCCGCCCGCGTGGTGTATGGCGCCTTGGGTTCGGACACCGCAGGCTCGGTGCGCCTGCCCGCCGCAATTTGTGGCCTGGTGGGCATGAAAACCACCTTCGGCCTGGTCTCGCGCGCCGGCGCCATGCCCCTGTCGCAGTCGCTTGACACGGTTGGCCCCTTAACCCGTACCGTCGCCGACAACGCGCTGATGTTGTCAGTAATTGCGGGCCATGACCCGCGCGACCCGTCCACCGCGCAGCAAGCGGTGCCCGATTACCTCGGGCAGCTGCAAGGCCCGGTCAAGGGCCTGCGCATCGGCATACCCAAGGGCTATTTTGACCGGGGTCTGGAGCCCGAGGTTGCCGCCTGCCTGGCCCGCGTGCGCGCAGTCTTTCTCGGCTTGGGCCTGACGGTGGTAGAGATCGATATGCCGGACCTGGACGCCATCAACGCGGCCGGCTTTTTCTTGACCTGGGGCGATGTGCTCGCCATCCACGGCGCCTGGATGCGCGACTGCCCGCAGCGCTACACGCCGCAAACCCGAGGCAGGATTCAAGCCACTCTGGCGGTCACCGCCCAGGCCTTTGCCCAGGCGCAGCGGCTGCGCGGGCCGATGTTGCGAAATTTTTGTGCCAAGGTGTTTGACCGCTGCGACGCCCTGTTGGCGCCGGTGCTACCGATGGAGGTGCCACGCCTGTCTGAGGTTGATGTCTCGGGAGGCGCCACCACCATGCGCATTCTCAATGAGATCACCCGCCTGATGCGCCCGGTCAATGTGCTGGGTTTGCCAGCCCTGGCAGTGCCGGGCGGCGCCACCGCCAATGGCCTGCCCTGCGGCTTTCAACTCATTGGGCGCCCCTTTGCAGAAAGCACCCTGTACCGAGTCGCCCACGCCTACGAATTACAGACCGGCTTCGCAGAGCAGGCACCCCCGGCCCATGGCGGCCCTTGACCCAGCCAGAGCCCCCGATCAGCGAGGTGTAAAGACTTGTAAATGCTTGTAAGCGGGCGGTGAATACCCGGTGTTCCCCATAGTTCCTCCACAGTTGGCCAGCACAGTGCACCCATGCGGCGCTTGCTGCTGCCAACCTTAGGAATCCCGCCATGGTCTTCTTGCCTTGAAACCAGCCCTCGGCCCAAACCCGGGGCAAGCCAAATGCTGCTGAGCTTGGCCATGTCCCTGTTGTTGAGTGCCTGCGGCGGTGGCGCCGAGACTGCGGTTGATCCAGAGACTGCCGCATCGGCCTATGCACAGTTGTTCCGGCAGGAGTTTGGCAACACTATTTTTGCCAACACCGATGCCGCATTCAATGCCATCGGGCTGGCTATTGCGGCCTTTGAGCGGACTCGATTGCAGCCCTTCAGCTCTAAATAAGACGCCATGGTGCGTGGTGAGACCACCTTGAACCAGACCGAGGCGCGTGGCATGGCGCTGTCCATGGACCCCGCCAAAGGCAACTGCGTGGCCTGCCATTTGATGAACCCGGCCAGTGGCAAGCCGGAAGACTCGCCGTTTTCGGAGTTCACCTTCTATGCCAATGGCATTCCGGGCAACCCAGCGATCCCGAAAAATTCTGACCCAGCCTTTTTTGACCTGGGCCTGTGCGGGCCAGAGCGCACGCCCCCGAGCTTGCCCAGCACCGTGATGCCGAGCCTGACGATTGAGAACTTCTGCGGCAAATTCCGCATGCCAACACTGCGCAATGTGGCTGAGCGACCGGCCTTCATGCACAACGGCTTTTTCAAGGATTTGCCTACGGTACTGCGGTTTTACTCAACCCGAAACAGCAACCCGCAGTTTTGGTACGGGCAGGCGCTGCGCGAACTGGTCGACGAGTTTTATGACCTCGGCGCGCGCGATGGGCCGCCGCTGCGCCGGCCGCCACCTGAGCGAGAACCTCCTGGCTGGTCTACCATGCCTCCCCCACCGCCGCCACCGCGCGAGGGTGCAGGTCGCGTGCGAAGACCGCCACCACCGGGCGGACCAGGTGGCAGCTTGGGCGAGCGCATCGCTGGAGCAGGCCGGCACCGGCGAAGCCGGTATCAGCTCGGTCTACGGTGTCGGTTACCGCTTTGAGGATGCCTGAGCCGGGGCTGACGAGGCGGGGTTGGTCACAGGGGCAGGCAGCCCAGTTCGCGCGGCAGCGACCAAGCGGCTTGGGCGCCCTGCGCGGTGATCAGGAACTGGTCTTCGATGATGAAGCCCCCCTCGCCATCCACATAAAACGGGGTTTCAAATGCCAGCACCATCCCTGCCTCCAGCGGCTCGTCGGCCTGGGCGGACAAAAAAGGCGGGACCTCGCAAAATGTGTCATGCCCCAGGCTGTGACCAAAGTGGCCGCGGCTGAACCGGCTGAAGCCGGCGCGCTGCATTGCACCCGTCGCCCTGGCATGCACCTCGCGCATCAGATGCCCGGGTTTGAGCACCTCCAGCCCAGCTGAAAAAGCGTCGCTCAAGGCGGCCATGATCTCGCGCGTGCGCGGCCTGGCTGGACCCAGGGTGTAGGTGCGGCCACTGTCGGAGCTGTAGCCCTGCACCACACAGCCGACATCAAATTTGAGCAGGTCGCCACGCTGCAAGCGGGCGCCACCGGCCCAGGGCAAAGGCCCGACGGTGGTGTATTCCCATTGACCACTGAGCGTCACGCCTAAGCGCTGCGTCTCAAGCGCAACACCCTCACGCCAGGCCGCAGCAATGACGTCGCGGTGGATGCCCTCATGCACGGCCGCCAAGGCGTGGTGCATACCGGCTTCGGCAATCAGCGCCGCCTGGGTCAGCCGGGCAATCTCAGCCGGCGATTTGACGGCCTTGATTTGTCCGAGCACTTGGCTGGCATCGCGCCATTGCACCCGTGGCAGCACGGCTTTGAGCAACTCAAAATCAGCCACCGGCCAAAAATCCAGGTCAAGGCCGATGCGGGCACGGGACAGGCCGCGCGCCTTCAAGAGGTCACCCAGCGCCAGGAAGGCCTGCCGCGCGTCAAACGCCGCTGGACGCTCAAACCCGGCCGGGCGGGCGGCCTTAGAGAAGGCCCTTTCAACCAGCTCGGCCGCGCCCAGGTCGGTGTCAAGCCAGGGCCGGATATCGGCGGTCTCCACCCAATCCGGGTGGGTGTGAACCTGGGCCGGCCCCAGCGCCGCGCGAGCCGGCGCAGCAAAGAGCTCGGTGCAAACCGCCGCCAACGGCGCGGTGGCGGCGGTCGGTATCAGCGCCATCGCAGCGCCGGCGCGCCGAAAAAACGCGGCAACCCCGGCCGGTGCCCCGGTCGCCCAGGTGAAGCTCTCCGGTTTGGACACCACCACGGCGTCCAGCTGTTGCGCGCCCAGCAGGCGCTGGGCGCGGGCCCGATTGACATCACTCATGGTTTCCTTTTTTCAGGCGTACGACAAACCGGGCAGCCAGGTCGCAATGCCGGGCAGCCAGGTCAGCAGCAGCACCCCCAGCAACAGCAGCAGCCAGAAAGGCAGGGCGCCATGGGCCGCATCGCCCAGGCTCACCTTGCCTTTGCTGATGCCCACCAACACAAACAGGTTCATGCCCACCGGCGGTGTCAGCATGCCGATCTCGATCATCATGGTCACCACCACCCCGAGCCAGACGGCGTCAAAGCCCAGGCCGGTCAGCAACGGAAACACCACTGGCAAGGTCATCACCATCATCGACAGGCCGTCAAACACCATCCCCAGCAGCAGATAGATCACCAGCACCAGGGCCAGCATCAGCAGGGGCGAGAGACCTACCGAGGCGATGGTGGTCAGCAATTTTTGCGGTATCTGCAACACGCTGATGGACTGAGCCAGAATCACCGCCCCCATGAAGACCAGCGCAATGACGGCAAAGGTGCGGGCCGAGTTCATGAAGGTCTTGAGGAAGCGGCTCCAATTGAGGTCGCCCATGGTGAAACCCAAAAGGGTGGCGGCCGCCACACCCACCGCAGCCGATTCGGTCGGGGTCGCGATACCCGCAAACAGACTGCCCAGCACCGACAGGATCAGCACCGCAATTGGCCACAACGCCACGGTCGCCCGCAGGGTCGGCCCCCAGGGCTGCGGCTGCTCCTGCGGCACTTCGTGCGGGTGGCGCCGGGCCGACCACTCGACGTAGAACATGAAGATCAGCGCCATCAGCAGGCCGGGCAGCACGCCGGCCAGAAACAATTTGCCGATCGAGGTGTCGGTCAGGGCGCCGTAAATCAGCAGCGACAGGCTGGGTGGTATCAAAAGCCCGAGGGTACCGCCACCCGCCAGGGTACCCACCACCAGCCGCGGCGCATAGCCGCGCCGGGACAACTCGGGGTAAGCCACAGCACCGACGGCCGCCGACACCGACATGGACGAGCCACTGACGGCGCCAAAGACAGTGCAGACCGCAATGTTGGTATGCAACAGGCCGCCACGGGCACGGGCAAACAGTGGCGAGAGGGCACGGTACACGCCACCCGCCAGACCGCTGGCCACCAGCACATCGCCCAGCAGGATGAACAAGGGAATGGCGGTCAGGGTGAACTCGCCAAAGACGTTGAAAACGGCCTGCACCCCCAGCTGTGTCGCGCCACCTCCCATGAAGTGCAAAATGGCAAAGCCGGTCAGGCCCAAGGCGGCGCCCAGCACCGCACCCGACAGGATGCTGGCCGAGAACAGCAGCCCCATCAAGCTCCAGCTCACACCATGACTTCCGGTGTGGCATCACCCGAATAGGGTTGCCAGGCACGCCACAGGGCAATGGCGCCGGTCAGCGCCATGGACACCGTGGCCAGCCAAAGGAAAGGCGCCAGTGGCAGGCGCGATTGCTCGGACATCAGCTTGAGTTGCGCAGTGAAGGCGCTGATGGCCCAAGCGTGCTGGACAAAGACCACCGCAAAAGCCAGCAGCACAAACTGCCCAAGAACAAACAGCAGCCGCTTGGGGCGCGGCGGCAGGCGCTCGATGGCCAGGCTGACGCGGATGTTGAGCTCGTTGAGCACCGTGATCGGCAGCAAGGCAAAAACGGCCACTGTCATGAGCAGGCCAGACAGTTCCTCGGTCAGGGCCAGCGGGCGACCCCAACCGTAGCGCATCACCACGGCCCCCAGCACCAGCACAAAGATGCCGGCCAGGGCACCAGCCCCGAGCACGGCCAGCATCAGCGCCAGGCCGCGCCAGAGCCGCTCCAGAGCGGCCACCCAAGGCGCCGGGCTCAGCGGCGGCAGCGCCATCATTTCGGCAGAGCGTCCAGTACCTTCTGGCGGTAGGCAATGGCATCGGCGCCGGTTTCCTTGGCCAGCACGTCCCAGGTCTCGAGGGCAGACCGGCGGATCGCCGCCTTGTCGGCCGCAGGCAAGGCCGGGTGGTAGGTCACACCCTGACTCTGCAGCTTGTCACGCGAGGCGGCCTCGGTAGCCGTGTCGGCATCGAAATTGAAACTGACACGTTCGAGTTCTGTCACCGCGTCGAGAAAGCCCTTCTTCAGGTCTGCCGGCAAGGCGGCCCATTTGGCTTTGTGGGCCAACAGGGCGTAGGGGGCCGGCGGGAACGGGAAGCCAGTGGGGATAACGTGCTTGGCCACCTCCTGCAGGGAAATGGAGTTGGCAAATCGTGGCGCGTACAGGGCGCAATCCACCACGCCGGTTTGCAGCGCCGCATACAACTCGTTTTGCGGCACGATCTGGGCGGCAACACCCAGTCGTTTGAAGGTTTCCACCTGCTCACGGCTACCGACCCGAAGCTTCTTCTTCTTGAGCTCTTCCAGCGTCTTGACAGGCTCGCGGCAAAACAGCGCGGCGTCCACGATCGAGAAGCCGAGGAACCCCGGGACTTCAACGTTCCATTTGGCGATCCCTTCCTTGAGCACCGACTTCAGAGCCGGCAGGGCTTTGAGGTGCTCATCGGCATTCGCCACCAGGCCATAAACATAAATATTGGCCAGGGCGGGCGCGTCACGGCCCAGAAACGGGGGCCAGATGAAGCCCAGCTCGGGCGTGCCGGTCTGCATGAAGCGCATGGCATCGGCATCCTTGAGGCCAAGGGCACCACCCTCGGAGACCGAGATCTTGAGCTTGCCACCAGTGCGTTTTTCCACATCGGCCGCAAAGGTGCGGATCTGGGCCGACTCCGGGCGCGAGGCCGGGTAGCTGTTGTTGAACCGCCACTCAGTCTGGGCCTGGGCCGGGACCTGCAGCAACAAGGCCACGCCCACCGCACGGGCAGCATTCGTCAAGATATTCAGGATTTTCATGGATTCTCCAAAGACAAGATGAAAAAGTCGTCGAAACACCATTCTAATGACGGCGCCGGCAGCCTGTACGGAAACAGGCGGAGACCCATGGCGGCTGGCTCAGGCCACTACCCGGCGCGCCACAAAATCAGCCACCTGGTCGTCGTTGTAGCCTAGCGCGGCCAGCAGCTCGGTGGTGTGTTGGCCACGGGTTGGCGGGTTTAGCCGCACGCCCAGGCGCTGCCCGCCCATGGTGAAGGGAAACAACGCGGTGCCAACGGATTGACCAGCCCGCTCGCCGTCTGGCAGGGTGATGTCGGCCAGGCCGCCCGTGGCGCGCAGGTGCTCATCGTCGTACAACTCTTCGGGCCTACGAATCGGCGCAAAGGGCAGGCCCACGCCCTCGAACAGCGCCGCCAGCTCGGCCGCACGCCAGCTGCCCAGCCGCTCGCGCAACACCGGCATCAAGCTGGCCCGGCCCTGCACCCGCAGGTTGTTGCTGGCGTACTGCGGCAAATCGCGCAGGTCGGCCAGGCCCAGCGCGTCGCAAAAGGTCAGCCACTGGGCATCACTGACGGCGGCCAGGAAGATCTGCTCGCCGTCCTTGACTGTGAAGATGTCGTAAATACCCCATGCCGAGATGCGGTCCGGCATGGGCGCGGCAGCGCGGCCGGTGATGGCGTACTGCAGCATGTGCTGGCCTACCAAAAACACATTGTTTTCAAATAACGCGGTTTGCACCTCCTGGCCCCGCCCGGTGATGCCGCGCTGGATCAGGGCCCCCATGGCGCCGATGGCACCAAACATGCCGCCCATGATGTCGTTCACACTGCTGCCGGCACGTAGCGGGTCGCCCGGGCGGCCGGTCATGTAGGCCAGGCCGCCCATCATCTGCACCACCTCGTCGAGCGCAGTGCGGTGATCGTAGGGGCCGGGCAAAAAGCCTTTGTGGCTGACATAGATCAGGCGCGGGTCGGTCTGGCTGAGCGAGGCGTAATCGAGCCCGTACTTGGCCATGGTGCCGGGTTTGAAGTTCTCGGCCACCATATCGGCGCTGGCTGCCAAGCGCCGCGCCAGTGCTGCGCCATCGGGCTGGCGCAGATCAATGGCAATGCTCTTCTTGTTACGGTTGAACATGGGGAAGAAACCGGCGCCGGCGCCCAGCAAATGCCGGGTGCGGTCGCCCTCGATCGGCTCCACCTTGATCACCTCGGCCCCCAGGTCGGCCAGCACCATGCCGCAGGTCGGCCCCATCACCATGTGGGTGAACTCCACCACGCGCAGCCCGGTGAGCGGCAGGGTGGAGTTGCTGATTTGCTCAGTCGTCATGCCGAGATTGTGCAACGGCTGAATCGGGACCCCAAGACTGGATTACACGTATTTTTGTCATAGATAATTTAATTTTTCGGTAGTTAATGACTGCCTTGGTATCCAATACAGTCAAACACCAAAGAAATTTGCCTCTGCCTGGCTGTGGCACTGCGTTGCTGCGAAGCCAGGGCGGCTGGGTCGGTGAGGCCGCTGCCGGCAGATGCTTTCCGGCTTTCCCGATTTATGAAGGTTTGACACCATGACCGACCGCACCACCACGCACCGCTTGCAAGTGGCCACCGAACTGCACCATTTCATTGAAGACCGGGTGTTGCCCGGCACCGGCATCAGCCCGGCGAGCTTCTGGAAGAGCTTTGATGCCATCGTGACCGATCTGGCGCCCAAAAACATCGCCCTGCTGGCCGAGCGTGATCGGCTGCAGGCGGCACTTGACCAGTGGCACAGCGCCCATCCCGGCCCGATCCGGGACATGCCGGCCTACCGTGCTTTTCTGCAGCGCATCGGCTACCTGGTGCCTGAGCCGGGCAAGATCAAGATCAGCACCTCCAAGGTGGACGCCGAACTCGCCAAGCAGGCCGGGCCGCAACTGGTGGTGCCGGTGCTCAATGCCCGCTATGCGCTCAATGCCGCCAACGCGCGCTGGGGCAGCCTGTACGACGCCTTGTACGGCGCTGACCTGATCGCCGAGACACCCGGCTGCGAGAAAGCTGGCAAAAAAGGCGGCTACAACCCCGGGCGCGGTGCCAAAGTGATTGACTATGCGCGCCATGTGCTGGACCGTACTGCGCCGCTGCGCAAGGGCTCGCACACGGACTCAGTGGGCTACCGCATCAAGGACGCCCAGCTCTTGGTGAAACTGGCCAACGGCAGCAAGACCGGCTTGGTGGATGGCAGCCAGTTGGTGGGTTACCAAGGCGATGCCAAGAACCCGTCTTCGGTGCTGCTGGCGCACCATGGCCTGCATCTGGACATCATCATCAACCGCGCCACGCCAATCGGCGCGGCCGACCCGGCTGGCGTTTGCGACCTGGTGCTTGAAGCTGCACTGTCCACCATCATGGACTTGGAAGATTCGGTGGCCGTGGTGGATGCGCAGGACAAGGTGATGGCCTACAGCAACTGGCTGGGCATTTTGAAGGGCAGCTTGACCGAGCAGGTGCGCAAAGGCAGCCACAGCTTTACCCGTGGCCTGAATCCGGACCGGCTCTACAACCCGCCAGCGGGCCGAGGCAAGGCTGTGCGGCTGCATGGTCGCTCTTTGATGTTTGTACGCAATGTGGGCCACCTGATGAACAGCCCGGCCATTTTGTACACCGACAGCCAGGGCGCAGTCCGCGAAATTCCTGAAGGCATCCTGGACGCGGTGCTCACCACCACCATCGCGCTGCACGACCTGCAGGGCCATGGTGCACTGGCCTCGGGCGAGCAAATTTGTAACTCGCGCAAAGGCTCAATTTACATTGTCAAACCCAAGATGCATGGCCCGGCCGAGGTGGCCTTTGCCGCCGAATTGTTTGGCCGGGTCGAACACATGCTGGGCCTGCCTGACAGCACCGTCAAGCTTGGCATCATGGACGAGGAGAGGCGCACCAGCCTCAACCTCAAGGCCTGCATTGCCGCTGCTGCCAGCCGCGTGGCCTTTATCAACACCGGCTTTCTGGACCGCACCGGCGACGAGATGCACAGCGCCATGCGGGCTGGCCCCATGATCCGCAAGGGCGACATGAAGTCCAGCGCCTGGATCCAGGCCTATGAGCGCAGCAATGTGCTGGTCGGCTTGAGTTGTGGTCTGCGTGGCCGGGCGCAAATTGGCAAGGGCATGTGGGCTATGCCCGACCTGATGAAGGCCATGATGGAGCAAAAAATTGCCCATCCGCGTGCCGGCGCCAACACCGCCTGGGTGCCCAGCCCCACTGGCGCCACGCTGCACGCGCTGCACTACCACCAGGTGCTGGTGTCCGACGTGCAAAAGACCCTGGAAAAAATCAAGGCCAGCAAACAGCATGATGCCCTGCTCGACGGGCTGCTGAGCATTCCGGTCACTGCCACGCCAAACTGGAGCGCAGCCGAGCGCCAGCAGGAGCTCGACAACAATGCGCAGGGCATTCTGGGCTATGTCGTCCGCTGGATCGACCAGGGTGTGGGCTGCTCCAAGGTGCCCGATATCCACAACATCGGCTTGATGGAGGACCGCGCTACCCTGCGCATTAGCAGCCAGCATATCGCCAACTGGCTGCTGCACGGCATCGTCACAGAGGCACAGGTGCGCGAAACCTTCGAGCGCATGGCCGGGGTGGTGGACAGCCAAAATGCCGGTGATCCGCTGTACCAGCCCATGGCCGGGCGCTTCGACAGCTCCAAAGCCTACCAGGCCGCCTGCGACCTGGTGTTCAAGGGCCTGGCCCAACCCAGCGGCTACACCGAGCCGCTGCTGCATGCCTGGCGGCTGAAGGTGAAGGCTGGGGCCTGAGGCAACCCGCCCTTGGGCGGCCCAGGCTGAAACTGCAAAAGGCCTTCCCAGGCTGCCTGGCGGAGTACTAGGGTCAATCCCTATTGAAAACCGCCTCAGCGCCTGTGATGCTAGAGCGATTGGTTCACTATCCTTACGGAGATTTTTATGCGCCTGATCAATCTGTTTTGTACCCTGAGCCTTGCCGCCACCGGGGCTGTGTTTGCGCAAAATATTTCTATTGCCACCGGCGGCACAGGGGGCGTGTATTACCCGATGGGGGGTGGCCTGGCCAATATCCTGTCCAAGCATGTGCCCGGGATGCAGGCCACCGCAGAGGTGACTGGCGGCTCGGTCGACAACCTCAACCTGGTGGGTAGCGGCAAGCCCTATGTCGCCTTCTCCATGGTCGACGCCGCGCTTGATGCGGCCAAGGGACAAGAAAAATTCACCAACCGAAAAGTCGATGTCAAGACACTGCTGGTGCTCTACCCCAACCGCATGCACGTGGTCACCGTCGAGTCCACCGGCATCAAAACCATGGCTGATTTGAAGGGCAGGCGGCTGTCTGCCGGCAGCCCTGGTAGCGCCACTGAAATCATGGCCTTTCGCCTGATGGAAGCTGCTGGCCTTGACCCCTTGAAAGACGTCAGCCGCGAGCGCCTGGGCGTGGCTGAATCGGTGAATGCCTTGAAGGACAAAAAAATAGAGGCGTTTTTCTGGGTTGGCGGTCTGCCCACTGCCGCAGTCACTGATCTGGCCAGCACCCCGGGCACCAAAATCAAGATGATTGACCATTCAGAAGCGGTTGCTGCCATGAACAAAAAATGGGGCAGTTTGTATTACGCCGACACCATTCCAAAAGCCACCTATGCCGGCATGGCCAGCGACAACAAAATTGCATCCGTAGCCAATATTTTGGTTGCCAATGGCAACCTGCCTGATGATCAGGCCTACAAGATCGTCAAGGCAGTTTTTGACTACCAAAAAGACCTGGTGGCAGTGCATCAGGAATACAGCAACCTGAGAATCGCCAGCCAGAAAAACGCCGCTACCTCAGTGCCATTCCATCCGGGGGCTGAGAAATACATCATCGAAAAAGGCGGCAAGCTTGACTGAAGCTGTTGCAGACACGCTTGACGAGCAGACCCGCCGGCAGGTTGAAAGCCTGATTAAGAAAGAAGAGGGAGACGCCAACCAGTACCGCGGCGCCCTGGGCGTGGCGCTCACCCTGACCGCCGTACTGATGTCGCTGTTTCATCTGTATGCAGCCTATGCCATCGTGCCCGCCCAGTTGCTGCGCACAACCCATGTCACCCTGGTGCTGGTGTTTATTTTCCTGAGCTTTCCGATTGCGGCGCGCTTCAAAAATCGGCTGATGCCGTGGGACATCCTGCTCGCTATGCTGGCAGTAGCCACCTTGGTGTACGCCTACCTCGGCGGTGATGACTTCACTGACCGCAACACCTACCCCTTCACCACCGATGTGGTGTTTGGCGGCGTCTTGATTTTGCTGATCCTCGAGGGCTTGCGCCGAACCAATGGCTGGGTGCTGTTGTCGGTCACCGTGGGGTTTTTGCTCTATGCGCTGTTTGGCAACCTGTTGCCCGCGCCCTGGACCCACAAGGGCTACGAGTTGCCGCGTCTGGTTGGCTTCATGTACATGACGCTTGAGGGAATTTTTGGCACTGCGGTGGATGTTTCTGCAACCCTGATTATTCTGTTCACCATCTTTGGTGCATTTTTGCAGTTCAGCGGGGCGGGTAAGTTCTTCATTGATTTTTCTTTCTCCTTGATGGGCGGCAAGACCTCCAATGTTGGCAAGACCGTGGTGATGTCTTCTTTTTTGCTGGGTGGCCCGTCGGGCTCGGGTGTCGCCACCACTGTCACCGTTGGCGCTGTGGCCCACGACATGCTGGCCAAAGCCGGGTATGACAAAAATGCGGCGGGGGGTCTGCTGGCTGCTGGGGGTCTGGGTGCCATTATTTCGCCGCCGGTGCTCGGCGCTGCCGCATTCCTGATCGCCGAGTTTTTGAAAATTTCTTATCTCGATGTGTTGTTGATGGCCACAGTGCCTACTTTTTTGTTCTATCTCGGTCTGTATGTGATGGTCACCATTGACGCCCGCAAGTACAGCATGAGCGGGCAAAAAATCCAGAACATCGAGGGCGCCTGGTCGCTGACCAAAAAATACTGGTTTCACTTTTTTTCGCTGATATCCATTGTTGTTTTCATGATGCTCGGGTTTTCTCCGGTGATGTCGGTGTTTTGGGCCACAGTGGCCTCATTTGCCACCAGCTTTTTGCGCTCCGACTCAGCCATGATCCCCTACGCCATAGCCCGCAGCGGCACGCCTTTTTGGAAGAGCCTGTACCAGTCAAAGCTGGTCGCGGCCCTGTCTGGCGGCTTTACCCAGGTGCTGTCGATTGCGGCAACCTGTGCCGGTGCAGGGCTGATCGTTGGCGTGGTGGTGCTCACCGGCTTGGGCCTGAAATTCAGTGCCATCGTGCTCGATTACGCCGATGGATCGCTATTTTTAACTGCCCTGTTCACCGGGCTGGTGGTCTGGGTGGTGGGCTTGGCAGTACCAGTGACCGCCTCCTACATCATCTGCGCGGTGATTGCCGCGCCCGCCATGATCAAGCTCGGCGTACCAGACTATGCAGCGCACATGTTTATTTTTTACTATGCGGTGCTCTCTGAAGTCTCTCCGCCCACGGCGCTGTCTCCCTTTGCCGCAGCAGCAATCTGCAAAGGAGACCCCTACAAAACCACCTTTCAAAGCTGGAAATACGTTGCACCAGCAATCTTGGTGCCCTTTATTTTCGTGCTCGACCCAGCCGGCGTGGCGCTGCTTTTGATGGGCAACAGCAAAGCGCTGGCAGCGGCTAATTGGGGTGAGATTGCCTGGATCACCTTCACAGCCTCGGCGGGCATTGTTGCCTTGGCCGGCGGTTTACAAAACTGGTTCATCCTGAAAACCAGCTTCCTCGAGCGCTGGGTTCTGGTGGGCTCTGGCGTGGCGCTGACCTACCCTTCCACAGTCAGCGACATGGCGGGTGCGGCCGGTCTGGCGCTGGTGGTGGCCGCGCAGCTGCTGCGGCAGTCCAGACAGGCCCGCTCAACCGTTTAGCCACTGTCATGGCCAAGCCAGAAACCGATCGCGCCATGCTGGACAGCGGCACGCCGGGCATGACCAAGGGGCTGACCCACTATGGTGATCCCGGGTTCTCTTTGTTCTTGCGCAAAGCCTTTATCAAAGGCGCAGGTTTTACTGATTCGGCGCTGGCGCGCCCGGTCATCGGCATCACCAACACAGGCAGCGCTTACAACCCCTGCCACGGTAACGCCCCCCAATTGATCGAGGCGGTCAAGCGCGGCGTGATGTTGGCCGGCGGCCTGCCCATGGATTTCCCGACCATCTCTATTCATGAGAGCTTCTCGCAGCCCAACAGCATGTTTTTGCGCAACCTGATGTCGATGGACACCGAGGAACTGCTGCGCGCTCAGCCCATGGATGCGGTTGTACTGATTGGTGGCTGCGACAAAACCGTGCCGGCACAGCTGATGGGCGCTGCATCGGCGGGTTTGCCGGCGGTGCAACTGATCACCGGCTCGATGTTGACCGGATCGCACCGGGGCGAACGTGTGGGCGCTTGCACCGATTGCCGCCGCTACTGGGGCAGGTTTCGTGCTCAAGAAATAGACCAGCATGAGCTCGCCGAGGTCAACACCCAACTGGTGGCAAGCGTGGGCACTTGCTCGGTCATGGGAACGGCCAGCACCATGGCTTGCATTGCTGAGGCCTTGGGCATGACCGTGCCGGGCGGCGCGTCGCCGCCGGCGGTCACGGCCGACCGCATGCGCATTGCCGAGCAAAGCGGCGCGCTGGCCGTTGGCATGGCGCGACAGGGCTTGACGATTGACAAAGTACTCACCGAGAAAGCCTTCGAGAACGCGATGCGGGTGCTGCTGGCCATTGGCGGCTCAAGCAACGGCATCGTTCACCTGACGGCGATTGCCGGGCGCATGGGTTTTCAGATGGACTTACAGGCACTCGACCGCATGGGGCGGGAAACCCCGGTGTTGCTTGACCTGAAGCCCTCGGGTCAGCACTACATGGAGGATTTCCATCACGCCGGTGGCATGGCCACTCTGCTGCGCGAACTCAAGCCCCTGCTGCATCTCGATGCCATGACGGTCACTGGACGAACCCTGGGCCAGGAGATCGAAGCCGCCGGACCGGGCTTCAAGCAGCAGGTGGTTCGGCCCATGAGCCAGCCCATCTATCCCCAAGGCGGCATTGCTGTTTTAAGAGGCAATTTAGCCCCCGGTGGCGCCATCATCAAGCAATCTGCCGCCAACCCGGTATTGATGGAGCATGAGGGCCGCGCTGTAGTTTTTGAAAATCTTCAAGACCTGGCCGAGCGCATTGATTCGCCTGACCTGGATGTCAACGCAGATGATATTTTGGTGCTCAAGCACATCGGCCCCAAGGGCGCTGCGATGCCCGAGGCCGGCTACCTGCCCATACCCAAAAAGCTGGCGCTGGCCGGGTGCAAAGACATGGTGCGAATCTCAGATGGCCGCATGAGTGGTACCGCTTTTGGCACCATCGTGTTGCACATCACACCAGAGTCCGCCATCGGCGGACCGCTAGCTTATGTGCAAAACGGCGACCGCATCCGTTTAAGCGTGGCGCGCCGCGAACTCTCCTTGCTGGTCAGCCAGGCCGAGTTGGACCAGCGCCAAGCCAGCCAACCGGCCACGCCGCCCAGCGCACAGCGGGGCTACCTCAAGCTGTTTTTGCAAAGCGTGACCCAAGCGGACCAGGGTGCTGATTTTGATTTCTTGATGCCTCCGATGACGGCTGTCATCCCGCGCAACCCTTGAGCCCGGGCTCAAACCAGACACACTGTTTTTGAATTACGCTTGGGGCCATGCCATCTCAGCCGCAAGTACCTGCCCCGACAGCGCCAGTCAACTGCTGGCAATGCCGACATTTTGCGACCAGCTGGGACCCCGCACTGCCCTACAGCTGCAAACTTTTGGGCTTCAAAACCCGGATGCTGCCGTCGATGCAGGTCATGCAGATCGATGGACGACCCTGCCAAGGTTTTGCGCCCAAAGCCGCGCTGCCCAAGGGTGGGTGATTTGAGGGTCTGGCGCGTCAACTGTCGCTCAGTCCGAGGGCTGGGCCCATGCTTGTGCATGCTGTCACCCGGACCAACATTTTTTACCAGGTACCCAGCACCATGACAAGCCACTCTCTGCCTGCCCGTCCCCTGCGTTTGGGCGTTTTGGGATGCGCCAATATTGCCAGGCAGTTTGCCCGTGATGTGGCCTCTAGCCCCTGGGTCAGGGTGGATGCCGTGGCGAGCCGGCGCAGCGAGACCGCCCTGGCGTTTGCCAAGGCTTGTGGCATTGGGCGCTGGCACGGCAGCTACGAAGCCTTGTTGGCTGATGCACAGCTTGATGCGATCTACCTGCCCCTGCCCAACAGCCTGCACGCAGAATGGGCGATCAAGGCAGCGCAAGCGGGCAAGCATGTGCTGTGCGAGAAGCCGCTGGCGCTGAGCCTGGCGCAGGCGCGGGCGATGTTTGATGCAGCACGCCAACACCGGGTGATGCTGCTGGAGGCTTTTCCCTACTACTTTCAGCCCCAGACCGGCGCCATGCTGGCGCTGCTGGCGCGGGGGGAGATCGGGCAGGTGCGGTCGGTGCAGGCGAGCTTTGGCTTCACCATGTCCAACCCGGTGGGCAATATCCGCTTGCGGCCTGACTTGGGAGGTGGCGCATTACTCGATGCCGGTTGTTATGCCTTGAGCCTGATACGCTTGGTAATGGGTGTGGCGCCTCAGCGTGTGCGGGCTGACGCCAGTTGGGCGGCGTCCGGCGTGGACATGAGCCTGATGGCAAGTTTGTATTACGCCGATGGCCGGCGCGCCCAGCTCTCTTGCGCCATGGATGTGGCCAACCACCGGCATGCCACCGTTGTGGGTACTTTGGGTAC
>SHXM01000108.1 GCA_009693325.1 Rhodoferax sp.
GGCACTGCAGCCAGCAGGTACCAGTCAAAGGCGCCAGGCGCGTACTTTTGAAACAGGCCCTGCACCACATAGGTGGCATAGGCACCGATCATCATCAACTCGCCGTGCGCCATGTTGATCACGCCCATCAGGCCATAGGTAATGGCCAGGCCAAGCGCTACCAACAACAAAATGGACCCCAGACTGATGCCGCTGAACAGGGCGCCCAAGCGGTCGCCCCAGGCCAACGCGGCTTCAACCTCGCGCAGGCTGCTGCGCAGGGCGGCCTTCACTTCAGGCTCGGTCTCTTTTTGCAATCGTTCGAGCAACACGGTCTTGGTGTTGGCCTGACGGCTGGCAGCCAAGAGCCCGACGGCCTCGAGTCGGCGCGCTTGGTCTGGACTGTTGAGCAAGGCTGCGGCGCGCACCAGACCGAGCTCAGCTTTGATTTGGGAATCTTGTTCAGCGGCGTAGGCTTTTTCGATCAGCGGCAGCTTGCTGTCGTCTGCGTCGTTTTGCATTTGTTTGATGGCCGCACGACGCACTTTGGCATCTGGCGAGAACAGTTTGAGCGCGGCCAGCGCTGAATCCAGTTTACCGCGCAGGCGGTTGTTCAGCATCAGGTCTTCAAGGCCTTCGGGCAGAGCCAGCGCAGCGCCTGAGACAGGGTCAAAGGCCTTGCCATCGCGAACCATCACAACCTGCTCGCCCGCTACTTTGACGGCTTCGTCGGCAATGGCTTGAAAGAACGCAGCAGTTTTTTCATCCGCCGAGGCGACAGCCTTGTTCAAAGCCTCAATGCGCGCATCAGACTCCCCAAATGCGATGCCCTTCACGTCCAAGGGTGTCAGGGCACGTGCTTGAACAGCAGTAAAAAGCAAGGCGAGTGCAAAAACGATTCTGAGCGACATGACAACTTTAGGGGCAGGCCAATAGGCCCTGGGTGCTGCCCTAAGTCACACGACTTGGGGCGCATCCCGACGCTTCAGGCCGGGATGCAGTGTTGCCTTACTTCTTGGCCGGCTCGTCGGGCTTCTTGTCATTGCCTTCGATGTACGGGCTCCAGGGCTTGGCTTTGACCGGACCGGAGGTTTTCCAGACCACGTTGAACTGGCCGTCGGCTTTGACCTCGCCAATGAACACCGACTTGTGCAGGTGGTGGTTCTTCTCGTCCATCTTGCTCACAATGCCGCTGGGCGCGGTAAAGGTCTGACCGGCCATGGCCGCGATGACCTTGTCAACTTCGGTCGACTTGGCTTTTTCCACCGCCTGCTTCCACATGTTGATGCCGATGTAGGTGGCCTCCATGGGGTCGTTGGTCAGGGCCTTGTCCTTGTGGCCGGCGATGCCCTTGGCCTTGGCGTAGTCAGACCACTTTTTGATGAACGCATCGTTGCTCGGGTTTTTGATTGACTGAAAGTAATTCCATGCAGCGAGGTGGCCCACCAGCGGCTTGGTATCAACACCGCGGAGCTCCTCCTCACCCACCGAAAAAGCCACCACAGGCACGTCTTTGGCCTTCAGGCCAGCGTTGCCAAGTTCTTTGTAGAAGGGCACGTTGGAGTCGCCATTGATGGTCGACACAACCGCGGTTTTGCCGCCGGCTGAGAACTTTTTGACATCCGCGACGATGGTCTGGTAATCGGAGTGGCCAAACGGGGTGTATTTCTCGTCGATGTCAGTGTCTTTGACACCCTTGGATTTGAGGTAGGCGCGCAGGATCTTGTTGGTGGTGCGGGGGTAAACATAGTCGGTACCCAGCAGCACCCAGCGCTTGGCGCCGCCGCCGTCCTTGCTCATCAGGTAGTCCACAGCAGGAATGGCCTGCTGGTTGGGTGCGGCGCCGGTGTAGAACACGTTCTTGGACAGCTCTTCGCCTTCGTACTGCACAGGGTAGAACAGCAGGCCGTTGAGCTCTTCCACGACAGGCAGCACCGACTTGCGTGATACCGAGGTCCAGCAGCCAAAGATGACATCGACCTTGTCCTGCGTGAGCAATTGCTTGGTCTTCTCGGCAAACAGGGGCCAGTTAGAGGCCGGGTCCACCACCACAGCCTCGAGCTTTTTGCCCAGCAACCCGCCCTTGGCGTTGATCTCGTCAATGGCCATCAGCACAGTGTCTTTCAACACGGTTTCCGAAATGGCCATGGTGCCCGAGAGGCTGTGCAGAATGCCGACCTTGATGGTGTCGGCAGCATGAGTTGGCAGGGCGGACAGGCCCGCCAGAGCGACTGCGGCAGTCAGTGCCTTGAGGGTAAAACGACGTTGCATAGTGTGCTTCTCCAGGAGTTAAAAAACCAAGTCGTCGCAGCTGGACTGGCTCGGTGCCAAGGGCCTGATGCGACGATGCATCGACTGTAGAGAGGCCCAGTCAATCGGGAAATACGCCGGGTGGCGTACGGGCATCGCCAGCGTCGGCGGCTTGCCGGCCGATCAGTCGGGCAAGTCCAGCACAGTGGCCAGTGGCAGGCCGCCCGGCGCCTGGTAATCGACCAACACCCAGGCCCGCGCCGGGTCGGCAGCCGCCTCTTGCAGCAAGGTCAACACAAAAGTGATCGAGGGCCGGTCCAGCGCGGCAAACGGTGCATCGAGCAGCGTCAGGGCAGCGCACCGGCCAGCAGGCGCAGCAGTGTGGTCTTGCCGCTGCCGTCGCCACCGCGCACCAGGCTCAGGCCCGGCGGCAGTTCGAACGACAGCTGGTGGAACAGACGGCGCTGTGGGAAGGCATAGCCCAGGTCTTGCGCCCGCAAAACGGTGGCTGGCATGTGTGCAGGCCCTCAGTAATGCGGCGGCAGATCGTCGCTCGGCTGGCGCATGACCGCCTGGCCGGCCTCAGGCTGCCGGTCGCGCAGCGCCCGGACCTGGTGAATCAGTGCGTCGATCTGCTGCTGCTGGCGCACGATCACTTGGTCGAGCTGGTCCAGCTGGTCCTCGGAGAAGGCGGCCTTGACCTCCAGGTTGGTCAGGCGCTGCTCATGGTCGAGGTGGGCTGTCATGGCGCTATTGGACCCCACGCCTGCGCTCCCGCAGCATGAACAGGTACAAAGCCTCCACCTTGTCTCGCGCCCAGGGCGTTTTGCGCAAGAATTTGAGGCTGGACGCGACACTGGGCTCGTGGCTGAAACAACGCACCGGCATGCGCTCGGCCAGGCCGGCCCAGCCGTAGTGCGCCGCCAGCGCGGTCACGATGGCTTCCAGGGTCAGGCCATGCAGGGGGTTTCTGGGCTGGCGCGCTGCGGGTGCGGGCAGCGCTGCTGTGTCGTCGGAGTCTGCCATGGACCCATTTTGGCAGAGTGCCTCAGGACGCATCGCGGCGGCTCAGCCCTCAAACTGCGGGTGCAGCTGGCGGATGCGCCGCATCGCCATGCCAGCGGCAGCGGTGCGGGTTTCCACGCCGAGTTTGACGTAGACCCGCTCCAAGTGCTTTTTGACCGTCATCGGGCTGGCACCCAATATTTCACCGATGTCGCGGTTGGTCTTGCCCTTGACCAGCCAGTACAGCACCTCGGCCTCGCGCGGTGTCAGCTTGAAACTCAGCGACATGACCTCGATCACACTTTCGTCGGATACCTCGCGCATGATGATCAGCCAGTCGCCACCGCCCTCGGAGTCGCCGATTTGCTGGTGCAGACGAAAACTCAGGCGCTTCGGACCCTGCTCGATGCTCAGACGCGGCGGCTCTACTCGGGGCTGTACGTCGGTGGCATGCTGCTTGAGCCAGTCCAGCACCAGCTCGGGCGTTCGCGGCGCCGCGGTGCCGCAGTAGCGCAGCAGCAGCTCGCGCGCCAGCGAGGTCTGCCACATCAGCCGGCCGTCACTCAGCCGCACCGTGATGCTGGCGTAGCCAAAGGCATCCAGCGCATTGCGGGCTTGGCGTTTTTCGCGCGCGCCCTGCATATGCACAGCCATCCGGGCCAACACCTCCTTGGGTCGGATCGGCTTGGTCACATAGTCCACGCCACCAGCTTCGAGTGCGGCCACCAGGTGCTCGGTGTCGGTCAGCCCGGTCATGAAGATGATCGGAATGTGCGCGGTGCGCGGTGCGGCCTTGAGCCGGCGCGCCACCTCGAAGCCGTCGATGCCGGGCATCATGGCGTCGAGCAGCACGATGTCGGGCAGCACCTGCTCGGTGCGCTGCAGGGCTGACTCGCCACCAGTGGCCACCAACACCGTGTAGCCAGATTCGTCCAGCGCGTCATGCAGCACCGCCAGGTTGTCGGGCACATCGTCCACGATCAGCACCACATCGCTTTGCGTCCGATCCAGCGTCTGGTTCAAATTGAGCGCTGGCACTTCAAGCCGCCCCTGGGTCGAGCGCGAGCGGCTGTATCGCGCGCAGATGGAGGAGCTGCTGGGCCATGACCTCGAACTGGAACTGTTGGGCCAAGGCGCGCATTCGAATGACGAATGGTTGGCAGCCAGGTTGGTCGCGCTCGATTTGCGCCAGGTTGTTGAGGATGCCGCGGTAAAAGCCCAGCTCGGCAGCCTCAAGCAGCGCCGCCAAGGCGGGCCCGGCCGGTAGGGCTTCAATCGGCACCGGTGCAGCCACGGGCCCAGCCAGCGCTGCTGGCGCTGCCTCAAGCCATTGCAGGCCAAGCCGGCTCTCGAGCCAGTCGAGCAGTTCGCTGTGGCGCACGGGCTTGAGGATGAAATCGTCTGCCGGTAGACCTACATCGTTGTCCAGCCCCTTGTCAAAGGCGTTGGCCGAGACCACCGCCACCAAAATCCGCTCAGCGCCGGGGAGCTTGCGCAGGCGCCGAATGGTCTCCCAGCCATCAATGCCGGGCATGGCCAAATCCACCAAGACCACGTCGGGGCGGTAACCAGTGGCCAGCACATCCAAGGCATCGTGCCCGCTGGCGGCCAAGCGCAGCTCAAAACCTAAGGGCTGCAGAAAGCGCAGCAGCAGCTCGCGGTCGGCCGCCTCGTTGTCCACCACCAGCAGGCGCCGGCGCACGCCAGAATAGGCCAGTCGGGATCTTTTAGGCGCAGAGCCAATCCATGCGCCGGGCAGCCCAGGGCTGCGGTGGACTTCGGGCAAAAAGAGCTTAACCCGGAACACCGAACCTTGGCCCGGCACGCTGCTCAGCGTCAGTTCCCCACCCATCAGATCGGTCAGCATTTTGGCGATCGTCAGCCCGAGCCCCGCGCCGGGTGCGCCGACCTGGGGCGCCAGGCTTCGGTTGAAAGGCTCAAAAATGCGCGCCTGCTCTTCTGCACAGATGCCAGGGCCGGTGTCATCGATCTCGATCACGGCCATTTCTCGTGCATGGCGCACCCGAAAAACCACCCTCCCCTGTGCTGTGTACTTGATGGCATTGCCCAGCAGATTGATCAAGATCTGACGCACTCTTTTTTCGTCGGCGCGAACAATCAGGGGCAGAGCACCCTGCGCCTCGTAGGCAAATGCCAGGCCCTTGGTCTGTGCCTGCCACTCAAACATGCCAGCCACCTCTTGCATCAGGCTGTCAAATTGCATGGGGCGCCGCTTGAGTGTCAGCTTGCCGCTTTCGATTTGCGCGATATCGAGCGTGCCTTCAATCAGCGACAGCAGGTGCTCACCACCACGGCGTATCACGGCCACGGCTTGGCGGCGATGCGGGGGGATATTGGCGTCCTCTCCCATGAGTTGCGCATAACCCAAAATGCTGTTGAGCGGTGTGCGCAGTTCGTGGCTGATGGTGCTGATGTACCGGCTTTTAGCCTGGTTGGCAAGGTCTGCGGTCGCGCGTGCTTGCTCTGCGATTTGTCGCGCCGACTGTAGCTCGGCGTCGGTCTGTTGGTGGGACTCAATCTCGAGCATCAGCAAATGGGTTTGTCGGTTTGATTCTTGCTGCGCCACCTGCCGGCTTTTATGTGCCAGCACCACCCACCAAGCCACCAGACCAGCGATCACCAGCAAAGCGAGGTAAGCCTTGACAAAGCCGGCGGCGATGGCCTGTGACATTTGCCGCGCCTCGTTGGCTTGGCTGGCCAGCGCAGCCAAACTTCGGCTCTCTTGCTGATAAAGCAGGCCAAAAACGGCGGCCAAAACGGGTGCAATCACCAACATCAGCATTAAAAAATGTCCTAAACCGCGCTCCAGAGCCGGCAGCAAGAGCCCCGGCAGCAGGCGCCGCAAAGCCGCCGCCCATTGCGCCCCCAGGGTAGCGTGCGGCTTGCAAAGGTCGCCGCAGCGGGCGTCAAGCGTGCAGCAAAGCGAGCAGATGGAACCCAGGTAGGCCGGGCAGTAGGCCATGTCGGGGCCCTCGTAATCACGTTCGCAAATCACACAGGTCTGCATCACATCAGGCGCGCGGGCTTGGCCTGCAAATGCGCCCCCCGCTGCGCACTGGCGCGTGGGCGCAGGCGCGGGCTCGGGCAGCGACACCACGCGGGCAAGGTAATAGCGTGAGCCGGTCGCCCAAGCGATCAAGGGTGCCGCGATCAGCGCGGTGACCAGCGCAATTACGGCTGAGAAGGCTTGGGCCAGCGGCCCGAACGCACCCAAGTGCGCCGCCACCGACAGCAGCGATGCCAGCAACATGGCACCCACCCCTACCGGGTTGATGTCGTACAAGTAGGCGCGTTTGAATTCAATACCCGGCGGCGACAAGCCCAACGGTTTGTTGATAACCAGATCAGCCACCACGGCCATCATCCAGGCAATGGCGATATTGGAGAACAGGCCGAGCACATTGCCCAAGGCCTCGAAGACGCTCATCTGCATGAGCATAAAAGCGATCGCCGTGTTGAAAACCACCCACACCACCCGACCCGGGTGGCTGTGCGTGAGCCGAGAAAAAAAATTGGACCAGGCCAGCGAGCCGGCATAGGCGTTGGTGACATTGATTTTGATCTGTGACACCACCACCAGCAGCGCGGTGGCCGCCACCGCCCAGCCGTAGTGCGGAAACACGTACTCGTAGGCGGCCAGGTACATCTGGTTGGGGTCCACCGCGCGCTCCACCGGCACCGCATGGCTGATGGCCAGGTAAGCCAGCAGGGAGCCGCCCAGCATCTTGAGCACGCCCAGCACCACCCAGCCCGGCCCGCCGGCCAGCACTGCCAGCCACCAGCGCCAGCGGGTGGCTGGCGTCTGCGCCGGCATGAAGCGCAGGTAGTCGGCCTGCTCGCCCATCTGGGTGATCAGGGCGATGCCTACCGTCAAAGCCGCCCCAAACAGGTGCAAATCGAAACCGACCGCCGTGGCCTGCTCACCTTTGTAGTGCACCACACCAGCCAACGCACCGGGATCAAGCACCACGACAAAGCCATAGGGCACCAGCAACAGCAGCAGCCACAGCGGCTGCGTCCAAAGCTGTAAGCGGCTGATGGCGGACACGCCATGGGTCACCAGCGGGATCACCACCAAGGCGCACACCAAATAACCCCAGCGCGGCGGAATGCCCCGCGCCAGCTCCAGCGCATAGGCCATCACGGCTGCCTCCAATGCAAAGAAGATGAAGGTGAACGAGGCGTAGATCAGCGAGGTGAGGGTGGAGCCTATGTAACCAAAGCCCGCGCCGCGGGTGAGCAAATCCATGTCGAGCCCGTAGCGCGCGGCATAAATGCTGATCGGCAGGCCGGCGAGAAAGATGATCAGGCCGGTGGTCAGAATGGCCCACAGTGCATTGGTAAAGCCGTACTGCACCAGCAAAGTGGCGCCGACCGCCTCCAGAATCAGAAAACTCGCCGCACCGAAGGCGGTGTTGGCGACTCGCCAGTGTGACCACTTGCGAAACCGCTGCGGGGTAAAGCGCAGAGCATAGTCTTCGAGGGTTTCGCTGCCGACCCAGGCGTTGTAGTTGCGCCGCACCAGGGTGATGCGCTGCGGTGCAGCGGTCTGACGAGCGGGAGCGGGGTCAAGAGTCACCTGGCCATCGTGCAGGTTTCATGCCACGGCATGGCTATTGCATACACTTGGCCATGGAACTTACACCCCGTGAAAAAGACAAACTGCTGCTGTTCACCGCCGCCCTGCTGGCCGAGAGGCGCAAGGCGCGCGGCCTCAAGCTCAACTACCCCGAGGCCATGGCCCTGATCAGTGCCGCCGTCATGGAAGGCGCCCGAGACGGCAAGACCGTGGCCCAGCTGATGAGCGAGGGCCGCGCTGTGCTAACGCGCGACGACGTGATGGACGGCATCGCCGAGATGATTCCAGACATCCAGGTCGAAGCCACCTTTCCCGACGGCACCAAGCTCGTCACCGTACACCAGCCGATTATTTGAGCCGACCAGACAGCAAGTGCGCCGCGCGGTCCACAAAAACCTCCCTCACCGAGCTTGATCAATATGCAGTGTTCACGTCGCTTCAAACCGGCCGGAGGCCTGGCCCTGGCGCTGACCAGCCACTTGGCTTGGGCCCACAACGGCCACGGTCTCACCGGCAGCCATTGGCACGCCACTGACGTCGGGGGCTTCCTTGCTTTAGCGGCCTTGGTGGCGCTGGCGGTCTGCCTGTCGAGACACGGCAAGTGAGGCCAGCATGATCCCCGGCGAAATCCTCACCGACGGCCCCGACCGTCCCATCAACCCGGGCCGGCGCAGCCTCACGCTGGTGGTGCGCAACACGGCGGACCGGCCGATCCAGGTCGGCTCGCATTACCACTTTGCCGAGACCAATGGCGCGCTGGGTTTTGACCGCGACGCCGCCCGCGGCATGCGGCTGAACATTCCCTCCGGCTCGGCGGTGCGTTTTGAGCCCGGCCAGCAGCGCACGGTGGAGTTGGTGGACTATGCCGGAGGCCGGCAGGTGTATGGTTTTCGTGGTTTGGTGCAAGGAAAGCTTTAATGGCAACGATTGGGCGCCGCGCCTATGCGGAAATCTTTGGCCCCACCGTGGGCGACCGGGTGCGGCTGGCCGACACCGACCTGCTGATCGAGGTGGAGCAGGACTACACACTGCGCGCCGGCGGCTATGGCGAAGAGGTGAAGTTTGGCGGCGGCAAGACCATCCGCGACGGCATGGCCCAGTCGCAACGCACCCGCCATGAGGGCGCGGTGGACTGCGTCATGACCAACGCGCTGATCGTGGACCACGGGGGCATCGTCAAGGCCGACATCGGCCTCAAAGGTGGGCGCATCGTGGCCATCGGCAAGGCCGGTAACCCGGATGTGCAACCCGGCGTGGACATCATCATCGGCCCCGGCACAGAAATCATCAGCTGCGAGGGCAATATCGTCACCGCTGGCGGCATCGACAGCCACATCCACTTCATTTGCCCGCAACAAATTGAGGAGGCCCTGGCCAGCGGCGTCACCACCATGATGGGCGGCGGCACCGGGCCGGCAACCGGCACCTTTGCCACCACCTGCACGCCCGGGCCCTGGAACATCGAGCGCATGCTGCAAGCGGCCGATGCCTTCTCCATGAACCTGGGCTTTCTGGGCAAGGGCAACGCCAGTCTGCCCGCCGCACTGCACGAGCAGATCGAAGCCGGCGTGATCGGCCTCAAACTGCACGAAGACTGGGGCACCACGCCAGCCGCCATCAGCAACTGCCTGGACGTGGCCGACGCCACCGATACCCAGGTCGCGATCCACTCCGACACCTTGAACGAATCGGGCTTTGTCGAAAACACCATTGCCGCCACCAAGGGCCGGGG
>SHXM01000109.1 GCA_009693325.1 Rhodoferax sp.
CAACATCACGGTGAATTGCGTCGCCCCCGGTTTTATTCAGACTGAATTGACGGCAGGCCTGACCGCAGAGCAGCACCAGGCCCTGCTGCGACAGATACCCCTGGGCCACCTGGGCCGACCGGCTGATATTGCCCACGCCGTGGCCTACCTGGCATCGCCCCAGGCTGCCTATGTTACGGGCCAAGAATTGCACGTGAATGGCGGCATGTTCATGTGAGGCTGAATGCAGCGCAAAAAACCGTTTTACTCCTTTGCCGCGTGGCCGACTTGAGCCACACCAAGCGCGGCTAAAATTCGCTCTTCATCCACAATCCGCTGAGGGAACCTATGAGCGATATCGAAGCCCGCGTCAAAAAAATCATTGCCGAGCAACTTGGCGTCGAAGAGTCACAAGTCAGCCCTGAGAAATCCTTCGTAGCCGATCTTGGTGCCGACTCGCTAGACACCGTGGAACTGGTTATGGCACTCGAAGATGAGTTTGGCATTGAAATACCTGATGAGGACGCCGAAAAAATCACCACGGTTCAAAACGCCATCGATTACGCCAACACCCACCAAAAGGTCTGAGACGTTGGGCCGCGTGGCTGGGTGCTTTGCCAATTCTGGGGTTTGTGGCGGGCAGAACCCGGCAGCACCCGGCAGCTATAAACCTGATTGCATATTGACATGACACGTCGTCGCGTAGTTATCACCGGCTTGGGTTGCGTCAGCCCCGTGGGAAACACGGTGTCCGAGTCCTGGGCCGCGCTGCTCGCGGGCAAGTCTGGCATTGGACCGATCACCAAATTTGACGCCTCCACCTTTGCCTGCAAAATTGCCGGCGAGGTCAAGGGCTTTGATTTGGAGTCCTACATGAGTGCCAAAGAAGCACGTAGCATGGACACGTTCATTCACTTCGGTATTGCTGCTGCCAGCCAGGCCGTAGCCGATGCAGGTCTGCCCATCGGGGCGGCGCTGGACGAAGAGCTCGCCAACCGCATTGGCTGCGTGCTGGGTTCCGGCATCGGGGGCCTGCCCATGATTGAAGAGGTGCATAGCGAGTTCGTGCAGCGGGGCGCGCGGCGTATTTCACCCTTTTTTGTGCCGTCGACCATCGTTAACATGGTGGCCGGTCAGGTGTCCATACGTTTTGGCTTTAGGGGCCCCAATATCTCAGTGGTGACTGCCTGCACCACTGGTTTGCACTGTATCGGCCAGGCCGGTCGCATGATTGAATACGGGGACGCTGATGTGATGCTCGCCGGCGGGGCTGAGTCCACGGTCTCCCCCTTGGGTGTTGGCGGCTTTGCCGCCATGCGCGCCCTGAGCACCCGCAATGACGACCCGCAAACTGCATCGCGGCCCTGGGACCGCGACCGTGATGGCTTTGTTTTGGGCGAGGGCGCGGGCGTCATGGTGCTTGAAGAGTTTGAGCATGCCAAAGCGCGCGGTGCGAAAATATACGCCGAACTCGCCGGGTTCGGTATGAGCGCCGACGCCAGCCACATGACTGCACCCAATATGGACGGGCCGCGCCGGGCCATGCTGGCGGCGATACGCAATGCAGGCGTCAACGCTGATGCTATTCACTACCTCAACGCTCACGGCACCTCGACCCCGCTGGGAGACCTCAACGAGTCCAATGCCATCAAAGCGGCCCTGGGCGACCATGCAAAAAAATTGGTTGTCAACTCCACCAAGTCCATGACCGGGCATTTGCTGGGCGGAGCCGGGGGAATCGAGTCGGTATTCACGGTGCTCGCCCTGCACCACCAGGTCAGCCCGCCGACCATCAACATCTTCAATCAAGACCCAGAGTGCGATCTTGACTACTGCGCCAACACAGCGCGGGATATGACCATCGACCTTGCCTTGAAAAATAATTTTGGCTTTGGTGGTACCAATGGCTCGCTGCTTTTCAAGCGCCTGACCTGAGCCAGGCGGCTGGCCTGATCCCCGCCCCCTGACTGAGCCCCACCATGCACTCGGCGCCAGCGGTCCGCTATCCCGTGGGACGCAGTCGCTGGCACGGCTTGCTGCTGCTGGGCCTGTCTGGGCTGGGCCTGCTGGCTTTCATTCTTTGGACACTTTCGCTTGACACCCCGGGTTGGCGCCAGGGCTTGTTTGTGCTGCTGTTTGTGCCGGCTGTGGCACTGGCTTGGCGGCAGTGGTGGCGCTGGCCGTCTGGGGTCTTGGTTTGGGACGGTTCGCTCTGGCACTGGCTGGGTCCGGCGCGCGCTCGGACTGGTATTTTGCGGCTCCATGTCGATGTTCAGTTTGGCATGCTGCTGAGCCTGCGTAATGGGCCCGGGCGCGTCCTGTGGGTCTGGGCCCAGCGCGGCGCGGACCACTGGCATTGGTTGGACCTGCGGCGTGCTGTGTATGCACCTGCAGTTGCAGTCCAGGCTGGACAAACTGCTTCGGACAGCCTGGTTTTGCCCCCGTGAGTGAGAGTCCCTTGCACCCGCCCGCAAGCGACAGCGATGCGCTGCTGGTGCAGCGCACGCTCGACGGCGACCCCAGGGCGTTTGAATTGCTGGTTATCAAGTACCAGCGGCGCATCCAGCGCTTGATCGGTCGCATGGTGCGTGAAACCGACCTGATTGAAGACATTGCCCAGGAAACTTTCATCAAAGCCTACCGTGGCCTGCCGCAATTTCGCGGCGATGCTCAGTTTTATACATGGCTTTACCGGATTGCCGTCAACACGGCAAAGAAGTTCCTGCTTGAATTCAAGCGCCAACCCAGTCTTTCTGACAAATTTTTTGGGCCTGCGGACGATGGCGATGAAACTTTTTGGCTTGCCGTGGAACCAAGCTCAGATGAAACCCCGGAAACTCTGTTGGCAGCCAAAGAGTTGGCGCAAGCCGTGAATGCCGGCCTGCAAGCCCTGCCAGATGATTTGCAGCAGGCCTTAAGCCTCAGGGAGATCGAGGGTTTGAGCTATGAAGAAATAGCCATGTTGATGGATTGCCCCCTGGGAACCGTGAGGTCCCGAATTTTTCGGGCACGCGAGATTATTTCAGCCAGATTGAAACCCATGCTGAACAAACAAACTGGAAAGCGCTGGTAGAACGCCATGCAAACCCTGCCGCAAACTGACGAAGCATTGGCCGAACTGGTATCGGCCTTGGCCGACGGACAACTCCAGGGTCCGGAACTGACCCAGGCCTTGGATTGGCTGAGCCAGAGTGAGCAGGGGCGCCAGCAATGGCAAGCCTACCATCTGCTGGGTGATGTCTTGCGTGGCGGCAGGGCGCTATCGCCCCGGGCTGAGGATGCTTTTCTGCAGCGCCTGCGCGACCAAATCCAGCGCGAGTCGCTGCCAGCACACAGGCCGGCGGCCGCCAACGACAGGCGGTTTCTTTGGCGCATGGTGGCCGGCCTGGCTGGTTTGGTATTCGTCTCTGTGGCGGCCTGGCAGGTGCGTGGTTGGCAGGAGCAGTTTGGCCCGGGCCCGCTGGCCCAGGGTGTTCCCGCAGTGCCTGAAGGCGGACCGGCGTCAGCGCCGTTTGCGGCAGCAAAGGCCCTCGGCACCGAGCCGCCGGGCATGATTCGCGATGCCCAATTGGATGCCTTGTTGGCTGCCCACAAACAATTTGGTGGTGCCTCAGCCCTGCAAGGCCCGGCCGGGTTTTTGCGTAGCGCCGCTTTTGAGGGCACCGCACCTTGAGGCAGCTGTTGAGGCTCTTTGGAGGCATTTTGCTCAGCGCAGCGGTGCTGACACAGGCCCATGGCGGGCCATCGGTGGCCCCACCGCCACCGCTGGCTCCTGAGCGCACCCTCCATGAGTGGCTTGTGCGCATGCACGAGGCAGCACGCCGGCGGACTTACACCGGCACTTTTGTGGTTTCGGCAGGCAACAGCATCTCGAGTGCGAGGATCTGGCATGTTTGCGACGGCGATTTGCAAATGGAGCGGGTGGAGGCCCTCACCGGGCCACCCAGGTCGACCTTTCGCCGCAATGAGCAACTCCTGACCTTGTTCCCGGAAAGTCGCCTGGCAGTGGCCGAGCGGCGTGAGTCATTCGGCCAGTTCCCCAACCTGTTACAGCCCGGCGGCACGGCCTTGGGCCAGTTGTATGGCATCCGCTTCGCGGGCAGCGAACGTGTGGCTGGCCTTGAGGCCGACGTGGTTCAGCTGCGCCCGAATGACGCATTGCGCTTTGCCTACCAGATCTGGACCGAGAAAAAAACCGGCATGGTCCTGAAATTGCAAACCATCGATGCACGCGGACGGGTCCTGGAGCAGGCGGCGTTCTCTGAGCTTCAGCTCGATGCTCCCGTGAGCATGACCAAATTGGCCCAGATGATGGGCAATACCGAGGGCTACCAGGTCGAGCGGACTGACCTGGTCAAGACCAGCGCGGCAGACCAAGGCTGGGGCATGAAGTCGGCGGTGCCTGGTTTTCAGGCAGTGAGCTGCTATTTGCGGCCGACGGCCGTCCCGGCTGATGCCCGGCCAGAGAGCACCCTGCAATGGATTTTTTCAGACGGCCTGGCCACCGTGTCGCTGTTCATTGAGGCCTTTGAGCCGCGCCGCCATGGCCAGCCGATGGCCCAGGCTCTGGGTGCCACCCACACGCTCACCCGCCGTATCGGCGACTGGTGGCTGACCGCTGTGGGTGAGGTGCCGCCGCACACCCTGGCGGCGTTTGCCCAGGCGCTGCAGCGTAAATAATTTTTTTAATTTCCATCCTCGAAAGGTTGACCATGATTCAAATTGATCGCAAGGCGTTGCACTCGCTGGCTATGGCGCTGGCGCTGACCCTTACCGCGGCAGTCACAACAGTGCTGCCCAGCCCGGGTCTGGCCCAAACCCGAACCCTGCCTGACTTCACCGACCTGGTGGAGCAGGTGGGCCCCTCGGTGGTGAACATCCGGACCCTTGAAAAAGTCAGCGCGCGCACAGGCTCTGGTGGAGACGAGGAGAAGCTTGAATTTTTCAAGCGCTTTGGCCTGCCCATGCCCAATGCCCCGCGGCAGGCGCCCCGGCCTAACCGGCCCCAGCCGCAAGAAGAAGAGCAACCCAGGGGTGTCGGCTCGGGCTTCATCCTGAGCTCGGATGGCCTGATCATGACCAACGCGCACGTGATCGAAGGGGCGGATGAAGTGATCGTCACGCTGACCGACAAACGCGAGTTCAAGGCCAAGCTGATAGGCGCGGACAAGCGCAGCGACGTGGCCCTGGTCAAGATCGAAGCCAGCGGGCTGCCGGCCGTCAAGGTAGGGGATGTCAGCCGGCTCAGGGTCGGCGAATGGGTGATGGCGATCGGTTCGCCCTTCGGGCTTGAGAACACGGTAACCGCCGGGATTGTCAGCGCCAAGCAGCGCGACACAGGCGACTATTTGCCCTTCATCCAGACCGATGTGGCGATCAATCCAGGCAATTCTGGTGGCCCGCTGATTAACATGCGCGGGGAGGTGGTGGGTATCAACAGCCAGATCTATTCCCGGTCGGGCGGCTCAATGGGCATCTCGTTTGCCATTCCCATGGATGAGGCGGTCCGCGTGAGCGAGCAACTGCGTGTCTCGGGACGGGTAACCCGGGGTCGCATTGGGGTGCAGATAGACCAGGTCACCAAAGAAGTGGCCGAGTCGATAGGCCTGGGCAAGGCCCAAGGGGCACTGGTGCGGGCAGTGGAGACCGGTGCGCCGGCCGACAAGGCCGGTGTCGAGGCTGGGGACATCATTGTCAAGTTCGAGGGCAAGGTAGTCGACAAGTCGAGTGATCTACCTCGCATGGTTGGCGCCACCAAGCCCGGCACCCGCAGTGCCTTGACCGTGTTTCGTCGCGGCAGCTACAAAGACTTGACTGTCACGGTAGCTGAAATCGAAGCCGACAAACCTGCGCGCAAGGCCAATGAACCCGAGGAGCGGGCCAAGACGCCGAGTACCGGCCAGGCGCTCGGTATGTCGGTCAGCGATCTCACCGAGGCGCAGAAAAAAGAACTCAAACTCAAGGGCGGCGTGCGCGTGGACGCGGCGGTCGAGGCGGCCGCTCGTGCCGGCCTGCGAGAGGGTGATGTGCTGGTGGCAATTGCCAATGTTGAGATCAATTCCGTCAAAGAATTTGAAGCGGCGGTGGCGAAAATTGACAAGTCCAAGGCAGTCAATGTGTTGTTCAGGCGCGGTGAATGGGCGCAGTACGCGGTCATTCGCCCGGGGCGCTAGCAGCGGCCCTTGCGTGGCAAGCGCGGCTTTGATACCGGGTTTTTCTGAATCCAAAGGCCAGGGTTGTGGTCCGGGTACAAGACCCTGCGCCTAAACTGGGTTTGGGCTGGCCAGGTTCAAACCTGAGGAATAAAAATCGGGCGGTGCAGTTTCCCGCAAAGATTTCGCAACTAATTTATGTGTGTACCTGCTAACTTAAGGTAGGTCATGCTTCTGTTTTGGTTAGAATGGCCGGACTTAAATAGATGTTTCAGTCATATTGAAACCTTTTCAATCCACCATGCGATAAAGAAGCTAGCCCAGGCCACTTAGTCCACAGCTCGCGCACACTTTGTCCCCAAAGGCCCCTAATAAATTGTGAATAAACTGTGAATAATATTTATGTGGCAAGGGCGCAACGCACAGACAAATCCTTGCAAGGCCTGTTCTATTGGCCCTTTTTGCCTACAATGAAGTTCCAACTTTCGCAGTTGCCAATGACTGTTGGTTCAGGGCGCGTCCTCATCCGACGCGCCCTTTTTTCTGCGCAGCTTGCTTTCAATTCAATCACTTGAACCAGACGTTTGATGAATCACATCAGAAATTTTTCCATCATTGCGCACATTGATCACGGCAAATCTACCCTGGCTGACCGCTTGATCCAACGCTGTGGCGGCCTGCAGGAGCGCGAGATGGAAGCCCAAGTTCTTGACTCGATGGATATCGAGAAAGAGCGCGGGATAACTATCAAGGCGCAGACCGCTGCGCTGCGCTACAAGGCGCTCGACGGACAGACCTACAACCTCAACCTCATAGACACCCCGGGCCATGTCGACTTCTCTTATGAGGTGAGTCGTTCCCTGTCCGCCTGCGAAGGTGCATTGCTGGTGGTTGATGCCAGCCAAGGCGTTGAAGCGCAAACAGTGGCCAACTGTTACACCGCGCTGGAGTTGGGTGTCGAAGTGGTGCCAGTGCTCAACAAAATGGATTTGCCCAACGCAGACCCGGAAAATGCCAGGCTCGAAATCGAAGACGTGATTGGCATTGATGCCGCAGACGCCATCCCCTGTTCGGCCAAGACTGGCATGGGGATTGACGAGATTCTCGAGGCTGTGATCGCCCGCATCCCGCCGCCTAAAGGCCGGCCTGATGGCCCTCTGAGGGCGATGATCGTGGACAGCTGGTTTGACAGCTATGTTGGCGTGGTGATGCTGGTGCGGGTGGTCGACGGTCGGCTGGCCCGCGGCGAGCGCATCAAGCTCATGGCCACTGGCGCCACCTACAACGCGGACAGCCTGGGCGTGTTCACGCCGGCCAATGAAGCGCGCCCCTCACTTGAAGCTGGTGAAGTGGGCTACATCATTGCCGGCATCCGAGAGTTGCAGGCGGCCAAGGTCGGCGATACCGTTACCCTCATCAAGCCCGGCACTGGCGGTGCGGCGCTGACCGCCAGCGAAGCCTTGCCGGGTTTCAAGGAGATCCAGCCGCAGGTTTTCGCCGGCCTCTACCCGACCGAGGCCAACCAGTACGAAGGCTTGCGCGACAGCCTGGAGAAACTCAAGCTCAACGATGCCTCACTGCACTACGAGCCGGAGGTGTCCCAGGCGCTGGGTTTTGGTTTTCGTTGCGGCTTTCTTGGCCTGCTGCACATGGAAATCGTGCAGGAGCGACTCGAGCGCGAGTTTGACCAGGACCTGATCACCACTGCCCCCAGCGTGGTCTACCAGGTGGTTCAGTCCGACGGCGAAGTGCGCATGGTGGAGAACCCGTCCAAGATGCCCGAACATGGCAGGCTGGACGAGGTGCGCGAGCCCATCGTGACTGTGCACCTGTACATGCCGCAAGATTATGTGGGCTCGGTGATGACCCTGGCCAACCAGAAGCGTGGTGTGCAATTGAACATGGCCTACCATGGGCGCCAGGTGATGCTGACCTATGAGATGCCGCTCGCCGAGATAGTGCTGGATTTTTTCGACAAGCTCAAGTCGGTGTCGCGCGGCTACGCCTCGATGGACTACGAGTTCAAGGAATACCGGGCCGCCGACGTGGTGAAGGTCGACATCCTGCTGAACAGCGAAAAAGTGGATGCACTGTCCATCATCGTGCACCGCTCTCAGTCGCAGTACCGGGGCCGGGCGGTGGTGGCCAAAATGCGGGAGATCATCTCCCGCCAGATGTACGACGTCGCCATACAGGCGGCTATCGGGGCGAACATCATTGCCCGTGAGACAATCAAAGCCTTGCGAAAAAACGTCATCGCCAAGTGTTACGGCGGCGATATTTCGCGCAAGCGCAAGCTTCTGGACAAACAAAAAGCAGGTAAAAAACGCATGAAGCAAATTGGTTCGGTTGAGGTGCCCCAAGAGGCGTTTCTGGCAATACTGCAGGTGGACGGTTGATGCAGGCCCTGACCTCTGCTGTTTTGGCGGCTTTTTTGGCTTATGCCGGGTCGTGGTATTTGGGCATGGTGGAGGGCAATTTCGCCTTGCTGCTGTTTCTTGCCACGCTCGTCACCGGTGCCTATTGGCTGGCTGAGCGCTTTTATTTTTTGCCACAACGCCACAAAGCAGCGGCTTTGCTGGAGGCCCAGTCGCTGCAACGGCGCCAGGAGCTCGTCAAGCTCGGCATCGCCCAAATTGATGACAGCAGCGCCCAGGCCCGGGCCACTGTGCTGGCGCAACCTTGGTGGCTCGATTGGACTGCCGGCCTGTTCCCGGTGATTCTGGCGGTTTTCCTGTTGCGCTCTTTTTTGTTTGAGCCCTTCAAGATCCCCTCCGGCTCCATGATCCCGACCCTGCTGATCGGCGACTTGATACTGGTGAACAAATTCCACTACGGCTTGCGCCTGCCGGTGCTCAATGTCAAGGTGACCGAAGGCAGCAAGCCCGAGCGTGGTGATGTGATGGTGTTTCGCTACCCGCCCAAGCCCAGCCTGGACTACATCAAGCGCGTGGTCGGTGTGCCAGGGGACGAACTGGCCTACCTGAACAAGCGCCTGACCATCAATGGGCAGCCAGTCTCGACCACTGCGGTGCCTGATTTTTTTGACGAAGACGTGATGCGTTATCACAAGCAGTTTGAAGAGTCGTTTGGCGAGCGCCGGCACCGCCTGCTCAACGACGACGACAGGCCCTCCTTTGTGCCGGGCGCCGACGAGTTCGCATTCAAGGAGAATTGCCGCTACAGCGTCGAAGGCGTGGTTTGCAAAGTGCCGCCCGGGCACTACTTCATGATGGGTGACAACCGCGACAACTCGATGGATTCCCGCTACTGGGGGTTTGTGCCGGACAAAAATATTGTCGGGCGGGCTTTTTTTGTCTGGATGAATTTCAGCAGCCTCAAGCGCATCGGGCCCTT
>SHXM01000110.1 GCA_009693325.1 Rhodoferax sp.
TGGCGTGTTCGATGACGATGTGCAGGTCGCGCCCGTCATGGGTTTGCACCCGCACATCGGCGGCGGCCTCGCTGATGCGGTCGTCCACAATCGCCTCCACCTTGGCGCGCAGCGCCAGCACGGCGGGCGAGTTGACCACCGCGTCGGTGTACTCGTGTTCGCCGGCGCGGCCAAAGATCAGGCCAACGGCGCAAGAGTGGTAGACGCTGAACTTGCTCTCCAGGCCGTTGGCCGGCGTTTTTTTGCCGGTCAGCTCCAGAACCAGCGAGTGCACTTTGATCGTCACTTTTTTGATGTTGTCAGGCTTCAGGCTGTGCTGCTCGCGCAGCTGCACGCAGCCGTCGATGCTGGGGTGGATCACGATGCCGCAGGCAAAGGGCTTGTAGGTGTTGAGGGCAATCTCCCAGCTGTCGCCCAGCTTGTCGGTGACTTGCGACCAGTCGGTCTTGCTTGAGAACACCTGCATCAGCCCGCGTGGCGCCTCTAGTGCGCGCTGGGAGGCGGTGTAGCCGTGCTTGGCCATCAGGGCCGACATCAAGCCCACCCGCGCCGCGCCACCGGGGTGAAAGGGCTTGGTCATGGTGCCAAACTGCTCGCGCAGGCCAATCGGCTGCGAAGCGGCAATGCCGATCGCCATCTGGGTGCGCTCGGCATCCAACTTGAGCAGGCGGGCGCAGGCGGCAGCGCTGCCCAGCATGCCGGTGGAGCCGGTGATGTGCCAGCCGCGGTCGTAGTGGTCGGGGTAAATGGCGTTGCCGACACGGCAGGAGACCTCGATGCCGATGACCAACGCATCGATCAGGTCACGCCCCGACACCTTGAGGTGCTCGCCCAGCGCCAGCAGGGCCGGTGCCACCGGGCCGGCCGGATGGATGATGGTTTTCAGGTGGGTGTCATCAAAATCAAAGGTGTGCGAGCTGATGCCGTTGAGCAGGGCGGCGCTGGCCATGTCCACCCGGTCGCGCCGGCCCAGCACTGCGGCCTGGGGTGCAGGCGCCAGCTCCATCACCGCCGCCAGCGCGGCCACCACGGTCTCGTGGCCGGATGGGCCGATGGCGCAGCCGACCCAGTTGGCAAAGGTGCGGTGCGCCTCGCGCTCGACCGCGTCGCTCCAGCCCCGTGACGGGTGGCTCACGGCAAAGCGCGCCAGCATCTCGGTGATGGCTGGGGCGTGATGGTCGGCCTTGACGACGGTGTTGATGGCCATATGAATTGTCCTAGTCAAAAAAGATTGAACTGAAAAATGGAATTTTCAGGCCATCACTACCACCCGCAACACCTCCTGGCCATAGGCTTCGAGCTTTTTGACACCGATGCCGCTGACGCCCTGCAACTCGTCAAGCGAATGCGGTGCCAGCTCGGCAATGGCCAGCAGGGTGGCGTCGTGAAAAATCACATAGGCCGGCAGGTTGTGCTCGCGTGCCACTTCAGCGCGCCAGGCCTTGAGAGCCAGGTAGCGGCTTTGGCCGTCGGCGCATAGGGTCGCCGGCAGCGGCGCCACAGCGGCGCCACGCTTGGCCTTGCGCTGGCCGGGCGAGGACACCGATTGGCGCAGGCGCACCGCCACCTCGCCTTTAAGCACGGCGCGAGAGGCGTCGGTCAATTGCAGGGTGTTAAAGGCCTCAGCGTCCACCGCCACCGCGCCAATGGCGATCAGCTGGCGCAGCACGCCGCGCAGCTGCGCCTCGCTGAGCTCGGCGCCAATGCCAAAGGTACTCAGGCGTTCGTGGCCACGCTGTGTCACCTTCTCAGTCACTTTACCCCGAAGGATGTCCATGATGTGACCGGCACCGTAGCTGATGCCACCCATCTGCTGCACCCGGTAGACGGTGCTGAGCAGCTTGCGCGCGGCGTCGGTACCGTCCCAAACGTCGGGGGGCTGCAGGCAGTTGTCGCAGTTGCCGCAGGGCTGGCTGGCCTCGCCAAAATAGGCCAGCAGGCGCACGCGGCGGCAGTTGGTAGCCTCGGCCAGGCCCAGCAGGGCGTCGAGCTTGCCGCGCAGGCCCTGCTTGAATTCTTCGCCAGCGGGGCTCTCGTCAATCATGCGGCGCTGGTTCACCACGTCTTGCAGGCCGTAGCACATCCAGGCGTCGGCCGGCTGGCCGTCGCGTCCGGCGCGGCCGGTCTCCTGGTAATAGCCTTCAATGTTTTTGGGCATGTCCAGGTGGGCCACAAAGCGCACATCGGGCTTGTCGATGCCCATGCCGAAGGCGATAGTGGCCACCATCACGATGCCCTCGCTGCGCAAAAAGCGGTCCTGGTTGGCCTGGCGCACCCGGCCGTCCAGGCCCGCGTGGTACGCCAGGGCGTCGACCCCCTCGTCGCACAGCAGTTGGGCCACCTCTTCCACCCGCCTGCGCGACTGGCAGTAGACGATGCCGGCGTTCCCGGCGTGCTCCTGGGCGATGAAGCGCATGAGCTGCTGGGTGGCGTCTTTTTTCTCGACGATGGTGTAGCGGATGTTGGGCCGGTCAAAGCTGCTGACAAACAGGCGCGCGGCCTGCAGCTGCAGGCGCTCGATGATGTCGGCACGGGTCAGGTTGTCGGCCGTGGCGGTCAGGGCGATGCGCGGCACCGCGCCAAAGCGTTCGTGCAACACGGTAAGCGCCCGGTATTCAGGCCGGAAATCATGGCCCCACTGGCTGACACAATGGGCTTCGTCGATGGCAAACAACGCCAGGCCACCGCGCTCAAACAGGGCGTCGAGCTGGGCCAAAAAACGCGGCGTGGTGATGCGCTCGGGCGCGGCGTACAGCAAGGTGATATCACCGCGCAGCAGGCGCTTTTCCACCTGGGCGGCCTCCTCGCCCGACAGCGATGAGTTCAAAAAAGCGGCACTCACACCAGCCTCAGCCAGTGCCCCGACCTGGTCGTGCATCAACGCGATCAGCGGCGAGATGACGATCGTTACGCCCTGCCCGGCTCGCTGGCGCGCCAGGGCCGGGATCTGGTAACACAGTGATTTGCCGCCGCCGGTGGGCATCAGCACCAGCGCGTCGCCACCGCTGGCCACGTGCTCGATGATGGCCTGCTGCGGGCCGCGGAACTTGGGGTAGCCAAAGACCTGACGCAAAATACCGTGGCAGACCGACTGGATCAGGGCGGCGTCCAAGTTAGTGCGTCGCCCACGGCTTGGGCAGGGTGCGCACCACGATGCAACAAATGTGTTTCATGCCACTATTGTCTGGTGAATTTGGGCCGTTTGCGGCCGCGCTCCCTACAATACAGGGCATGAAACCGATCCAGTACACCCGCGCTCAGGCGCTGCCAGACCTGTTGCGCCAGCGCATCGTCATCCTTGACGGCGCCATGGGCACCATGATTCAGCGCCTGCGTCTGGTCGAGGCCGATTACCGGGGCTCGCGCTTTGCCAACTTAAGCAAAGACGTCAAGGGCAACAACGAGTTGCTGTCGCTAACCCGCCCCGATGTGATCGCCGACATCCACGCCAGCTACCTGGCCGCCGGCGCCGACCTGATTGAGACCAACACCTTTGGCGCCACCTCAATCGCCCAAGCCGACTACGACCTGGGCCACTTGGCTGGTGAGATGAACCTGGCCTCGGCCCGCTTGGCGCGGGCTGCCTGCGACCGGTTTTCGACACCTGGGCATCCGCGCTTTGTTGCTGGCACCCTGGGGCCAACCCCAAAAACCGCCAGCATCAGCCCCGATGTGAACGACCCCGGCGCGCGCAACGTAGACTTCGAAGGCTTGCGCGCCGCCTACTTTGAGCAGGTACAGGCGCTGGTAGAGGGCGGCAGCGACCTGCTGCTGGTGGAAACCATTTTTGACACGCTCAACGCCCGGGCCGCACTGTTTGCCATTGACGAATACTTTGAGCTGTCAGGCGAGCGGCTGCCGCTCATCATCAGCGGGACCGTGACCGATGCCTCCGGGCGCATTTTGTCAGGCCAGACGGTCAGTGCTTTTTGGTACAGCGTGCGCCACGCCCGGCCCTTGGCGGTGGGCCTGAATTGCGCTCTGGGAGCGGCACTGATGCGCCCCTATATCCAGGAGCTGGCCCGCGTGGCGGGCGACACCTTCATCAGTTGCTACCCCAATGCCGGCCTGCCGAACCCGATGAGCGAGACCGGCTTTGATGAAACCCCCAGCGACACCAGCCGGCTGCTGCATGAGTTCGCGGCTGAGGGGCTGATCAATATCGTAGGCGGCTGTTGCGGCACCACGCCCGAGCACATCAGCGCCATTCGGGACAGCGTTCTGCCGCTGCCCGCCCGAGGCCTGCACGGCCCGCGCTTTTACCGGGAAGCAGCCTGACACCAGGCCAGAGGTGGTTTGGCACGCAGCCTGAGCGCCGTGCCTGCCGAGGTGCCAGCCCTAGGCGCGGTGCAGCGCCAACACGGTTTGTACCGCCGGGCGTGCCGACATGCGTTGGTGGTGTGCGTGCACCGCGGGAAACCCTGCGATGTCAACGCCATCGCCTTCAAGCCAGCCCGAAATAGTGAACAAATAGGCATCGCAAACGCTGTATGAACCGCCCATCACCCAGGGCCCAGTGAGCATGTCGCGCTCGATCAGGGCGAAGCAGTCGGCCATGTTTTGCGCTACTTTTTTCTTCAGGGCCTGGGCCACTTCGGGCTCATCGGTCCAGCGGGCACCGCGGACCCTATGGGCATGCGCCACATGCACGGTGGCGCACAAATAGTTGTTGAAGGCCTGCGCTCGGGCAAAGCCAAAGAGCTCGCTGGGTGCCAAGTTGGCCGCCGGGAAGCATTGCGCAATATAGGCCAGGATGGCGGGGGTTTCAGTCAACACACCCTGCTCGGTCAGCAAGGCCGGCACACGGGCCTTGGGATTGATGGCCAGGTACTGCGGCGCTTTTTGGTCGTTGCTGGCAAAGTTCAGGCGCACCGTGTTGTAAATCGCGCCTGACTCTTGCAAGGCAATGTGCACGGCCAGGGCCGCGGTGTTGGGGGCAAAGTAGAGGGTTAGCATGGTTTGATCAAATTCGGCAAAGCGGTCGGGCAAGCATAGCCGACTGGCTGTGCCGGTCGCTGGCGCAAAGCGCCTTAAAATGTCAGTCATCCAAGGAGCGTTGCAGGCGGCCAATGGGCCGCGCAGGCTTGGATCCACCTCAACGACGCTCACCTGACCGGTTTTTTACAGGTGAGCTGCATGTCTGAATTGATTTGTCCCCCGATGAAGCTGGCCGGCCTCGAGCCGCTGCTGATTGGCGCAATGCCAAGCGCCGATGACACGCCGGGCCAAGCCCCGCGTGCCACTTTTGTGAACATTGGCGAGCGCACCAATGTGACTGGCTCCAAGGCCTTTGCCCGCATGATTCTCAATGGCGAGTACGAGCAGGCGCTGTCGGTGGCGCGCCAGCAAGTGGAGAACGGCGCCCAGATCATCGACATCAACATGGACGAGGCGATGCTCGACAGCCAGGCCGCCATGGTGCGCTTTTTGAACCTGATTGCCAGCGAACCCGACATCTCGCGGGTGCCCATCATGATTGACTCGAGCAAGTGGAGCGTGATTGAGGCCGGCCTGCGCTGCGTGCAGGGCAAGGCGGTGGTCAACTCGATCAGCATGAAAGAGGGGGTAGACAGCTTCAAACAGCAGGCCCGGCTGCTGCGCCGCTACGGCGCCGCAGCGGTGGTGATGGCCTTTGACGAAAAAGGCCAGGCCGACACCTACGTCCGCAAGATCGAGATCTGCCAGCGCGCCTACCGGGTACTGGTGGAGGAACTCGACTTCGCCCCAGAAGACATTATTTTTGATCCCAATATATTTGCTATCGCCACCGGCATCGAAGAGCACAACAACTATGCGGTCGACTTCATCGAGGCCACACGCTGGATCAAGCAAAACCTGCCTGGCGCCAAGGTATCGGGCGGGGTCTCGAATGTGAGCTTCAGCTTCCGGGGCAATGATCCGGTTCGCGAGGCGATCCACACCGTATTTCTCTACCATGCCATCCAGGCTGGCATGGACATGGGCATCGTCAACGCCGGCATGATTGGCGTCTATGACGAGCTCGCGCCCGAACTGCGCGAGCGGGTTGAGGACGTGGTGCTTAACCGCCGGGCAGACGCTGGCGAGCGGCTGGTGGAGATCGCAGAATCTACCCGGGGGGCAGCGCGTGACGAGAGCCGCAAACTCGAGTGGCGCGGCAGTGCCGAGCGACCGGTTAGCGTGGCGCAGCGCCTCAGCCATGCCATGGTCCACGGCATCACCGACTTCATCACCCCCGATACCGAAGAGGCATACCAAGAGGTGTTGGCCCGCGGCGGCCGACCGCTTGAAGTGATTGAGGGGCCGCTGATGGCCGGCATGAATATCGTGGGTGATCTGTTTGGCCAAGGCAAGATGTTTTTACCGCAAGTGGTCAAGAGCGCTCGGGTGATGAAGCAGGCGGTGGCCCACCTGATCCCCTACATCGAAGAAGAAAAACGCCAGGACGAGGCCGCCGGGCGCGATGTGCGCACCAAAGGCAAGATCGTGATCGCCACGGTCAAGGGTGATGTGCACGACATTGGTAAAAATATTGTGACCGTGGTGCTGCAGTGCAATAACTTTGACGTGGTCAACATGGGGGTGATGGTGCCCTGCCATGAGATTCTGGCCCGGGCCAAGGTGGAGGGTGCCGACATGATCGGGCTCTCGGGCCTGATCACGCCCAGCCTTGAGGAGATGCAGTATGTGGCGGGCGAAATGCAAAAAGATGCGCATTTTCGGCTGCGCAAAATTCCGCTCTTGATCGGCGGCGCCACCACCAGCCGGGTGCACACCGCGGTCAAGATTGCCCCCCATTACGAGGGTCCGGTGGTCTACGTGCCCGATGCCTCACGCAGTGTGAACGTGGCGCAAAGCCTGCTCAGCGACAAAGCCAGTGAGTACATCGCCGAGCTCAAGGCCGATTTGGAGCGGGTGCGCGAGCAACACGCCAATAAAAAGCAGACGCCCATGTGGCCGTTGGCGCGTTCTCGCGCCAACAAGACACCCATCGACTGGGCCGGCTACGCACCGAAGCGGCCCAAATTTCTGGGGCGTCGGGTGTTTCGCAATTTCGACCTGACCGAGCTGGCCCGCTACATTGACTGGGGCCCGTTCTTCCAGACCTGGGATCTGGCCGGGCCTTTCCCCGCGATCCTGAAGGACGATATCGTCGGCACCGAGGCAGTACGGGTCTACGCCGACGGGCAACGCATGCTCAAGCGACTGATCGAGGGCCGCTGGCTGAGCGCTAACGCGGTGCTCGGGCTGTACCCGGCCAATTCGGTCAACGATGATGACATCGAAATCTACACCGATGACGGCCGCACCCAGGTGGCCTTGACCTGGTACGGCCTGCGCCAGCAAACCGAAAAACAGGTGGTGCCAGGTCCCGACGGTCAGGCCTTGCAACGCCCAAGCCGCTGCCTGGCCGATTTTGTGGCGCCCAAGGGCATGGCACCCGACTACCTGGGCCTGTTTGCGGTTACGGCCGGCGTGGGTGCCGACAAAAAATCAGACTGGTTTGAGAAAGACCACGACGACTACTCGGCCATCATGCTCAAAGCGCTGGCCGACCGGCTCGCCGAGGCCTTTGCTGAGTGTCTGCACCACCGGGTACGCACCGACCTGTGGGGCTACGCGGCGCACGAAGCGCTCTCCATTGAGGCGCTGATCGACGAGCAGTACCAGGGAATCCGGCCCGCGCCAGGCTATCCCGCCTGCCCGGACCACAGCGTGAAAAAAGACATGTTTGCGCTGCTGCAATGTACTGACGTTGGCATGGGCCTGACCGAGAGTCTGGCCATGACCCCAGCGGCCAGCGTCAGCGGTTTTTATCTGGCGCACCCGCAGAGTTGTTATTTCAATGTCGGGCGGATTGGCGACGACCAGTTGCGCGCTTTGGCCCAGCGGCGTCAAATAGACGAGCGCTCGCTGCAGCGTCTGCTCGCCCCCAATTTGTCAGGCTAGCGCTGCGCGACGCTGGGCCAGTACGAAGGCGCCCAGCCCCAGAAGGCTGCCCAGCAGCAGCGTCACGATGCCCGTGGAGTAGCCTCCAGCCGGCGACCACAGCAGCCCCAAGAGCAGCGGCGCAGCTGCCCTGGACAGGGCCAGCGGGAGACCCAGTGCACCGTTGAGCGAAGCCACATGCGCCTGGCTGACATAAAGCGCCATGGCGGTTCCCTTGACGATGGTAATCATGCCATTGCCCATACCCCACAGCAGCACAAACAACAGCATCACCTCGCGCTGCCAGTCCGACAGCAGGGGCGCAGCCAGCAAGACCAGCAGGCTCAGGGGCAGCAGCATCAGAATTAGTCTGTTGGCGCGGTGCACATCCAAGTGATGCTCAAAAAAATACATCAGCAAGCGGCCCGCTACCTGGACCACACCAATGCCCGCCGGCAGTGCAATCGCCCAGACCTCGCTCATGCCCTGCTCACGCAACAGACTCACCATGTGCGCCGGCATGGCCACCGTGATCGCCATCATCAGCGTCAGAAAAACCCCGATCAGCACAAACCTGGGGCTGCGCACATGCTGCCCCAGCGTGTCACTGCTCCCGTCACGCAGCGGGCCGGTGCCGCTGGCAGCGGGGGCCGCGCGCAGTGCCAGCACATGCACCGGCAGACAGACCAGCAAGTGCAGGGCAGCGAGCACCTGCACCGCTGTGCGCCAACCCCAGTTGGCCATGAGCCAGGCGATCAAGGGAATGAACACCGTGCTGGCCAGGCCACCCAGAAAGGTCATGGTGATGATGGCGCGTCGAAAATCGCCCGGGTAGCGCCGCGTCACCACCGCAAACACGGGCGTGTACAACATGGCCGCCATGGCAGCACCCAAACCCGCCCAGGCCAGATACAAGCCAAGCAGCCCCTGCACCAAGCTGAGCAGCAACAGGCTGAGTGCGGCCAGCAGTGAGCCTGCGCTCATCACCAGCCTCTCGTGGCCCCGGTCAATCCAGCGCCCCACCGGGTAGGCCAGCAGCCCTTCGACCAACAGCGCCAGACTGAAGGCCACAGACGACTCGGCGCGGCTCAGCCCCAGGGCCTGCTCGATCGGCGCCATCAGCAGGGCAAACAAATAAAAAGTACTGCCCCAGCTGATCAGCTGCGCCACCGACAAGCTGCCCACCAGCCGGGGGTTGTAGCGCAGGCCGTTGTTCATGGCTCGATTATCCCCAGGCGGGTACTGTCAATCTGCAAAAAAGCCGCAGCCTGGGTCGCGGTGCATGGTCACCATGCCTGCCTGGATTTGCAGGGCGTGCTCAAGCGCTGCCAATGCTTTGTTGCGTACCGATTGGGCTTCATGTTTGCCGGCGAATCATGTCGGCGGCTTTTTCAGCAATCATGTAGGTCGGCGCGTTGGTGTTGCCGCCTACCAGCGTGGGCATGATGGAGGCGTCCACCACGCGCAGGCCGTCGACGCCCCTCACACGCAATGCCAAGTCAGTGACAGACGCCGAATCACTGCCCATTCG
>SHXM01000111.1 GCA_009693325.1 Rhodoferax sp.
ACCCGCCCTGCCAGAGCTCGTCGCCACTGCGCCGCAACCCAGCGCCCCTGCCCTGCCAGCAGCAAGCGCCCTCCCAACACAAGCCAGCGCCCGCAACGCACCCGCCCTGCCAGAGGTCGTCGCCACTGCGCCGCAACCTGCCAAAACGTCGTCCCTGGAAGGCCCAAAGTCTGTGTCCATCGCCCCAATCACCCAGCCGGCAGTTGGCGTCACAGCCCATGCTGCAGCTCAAACCCTGCAGGCGGCCCAAGCGCCAGACGCGCTGGCGGCAGCTCAGGTTTTGGCTGGCAGCATCAGCGCCGCATGGGTGGCCGCCAAATCCGCCACCTCCAGCCAGGCAGCGGAACTCGGCCCGGACATGCGCATGGACGCCAGCGCCGAAGAATCTGTTCAGGACGCAGTACGCCTGACCCTCTCACTGCCAGCGCCAGACCTGTCAAAACGCCCCTCCAGCAGGCCCGGCAACACCGAGGTGTTGAACTGGGCGCCCCTGCTGGCCAACCAGCAGCCCAACGCCAACAAGGCTCCAGCCAGTGGAACTTGGGAAAACCTGCACCTGGCAGTGCCCGAAGGCTTTGACCTAGAGGAACAGGATGGCCTGCTGGCGGCGCCTGAACAAGACTCTGGCAACAACGCCGGCCAGCCAACACAGACAGGGCAATTGGTCAGGGCGGGCACAGAGCCGGCCCAGACAGCCCGGGGCGAGGCTGCCCTGCTGACAGCCCAGACCGAACTTCGGGCAGCTCAACAGCAGCAGCTCGCAGACCGGCTCGGCGAGGCTGCGGCCAACCGGCTGATTGCGCAAATTGAGCGCGGCGAATGGAAAATGCAAATGCGCTTGCAACCTGGCAAGCTCGGCCGGATTGATGTTGAGCTCTTCATGCACGCCCGCGGCCTGGAGGCGATGTTCAGCGCCGACAGCGCTCTCACCCGGGAACTGATTGTTCAAGGTACAGCGCGCTTGAAGGACACGCTGGCACAAGCTGGCATGACAGTTGCTTCAATGACTGTCAATGGGGACCAAACCCGCCAATCTGGCGGAAATTCGACGCCTCAGCAGGGTTACAAGGCGGCTTCTGACGCTTTGCCGACAAAAGCTCGCGTCGAGGAACCACGGGCGGTGGTCCAAACACCAGCCGTTACAGCGACTGACAGATTGAATATTTTGGCCTGAGGGTCAAGCCAGGCGGAGAATGAAGTTGAAACATTACACAGAGGTGTTCCATGGCTAAAGCAGCAGAAGCGCCGGCGGCGGCCCCGGACGAGGAAGCCCCAGCCAAATCAAAAAAACCGATTATTCTGATCCTGGTCGGCGTGATCGCACTGGTCGTGATCGTTGCAGGCACCATGGTTGGAACCCTGTTCATCACGGGCTTTTTCAACAAACCTCCGCCCAGTGCAGACCAATTGCTGGCCGAAGACGGCCACGGCGCTGACGCCCATGGTGCCAAACCGGCAGATGCTCATGGTGCCAAACCGGCAGATGCTCATGGTGCCAAACCGGCAGATGCTCATGGCGCCAAGCCGGCTGACGGCAAAGACGCGAAGGGTGGCAAAGACGTCAGCGGCCCGCCTAAATTGAAGAAAAATTCACCCGACAGCCCACGCTTCGAGTACACCTACCACCAGCTCAAGAAGGACTTTCTGTCCAACCTGATGAGCTCCAAAAAGGTGATGTCCATACAGATCTCGATCATGACCCGCTACGACGACCGAGTTTTCGAGAATGTCGACAAGCACGAGGCAGCGCTGCGCTCTATCGTGCTGGACGTACTGCGCCAAACCACAGATGCCGACTTGGTCAAGCCTGAATTCCGCAAAGATTTGGCCATCAAGATCCGCGACTCCATGAACTCCCTGCTCGAAAAACTGGAGGATTTCGGCGGCATTGAGGAGGTTTTCTTCACCTCCTTTGTCGTTCAGTAAGCCGGCCCGTACAGCTCCGAGGCACCATGGCTGACAACCTGCTTTCTGCTGACGAGCTCGCAGCCCTTGCAGAAGGGGTAGACGACGGCTCGATTGCCATAGACACTGGCTTTAACACCACCCTGCGCTTCAAAAAGCACGACCTGGCCAGCGAAGACAGCAGCCTAGGCGTCAATATCAGCTCGATTGACATGATCAATGAGCGCTTTATCCGTCTGTTTCGCCCGCACCTGATGGATGTGCTGCGCACCAGCCCGCGGGTCACCCCGACCAAGTCGCAAATCGTCAAATTCGGACAGTATGTCAAGGACCTCAAGGCACCCCTGTCAGTGAACGTGGTCCGCATGAACCCGCTGCGTGGTTACTCGCTGGTGGTGATTGATCCGACCATTGTTTTCAGTTCGCTGGACAGTTTTTTCGGCGGCTTTGGCCAGGGCACGGTGGGAACCCTGCTGCCCGGGCGCATGTTCACCCCGATGGAGATGCGCATCATCAACATGATTCTGGATGTGACCTTCAAGGACATTCAAGAGGCCTGGGGCCCGCTGATGCATGTCAACCTCGAGTTTGTCAGTGCCGAGATCAATCCCCAGTTTGCCCAAATCTCGGACGAAAACGACCTGGTCATCGTCAGCCGTTTTGAAACCGAAACCGTCACCAAAAACACCGGGTTCATTGACCTGGTGTACCCCTATGCGTCGCTCAAACCGGTGCGCGAACTGCTGCGCAGCCGCGTGCAAAGCGGCGACGGCAATGAAGACTCAGACCGGCAATGGCACGATGAATTCGAAGATGCTGTGAACGATTCCTGCCTGCAAGCCAATGTTGTCCTCGGCACGATCAAGTCCACCATCAAAGACATTGAATCGATGCAAGCAGGCGACATCCTGTATTTCAAAAAACCCGAGTTTGCCTGCCTGCAGGCCGCGGGCATACCGGCCTTCAATGTTCACGTCGGCACCCTGGGCGCGCAAACCGCGGTGCAAATTGCTCACGCTATCAACCCCAGCAACAACTAAACAACTCAGGACACGCCATGACAGACGCAGCCACAGAAGCCAGTGCCTCGAGCGAATCGCAAGACCTCGACAAGCAAATCCACAAAGACGTGCTCCAAACCATCAGCGTGACCCTCAGCGTTGAGGTGGGGCGCGCCATGATCAAAATCAAAGACCTGATGCGCCTGACCCAGGGCAGCGTGGTGGAACTGGACCGCATTGCCGGCGAGCCGCTCGACCTGCTGGTCAACAACACGGTTGTCGCTCAGGGTGAGGTGGTGCTGGTCAACGAGCGCTATGGCATTCGGCTCACCCGTGTGGTGCCGGCCTCTGAGCGCATGAAGAACCTTTGAAGACGCTGCCATGGGTGCTACAGGTTCGGGCGGTATTGACTGGCTAAGGGTCTCGGGCGGCATCATTGTTGTGCTGGTGCTGCTGGCGGCAATGCTCTGGATGCTGCGCCGCATGCAAAGCATGCAAACCGCCAAGGGCGGCGTGAGCAGACTGCAGATTGTTGAAACCATCAGCGTTGGCCCCAGGCAAAAAATTGCGCTGCTGCGGGTTGACACCCAGATGCTGCTGATCGGCATGAGCGCAAACCAATTCACGGCCCTGGGCCAGTGGCAACAAGCTCCTACACCCACCGGAGATCAAGCTTGAAACGCAGAATTTTATGGGTCAGCCTTTTGGCCCTGCTGGTGTGTATTCCGGCCCTCTCCTGGGCCCAGGGCATTCCCATGGTCAATGTGACAGATTCTGGCAAAGGCACCCAGTACAGCCTGTCGCTGCAGTTGCTGGCCTTGATGACCAGCATCACGCTGCTGCCCTCGTTTTTATTGATGATGACCTCCTTTGTGCGCATCATCATCGTCATGTCGATCCTGCGCCAGGCCCTGGGCACCGGTCAAACCCCGCCCAACAATGTGCTGGTTGGCATTTCCCTCTTCCTCACCCTGTTCATCATGTCGCCGGTGTTGACCGATGTCTACCAGAACGCAGTGGCGCCCTATATGCAGGGCAGCATGGCTTTTGACAAAGCACTGGCAGCTGCCGAGACCCCCATACGCGGCTTCATGATCAAGCAAACCCGGCAAGACGACATCGGCTTATTCATGCAAATGGCGCGCCGGCCAGATGTTGGCGGGGCCGAAGCAGTCCCCTTCACCACCCTGGTGCCGGCCTTTATTACCTCGGAGCTCAAAAGCGCCTTCACCATCGGGTTTTTAATCTACGTGCCTTTTGTGGTGATTGACCTGATCGTGGCAAGCGTGCTGATGTCCATGGGCATGATGATGCTCTCGCCCATGATGATCTCCGCACCCTTCAAGCTCATGCTGTTCGTGCTGGTTGACGGCTGGAGCTTGATCATGAGTTCGCTGGCCGCAAGCTTTGCCACCTGAGCTCCAGCAGCCCACAAGAAAACCACCAGCAAAGGAAAACACACCATGGATATCGCTGCCGTTATCGACATAGGACGCCAGGCTCTCTGGATGACCGCCCTGATTTCTGCCCCGCTGCTGATCGTGGCACTGGCAGTGGGCCTGCTGGTGGGCATTGTTCAGGCTGCCACCTCGATCAACGAGTCGACCTTGAGCTTTATTCCCAAGGTGGCAGCGATGTCCCTCACCATGGCTCTGGTGGGCGGGTGGCAGCTAGCTACTTTGGTCGATTACACCAAGAACATGTTCCAACGGATTCCTCTTTTGTTCACCTGAGCCAACCCGAAAAAGCCGCTCAAGGCAGCCCACATGAATCTACTGGCTAATGATATCGTTGAGCGCTTTTACACCTTCTTGTGGCCTATGCTGCGGGTGTCAGCCCTGCTCTTGGCCGCGCCAGTTTTCTCGCTACGGTCCTTTAACCTGCGCCTGCGGATATTGTTGGCGGTAGCCCTCACCTGGATGATTTATCCTCTTTATGAGTGGCCCCGGCTAGACCCCGTATCTGCGCCAGGCCTGGTCGAGATCTTCAACCAAATCGCCATCGGTCTGCTGATGGGCTTGAGTTTGCAAGTGGTCACCGCCGCAATTTTGCTGGCGGGTCAATCCATCTCCAATGCCATGGGCCTCTCACTCGCCACCATGATGGATCCCAACCTGGGCAATGTGCCCGTCATCGCTCAGTTCCTGGTGGTCTTGACCACCCTGATTTTTGTAGGCTTTGGCGGCCATGCCATGTTGCTGAGCTTGGTAGTGGACAGTTTTTCCAGCATGCCGATTGGCAAGGGGCTGCTTACCGAGGGCGCTTGGGCGCATTTTTTAAGCTGGAGCTCGATGATTTTTCTCGGCGCCCTGCTGCTGGCCATACCGGTCATGATCACCCTGCTGTTCATCAACATCGGACTGGGCGTTGCCTCGCGCGCCGCGCCAAGTCTGAATATATTTCAGGTCGGCCTGCCGGCCATGATCATTGCCGGCTTTGGTGTTCTGATACTCACCCTGCCCAGCATGGGCGGGCGCATCGAATGGTTGTGGCTGCAGGGCTTTACAGAGGTGCGCACCCAGCTCGGTCTGAGCTAGTGCAATAACCCAAAATGGCAGACGACAGCGCTGAACGCACCGAAGAACCGACCTCGCGCAAGCTCCAACGCTCGCGCGAAGAGGGGCAGGTCGCCCGCTCGGTCGAGCTGACCTCGGCTGCTGTCATGAGTGGCTGGGTGATCTGTCTGGTCGCAACCGGCGGCTTTTGGCTGCATGAAATATCAACCAAATTTGCCGCCGGCTTTAAGTTTGACCGCAAAGTTCTAGACAGCCCCTCGCTGCTACCCGCCACTTTTGCCAGCCAAGTCTTAGACGGTCTGCTGTTGATATTACCGATGATGCTGGTGGCAGTCACGCTGGCTGTGCTGGCCTCGGGCGCTATCGGCGGGTTCTTGTTTTCAATCAAGTCAATCGCACCAAAATTCTCCAAGCTCAGCCCCTTGGCCGGCCTCAAACGCATGCTCGGCAGCCACGCCATCGTCGAGCTGATCAAGGCTGTTTTGAAGTTTGGTCTGGTCGGCACCGTACTGCTGGTGCTGCTTGACAAGCATTTTTCCAAGCTCATTGGCATGGGCAACATGGGTTTGGAGCCAGCCTTCGCATTGGCCGGCTCCCTGATTCTTGAGGCCTTGATATGGCTCACACTGGGCCTGGTGCTGATCGCTTTGATTGACGCCCCCTACCAGCGCTTCTCTTTCATGAAGCGCATGCGCATGACCAAACAAGAAATTCGAGACGAGCACAAAGACATGGAAGGCCGCCCCGAAATCAAGGCGCAAATCAGACGGCGCCAGCGGGAAATTGCCAACGTGCGGATGATGAAGAAGGTCAAGGATGCAGACGTTATCATTACCAACCCGGAGCACTTTGCCATTGCGCTGAGTTACGACCCCACCGCCGACGGCGCGCCAATACTGCTGGCCAAGGGCGCTGATTTTGTAGCAGCCAAAATTCGCGAAGAGGCAAAAACCCACAGTATTGAAATCTTTGAGGCACCCCAATTGGCACGCGCTTTGTATTTCACCACCGAGCTGGATCAACCGATTCCCGAGGCCCTGTATTTCGCAGTGGCCCAGGTGATTGCCTATGTCTTCAGCCTGGCTAACGTCGAGCCCGGCGTGGAGCCCATGTTGCGACCCTCCCCGGCCATTCCGAAGTCGATGTTGTTCGACGCCAACGGCCGCCAACTTGAGCCTGAGGCGGCAAGCGCATGAGCCTGCCCATGCACCACCGCGATGATGACTTGACCGTCAATCAGGCGATTTTCTTCAGAGTCTCGGACCGACTCCGGCTAGAGGGTTATGTGGCTGGCCTGATCCAGAGCGGCATGAGCCTGTCAATGGTCAGCGCACAGGACGCCATCCTCGACCATTACGGCAAATTGCTGGTAGCCAGGCTGCGTGAAGCGGCGCCCGAAATTGAGCTCGAAGTGTGTTTCCCTGCCAGTGCCGACGCCCTGATCTCTCGCTTCAATGAGGTGCTGCAAACCTACTCGATCCAGGACGCCATGGGCAACAAGGTGCAAAACGCACCGCCCAAAATATGGATTGTTCACGACGCCGCCGCCCTGCCAGACCACGAAATTCAGTTGCTCGCCCGCTTGGTGCAAAACTTTCCTGGCGCCAATATCCGGGTGGTGATGCTCTTGACCGCGGCCAGCGGCAAACATGAATTGCTCAATGCCTTCGGCCGCCGGTTTTTGCACTGGGATATCGAGCCGCCCACTCTGGCGCAAAAAAACGCCCTGCTCGAACAAGCCCGGGCACAGGGGCGCGAGACACTGGTGAATGGGCTGCTCAAGCAATTGGTCATTGATGAAACACCGCCACCGCCTGAGGTCCTGCTCGAGCCGGAACCCATTGAGATGGACACCGAAGAGCTCGAGCGCAAACAGCCGCCAGAGCCCGCCCCGGTAGCTCGCTCCTGGCGGCCTTGGCTGCTCGCCGGCGCCTTCCTGCTGGGCCTCTCTGGTCTTGCGCTTGGGCAGCTCTATGGCGGTTTTTCTATCCAAAACCTGCTGCCAGATCCACTCAAAGGCCTCTGGGATCGGCAAGCTGCTCCGGCGCCCGCCGCAGCCAGCGCAGCAGCCGCACTGGCAGCGGCCTCCGAAGCCCAAGCCGCAGCGCAAGCAGCCTCAGCAGCGCTGAGTGCGGCCGCAGCGGCTGCCTCGGCAGCGCCAGCGGCCGCAGCCTCGCCGGCAGAACCCAGCGCCTCAGCGCCATCACTGGCCGTGACACCGGCCGCAGCACCGGCCCCGACACCAGCGCCAGCACCATCCGCGCCAGCAACAGCGCCTGCGCCGGCGACCGCCTCAGAAGCACCCGCCATCAAAACTGTCCCGCCAAAACCCCAGCCCAGCCCGCCAAAAGCGGAAGAAATCATCGTCTCGCCGGCCCAGGCCCGAGTTGGTCATGCCTGGGTCAAGGCCATGCCCAGCGCCAGTTTTTTAGTCATCTATGCCACCGAGCCTTCCTACGCAGAGGCCTCAGCGTGGATGAAAAGCCGGCCTGAAATCAAAAACCTTCATATCGTGGCCAATTACGCCTCCAAAGACGCCGATCTGAAGTTTTCAATCGCCTCTGGCCCGTTTGGCTCCAGGCTGGAAGCCATGCGCTTCGCCCGGGGTGTTGACATGCCCAAGGGGGCCTGGGCCTTGCCACTTAAAAACATGACAGAGCGCCTGTCGCGCGAGTCCACCGACGCCAGCTCAACCGAGTCCAAAGTGAACCGATGAACCAGCCCGAATTTATCCACGGCGGTACCCCACACAGGGTCGAGGTGCACGAAGGCAGCCATAACGCAGAGGTCCGAAAAGCCCAGGTGGGTACGGAAATCCGACAGGTGGCCATCGATTCGGATGAGGTGGCCGATGCCATTGACGCCGAAAAACGCCGGGCCGTTTCCTTTGGCCCCGAGACTGGCCCGCCCCAGCAGGCCAGCGTCGATGCCGACTCCGCCCCAGACCCTCTGGCGCAAGCCGACGCGCCTCAGTCGCCTGAGTCAGTGCAGGCGCAGGCCTTTGCCGAGCCCGAGCCCGAACCCGAACCCGAACCCGACACCCCACCACTTGTGCAAACACAGTTGGTCCAAGAGGCTGTCGCCGAGCCACCTATCGCCCCGCCAATGAACATGTCGGACGACCCGGAAGTCGCTGGGCGCCTGCATGCGCTGGAGGCACAAAACCTGGCACTCAGGGCCAGGCTCAGCGCCCTAGAATCTCAGAGCTCTGGCCGGGCCTGAACACCGTCGCTAAACCAAGACAGGTAAACCCCATGAACCAAGCCACCGAAGTACCCAACCCAGAGCATGACCAGGACCCCCATGCCAGCCCCGAGCCGGAACATGGACCAGATGAGGCGGTGCCGACCGATGCATCACATGGCGAACATGAACACCCTCAAGCAGCGCAGTCTCCCGAGCTGCAGCACATGGAGCAGGATCCTCAGGTCAAGGACGTTAAGCACACCCTGCTTGATGCAGCCGAGCTGGCGAGCCGGGCCGGTGTGCATGCGGCCAACGCCGGCGCACACTTGCAGACCGCAGCCAAAGAATTGATGGCGGGCCATGCCACCCAACGCAAACACGGCCTCATCGTGCTGGCCGTGTTTGGTCTGCTGGTGGTCATCGCAGTGGCAATGGCCGGCCTGATGTCAATCCGCTTGCAGCAACGCATCACCAAAGCCGACGAGATGCTGCTGGCGGTGGGCAAGCGGGTTATCGCCATGGACGAATCGATCAAACTCATCAGCAACTCGGGCGAGATTTTTCAAAACATGTCTGAACAGCAGGACACCATTTCGCGCCAGCAGGTCAGGCTTGAGGCCAAGGTGGAAGAGCTCATGAAAACCGCGCAAAGCGCTATTTCGGCCAACGCGCAGACCATAGACAGCAAAACCAAAGAGATTGCCAAACGCGTGGAAGCAGTGGAGACCAGCCTGCAAAGCAATGCGGCCACCGTGAAAGCCATCGCTGCCA
>SHXM01000112.1 GCA_009693325.1 Rhodoferax sp.
GTCGTTTATGCTTACTGCGACAGAACCCCAAAGCGCGCGGGTGGAACACAAGCCACGCCTGCTGAGTGATAACGGGCCGTGCTACATCTCCAAAGAATTGGCGCTTTGGCTCAAGGGCCAGGAGATGGGCCATGTCAGGGGAGCGCCTAACCACCCGCAGACCCAGGGCAAGATTGAGCGCTGGCATCAGACGTTGAAAAACCGCGTCTTGCTCGAGCACTACTACCTGCCTGGCGCCTTAGAGCAATCGGTGGGGGAGTTTGTGCAGTACTACAACCACCAGCGCTATCACGAGAGCTTGGGCAACGTAACCCCGGCCGATGTGTACTTTGGCAGGGGTGAATCGATACTGGAAGAAAGGAGACGGATCAAAGAAAAGACGATCCAAAGCAGAAGACTACAGCACAGATGTGAAACCGTATAAACTTCAAAATCAATGAGCCAACCTCTCCTTTAAGAAATTACCCCATCTGTCTCAAACCATTTGAAGACGGACAAGCGCAATGAAGACACCAAACCAGCAAACCGTGGCGCAACAGTGGCGCCGCAGCCACCCTTCAGGCAGCTCAGGCGACATGCTGGCATGCTGCTGCTGAAAAATCTGGCTTGCATGCGCAGCGGGCGGCGCCTGTTTCAAGGGCTGAGCTGCGAGGTGCCGGCCGGGCAATTGCTGCGGGTGCAGGGCGCCAATGGCGCTGGCAAGACCAGCCTGCTGCGGATTATTTGTGGTCTGCTCGAGCCCAGCGAGGGCCGGGCGAGCTGGTGTGGCCAAAGTATTTCGGCATTGCGGGAGGACCTTGGCCGCCAGATGATCTATCTCGGACACGCGGCGGCCCTGAAGGACGACCTCTCCCCCTTGGAGAATCTGCAGGCTGCCAGTGCCTTGGGCGGGCAGGCGCTGAGCGCTGTTCAGGCGCGCGGGGCGCTGGCAGCGGCTGGTTTGCGTGGTTTTGACAGCACACCGGTGCGCCGCTTGTCGCAGGGGCAGCGCCGCCGCAGCGCGCTGGCACGACTGGTGCACGGCCACTATGCGGCGCTGTGGGTGCTCGATGAGCCTTTCAATGCCCTTGACACCGGGGCCACCGCCTGGTTGGCTGAATTGGTCAAGGCCCGCGTCCATGGCGGTGGCGTGGTGGTCTTGACCAGCCACCAGGACGTTGCTGTCGATGTCGCGCAGCAGCAGGTGCTAGCGCTGTGAGCGTTATTACTCACCCCAAGCAGCCGGCGGTGCTGCCGGTGGGTTTGCTGGCGGCAGTGCAGTGCATTTTTGTCCGCGATCTGCGCCTGGCCCTGCGCCGGCGCGCCGACACCCTGTCGGCGATGTTGTTTTTCGTCATGGTTGTGAGTTTGTTTCCGCTTGGTGTGGGGCCAGAGCCTGGCCTGTTGCGCAGCATGGCGCCGGGCGTGGTCTGGGTTGCCGCACTGCTGTCGTCAATGCTCTCGCTGAGCCGGCTTTTTGCTGATGACCACCAAGACGGCACACTGGAGCAATTGCTTTTGGGCGCCCATCCCCTGGCTTTTTTGGTGCTGGGTAAAATCGCCGCCCACTGGATTGGCTCGGGATTGATGCTGACCCTCATCGCCCCGCTGCTGGCACTGCAGTTTGATTTGGCTGCCGATGACTGTGGTGTTTTGGTTTTGTCTTTGCTGCTCGGCACCCCGGTGCTTAGCCTGATTGGAGCCATTGGTGCGGCCTTGACCGTGGGGCTCAGAGGGGGGAGTGTTTTGTTGTCTTTGTTGGTGCTGCCGCTGGCGGTCCCGGTGTTGGTGTTCGGTGCTGGCGCAGTACAGGCGTATCAGGCCGGGCTCGGGTTTTCCGCCCATTTTTCGCTGCTTGGTGCTGGTTTGTTGGTGAGTCTGGTGGCAGCGCCTTGGGTGGTTGCGGCCGGGCTCAGGATTGCTTTGGAGTAGGTGCCCCCAGATGGCCGACTGTGACCGAAAATTTGTCAGGAGGCACCCGGTATGCAACTCGGTGCGGTGAACTGGTTTTATTTTGCTGCCCCACAGCGTTTTTATCGATTGGCAGGGCAGTTGCTGCCCTGGTGCTTCATGCTGGCAGGCCTGCTTGCAGTCTGGGGCTTGTATATCGGGTTGTGGCTGGCGCCCACCGACGCGCAACAGGGGGAGGCTTACCGAATCATTTTTGTGCATGTGCCAGCCGCCTGGATGTCGATGGTGGTTTATTTGGCCATGGCAGGCTGGGCCGGCTTGGGCCTGGTGTTTAACTCGCGTCTGGCCTCAATGATGGCCTGCGCACTCGCTCCAACCGGCGCCCTGATGACCTTTCTTGCCCTTTGGACCGGCGCACTCTGGGGCAAGCCCACCTGGGGCGCCTGGTGGGTGTGGGATGCCCGCCTGACCTCGGAGTTGGTGCTGCTGTTTCTCTATATCGGCTTCATGTCGCTGCATGCCGCCATCGACGATCCGCGCCGGGCCGACCGGGCCGCCGGCCTGCTGGCTCTGGTGGGCGTAGTCAACGTGCCGATCATCTATTTTTCAGTGAAGTGGTGGAACACCCTGCACCAAGGAGCCTCGGTCAGCTTGACCAAGTCGCCCAGCATGGCCAGCACCATGCTGCTGGGCATGCTGGTGATGGCGCTGGCCTGCTGGGCCTACTGCATCGCAGCGGCCCTGCTGCGGGTGCGCAGCATCATTTTGGAGCGTGAGGCCCACACCGCCTGGGTGCAAGATCTGGCGAGGTCTGCATGAGCAGTGCCGACTGGTCTGATTTTTGGCACATGGGCGGCTATGCCCTCTATGTGTGGGGCTCGCTGGGCATGTGTGCTGCAACCCTGCTGATTGAAGTGCTGTGGCTTACCCACAGGCAGCGTAAGCTGATTGAGCTGATTTCTGCTGGGCCCGATTCTGATGCGGGAGAATCCGGCCCATGAAACCTAGAAACAAGCGCGCCCTGGCTGTTGTCGTGGCGGTGGCAGCCTTGGGTGGCGCGACCATGCTGGTGCTCAATGCCTTCAACAGCAACCTGGTCTTCTTTTTCAGCCCGAGCCAGGTTCTGGCCAATGAAGCACCACGCGAGCGCAGTTTTCGTATAGGCGGCTTGGTGCAGGAGGGCAGCCTGCAACGCGAGACCCAGGGCCTGACAATCCGCTTTGTCGTGACCGACCTGGCCAAGACCCTGCCGGTAACCTACACCGGGCTGCTGCCAGATCTTTTCAAAGAGGGCAAGGGCGTTGTGGCACAGGGAAGGCTAGGTGCCGATGGCGTCTTCCGGGCCGAGCAGGTACTGGCCAAACATGACGAAAACTACATGCCACCGGAAGCCGCCGCAGCACTGAAAAAGGCCAAACCATGATTGCTGAATTGGGTCATTTTTCCCTCATCATTGCCTTGCTCATGGCGCTAGTTCAGGGGGTGCTGCCCCTGGCTGGGGCGCACACCGGGCGCAGTGCCTGGACCGCTTTGGCCCGGCCTGCGGCGCGCGGGCAATTCTTGTTTGTGCTGCTGGCCTATGCCTGCCTCACCCAGGTGTTCATTGCCAATGATTTCTCGGTGTTGCTGGCGGCCCGGCATTCCAACTCCAGCCTGCCACTGGTTTACCGGATCACGGCAGTCTGGGGCAACCACGAGGGCTCAATATTGCTGTGGTCCCTGATCTTGGCCGGTTGGACTCTCGCCGTTTCGATCTTTTCGCGCCAGCTCGATGAGACCATGTTGGCCCGGGTGCTGGGGGTTATGGGGCTGGTCAGCTGCGGCTTCCTGTTGTTCACCCTGTTCACTTCGAACCCGTTTGAGCGCCTGCTGCCCGCTGCCCCGGACGGGCAGGACCTCAACCCCCTGCTGCAGGACCCCGGCATGGTGATCCATCCGCCCATGCTGTACATGGGCTATGTGGGCTTTGTGGTGGCCTTTGCATTTGCCATTGCCGCCCTGCTGGCGGGCCGGCTCGACACTGCATGGGCGCGCTGGTCGCGGCCCTGGACCACCGTGGCCTGGTGTTTTTTGACGGCTGGCATTGCACTGGGCAGCTTTTGGGCTTACTACGAACTGGGCTGGGGCGGCTGGTGGTTCTGGGACCCAGTAGAAAACGCCTCCTTCATGCCCTGGCTGGTCGGCACTGCCTTGATCCACTCGCTGGCAGTCACTGAGAAGCGCGGCGGTTTCAAAATGTGGACCGCTTTGCTGGCCATATTGGCCTTCTCTTTGTCTTTGCTGGGGACTTTCATTGTGCGCTCGGGGGTTTTGAGCTCGGTCCATGCTTTTGCATCAGACCCGGCGCGCGGCGTGTTCATTCTGGGCTTTTTGTCATTGGTGGTTGGCGGCTCGCTGGCTCTGTTTGCCTGGCGTGCGCCCCGGGTGGGCCTGGGGGGCAGTTTTGCGCCGGTGTCGCGTGAATCGATGTTGCTGGCCAACAATGTGCTGCTGGTGGTGGCAGCGGCTTCGGTGCTCTTGGGTACGCTTTATCCCCTGGTAATTGATGCGCTGGGCATGGGCAAGCTGTCGGTTGGGCCGCCGTATTTTTCGGCTGTTTTTGTCCCGCTCATTGCGCCCGCCCTGTTTTTGATGGGGGTCGGTCCGTTGACGCGTTGGCGCGAGGCCAGCGCCATCGACTTAGCCCGGCGCCTGCGCTGGGCGGCGGCGGTCAGCCTGCTCAGCGCCCTGATCGCACCATTTTTTCTGGGCCATTGGACGCCCATGATCGGGCTCGGTTTGCTGCTCGGGGCGTGGGTTGCGAGCACCGCTTTGCTGAACCTGCTCAGCCGGCTGCGTGAGCATCCGGCACCCGGCTGGGCTGCCCGCTTGGCGGCGCAACCGGGCAGCTACTACGGCATGCTGCTGGCCCATTTTGGCGTCTCGGTGTTCATTGTCGGCGTCACTGTGGTGAGCGGCTTTTCCAGCGAGAGTGATGTGCGCATGGAGCCCGGCGATGTTGCGCAGGTGGGCGGCTACAGCTTTGAGCTCAAGGCTGTCAACCCGGTCACCGGGCCCAATTACACCGCCCTGCGCGCCACGGTGGCGGTGTCTATCGACGGCCAGGATCTGGGCCGGCTCGAGCCGGAGCGCCGTCTGTACAAGGTCAGCCGTATGGCCATGACCGAAGTGGCCATTGACCGCGGACTGCGGCGTGACCTGTATGTGGCCCTCGGGGAGCCGGTCGGCCCGACGGCCTGGAGCGTGCGACTGCACCACAAACCCCTGGTCAACTGGATCTGGGGCGGCTGTGTGCTGATGGCCCTGGGTGGTTTGCTGGCGGTGATGGACAGGCGCTACCGGGCCAGGCGAGTGGCTGCCACCAAGCCCGCCGCGGCCCGAGCCGGCGAGGCTGCTGCGCCGGGCGAGTTGCCGCTGCTGGTTGGCCGGGGCCAGGTGCGATGAAAAGGTATTTGTTGCCACTGCTGGCTTTTCTGGTGTTGGTGGGCTTTTTGGCAGTCGGTTTGCGGCTCAACCCGCGCGAGGTGCCCTCGCCACTGGTGAACCGCCCGACCCCAGAGTTCCGCCTGCCCACGCTGGCCGACCCGGCCCAGCAGTTGGCGCCCAAAGACCTGCTCGGCAAGGTCTGGCTGCTCAATGTCTGGGCCTCCTGGTGCGTGGCTTGCCGGCTTGAACACCCGGTTCTGGTGGACTTCGCCCGTGCCGGCCTGGTGCCGGTGTATGGCCTCAATTACAAAGACAAGCGCCCGGATGCGCTGGCTTGGCTGGAAAAATTTGGCAACCCCTACCAGCAGTCCTTGCAAGACAGCGACGGCCTGGCCGGCATTGAACTGGGCGTCTATGGCGTGCCAGAAACCTTTGTGATTGACCGCGCCGGCGTGATTCGCTTCAAGCACATCGGGCCGCTGACCCCGGAGGTGTTGCGTGACACCATCTTGCCCCTGGTCGGAAAACTTGGTGCCTAAGACCGGCTGCCTTGGCTTGCTGGGCGGCGCGTTGCTGCTCGGCTTGGCGCTGGGCTTGCCGTTGTCAGCTGGGGCCGGCGAGGCCAAGCCGATGGCCAGTGACCCGGCGCTGGAAGCCCGGGTGATGGTGATTGCCGAAGAGTTGCGCTGCCTGGTGTGTCAAAACGAGACCATCGCCGCTTCGCATGCCGACCTCGCAGTCGACCTGCGGGGGCAGATTCGACAGAAGCTTTCGCAGGGGCAGAGCAGCCAGCAGATTCTCGATTTCATGGTGGCGCGCTATGGCGATTTCGTACTCTACCGCCCGCCCCTCAAAGCCAGTACGGTGTTGTTGTGGGTGGGACCCTTTGCCCTGCTCCTGCTGGCGGCGGGGGTTTTGATGGTCAATATCCGCCGGCATCGCCAGCACGCTGCAGAGCGCCAGCTTGACCCGGCACAACGCCGGCGCGCGCGCCAGCTGCTAGACCAGACAGGTGGTCCGCCATGACCCTGCTCGGGCTGCTGGGTCTGGCCCTGCTGTTGCTGGCGCTGGCCATGTTGCTGCCGGCACTGTTGCGCAGCCCCCGGCCGGCCCCGACCCAAGCCGGCTCGGTCGCGCCTGAGCCCAACCTGGCCCTGCTGCGCGAGCAAAAGGCCCAGCTTGACGAACAGCTCGGCAGTGGCGCGATCGGGCCGGCCCAGTATGCGCTGGCCAGCAGTGAGCTCGAGCAGCGGGTGCTTGACGAGGCAGCTCCGGCAACGGCCCCGCCGAGCCGCACCGGGGGGGGCCGCCGCAGCGCCCTGCTGTTGGGCCTGGCGCTGCCGCTGCTGGCGCTGGCCTTGTACGGCTGGTTGGGTCAGCCGCAGGCGGTTCTGGCGCCAGAACTGCAGGCAGGCGTGGCGGCTGAGCCCACCCAGGCCCAGGTTGAGGCCATGGTGGCGCAACTTGCCAAGCGGCTCGACCAGCAGCCAAGCGGGCAGCCGCCCGACCCCCAGGCCTGGGAGATGCTGGCCCGCGCCTATGCCTCTTTGCAGCGTTTTGAGGAGTCCAACCGGGCCTATGTCCGGGCCGGTGAACTCGCGCCGCGCAATGCCCAATTGCTGGCTGACCATGCCGATGTGCTGGCCATGGTGCAGGGCCAGAGTGCTGCCGGTGAGCCCACCAGCCTGATCGAGCGGGCGCTGGCGATTGACCCGAAAAACCTCAAAGCCCTGGCGCTGGCCGGGACCGCCGCGTTACAGCGGCAAGACCCGGGCGCAGCGGTGGTTTTCTGGTCCCGCGCGCAGGCCTTGGCGCCCCCCGAAAGCGAGTTCGCTGCCGGGCTGGCGAGTAGCCTGGATGTGGCGCGCGCGCAGTTGCTGGCCGCAGCTCCCCAGGGCTCCCGGCCTGCCGCGAGCGCGCCGGCAGCCCCGGCCTTGGCCATTAGCGGCACGGTCAGCTTGGCGCCGGCGCTGGCGGCGCAACTGGCAGCCAGCGACACAGTGTTTGTGTTTGCCCGTGCGGTGCAGGGCTCGCGCATGCCCCTGGCCATCCTCAAATTCAAAGCCAGTGAGTTGCCCCGCGCATTCACGCTCGACGACAGCAGCGCCATGTCCCAAGAGCTCAAGCTCTCGGGCGTCGGGCAGGTGATGCTGGTGGCGCGGGTGTCGCGCTCGGGCAATGCCATGCCGCAAGCGGGCGACCTGATCGGCGGATTGGGACCGGTCAAACCCGGTGCCCCGGGGTTGCGCCTGGTCATCAACAGCGTTCAGCCCTGAGGCTCAAGCAGCTCGGCCAAGGCCAGCGCGCACACCAGGTCGGGGCGCTCCTCATGCGCAAGATGCCCCAGCCCATGGAGGCTGTGCAAGCGGCGCTGCATGGCGGCGGGCAGACTGGCCATGACCCGCTCGGCCTGGGCCGGCGAGACGGTCCGGTCAGCGCTGCCCACTACCAGACTCAGCGGTGTGCGCAGCCGGTGCAGGTCAGCGGCCAGACCCTGCAGATCCCAGTTGGCCATCATGCCCAGGGCGCCGGCCGCATGCCCGGCGTTGCGCACCAGGCGGCCATACAGGGCCAGGCCGGCGGCATCGAGTTGTGAGCCGGTGCCCTGGATCAGGCGCTGCAGCACCGCTGGGTCCCGTGCCTGCCAGGAAAACAAGCGCGGTACCCAGGGCGTGGCAGCCATCAATTTGGCCACCGGCGAAAAAAACTGCCCGGCTAGGCCGCCCAAGGGAAGCAGGGCGGCATTGATGCCGATCACCGAGCGGGGCGCAATGCGGCCGTCCAGACACATCCGCAGCGCAATCGCAGCGCCAGCCGAGTGGCCAATCACCAGTGTCGGTGCGCGCTGCAGCAGCAGCAGCAAGGCGCCCAGGGCCTGCGCCATGCCATTGAGCGAGAGCCATTGCCCGGGCGGGGCGCCCGGTGGCAGCGCGCTAAAACCGTGGCCGGGCAGGTCCATGCTGAGCACTTCGGCGTGTTGCACCAGTAAAGGCGCCAAGCCGCGCCAGGTGTGGGTGGCCGAACCGGTGCCGTGAATCAGCAGCACCACAGGCGGGTTGGCAGCGCATGGCAGGCCCTGGCAGGCAAAGCGCTGCAGGTGCCAGCGTAGGCCGCCCGCCACTTTGAACTCGCTGGCCTGCCGGTGCGGCCAGTCGCTGCCGTCGCGCTCCCACAGCAGGGGCTCAGTGCCCATGCTGACTGGCCCCGGTGGCCGCCTGTACGGCCTGCGACAGCTGCCGAGCCCCGGCGTAGGGCAGTGGCAGGTAGTGGGCGCCCATGGCCTGGGCCTGAGGCGAGGTGTCGAGCAGCAGGGCAGTCAGGCCGGAGCTTTTGATTTGCCGGGCCGCCTCGATGGCGTCGGCATTGGCCTGAACCCGCCCCGGCGCGCCACTGCGCGCGATATTGCCCCGGCCATCAGTCAGCAGCACGATGACCGGCGTGTCGCCGCGCCGCTGCACCTGCTGTGCCAAAGTCAGTGCCGCGTCCAGACCGCTGGCCAGCGGCGTGCCGCCCCCCCGGGCAGGCCGGCCAGACTGCGTTTGGCCCGTGCCAGTGAGCGTGTCGGTGACAGCAGCAACTCGGCCTGCTTGTCGCGAAAAGCTATCACCGCGACCTGGTCGCGGCGCACATAACAGTCGGCCAACAACAACTCGACTGCACCCTTGGCCTCGGCCAATCGGTTCAGGGCCGACGAGCCGGATGCATCGACCACAAAAATCGTGGTGGTCTGGCTGTTTTGTTTGAACTTGGTCACATGAAAATCGTCTCGCCGCACCTCAATGCGCGGCCGGCCCACCAGCGCTGGCCGGGCAGAACTGCGTTCGGCCCGGGCGCGCCTGCGCAGCGTCTGCCAGGGCGCGGCCGCGCGCAGGGTTTCAAGCACATTGAGCCGGGCACCCTGGCGCGGCTCGCCCCGGCGCGCGCCGATAGGGCGCCCGCGATTCTGGTTTTTACGCACTGCGCCCGCACGCCCTGCGGTCTGCGCCCGGGCCCGGCTGGCCTGGCCGACCTGAAGTGCGGCCAGCAGACCGGCAGGAACCGCAGCCTGGGTGGCCGC
>SHXM01000113.1 GCA_009693325.1 Rhodoferax sp.
AATGCCCAGAAAATGATTGCTGCGGCCCAGACTGCCTACGCTGACGGCGTGCGCTTATTTCTCACGCCCGAACTCGCCATTTGCGGCTATGCCGCCGAAGACTTATTCTTGCGTCCGGCTTTCATCGCAGCCTGTGATGATGCCGTGAAAACAGTTGCCACCGCGCTGCGCGGGTTAAAAGAATTCACTCTGGTGATCGGTCAACCCACCGGCGGCGACAGCCGCACCCGCTCGGTTGCCGTGCAACAGCGCTATAACGCGGCCAGCGTTTGGTGCGAGGGTACCCGCTTGGCCAGCTACGCCAAGCGCGAGTTACCCAACTACCAGGTCTTCGACGAACGGCGCTATTTCACGCCCGGGCAGGACTGCTGCGTGTTTGAAGCCGGGCCCGCCGGCCGGCGCGTGAAGCTAGGCCTGCTGATTTGCGAGGATGCTTGGTTTGAACAACCGGCGCGCTTGACACGCCAAGCTGGGGCCGAATTGCTGGTTGTCATCAATGCCTCGCCGTTCCATGTCGGTAAAGGGCTCGAGCGCGAGCAAATGATGCGCGAACGGGCGAAGGATTGCGGCTTGCCCTTGGTCTATGCCCATTTGGTCGGTGGTCAGGATGAAGTGATTTTTGAAGGGCGCTCGTTCGCGCTGCAATCGAGCGGCGAAGTCGCTGGTCGGGCTCCGAGCTTTGTCGAAAACCTGTTTGTTGTAGAAGTCTCAGGAGACGCGCCTTTGTTGCAGCTGAGCGCGTCCATTGCAGCTGAGCGCTCGGCACAGGCCGACCTGTGGGACGCTTTGGTGCTTGGGGTCAGGGACTATGTTGGGAAAAACGGCTTTCCGAGTGTTTTGTTGGGCCTCTCCGGCGGCATCGACTCTGCCCTGGTTTTGGCGGTAGCGGTGGACGCACTTGGCAAAGACCGGGTGCGAGCGGTCATGATGCCCTCGCCCTACACCGCCGAAATCAGTTGGGTGGATGCCCGCGACATGGCGGCACGGTTGGGTGTGAGTTATACCGAGATATCGATTGAGCCCGAATTTGCTGCTTTCAAGGCCTCTTTGTCGGCAGAATTCAAGGGGCTGGCAGAGGATGCCACCGAAGAGAATATTCAGGCCCGCATCCGAGGCACTTTGCTGATGGCCCTGTCGAACAAGTTTGGCAGCATCGTGCTGACGACTGGCAACAAGTCCGAGATGGCCACCGGTTATTGCACCCTGTACGGCGACATGGCAGGTGGTTTTGCAGTGATCAAAGATTTGTCAAAAACCACAGTTTTTCGGTTGGCCCTTTGGCGCAATGCCAACAACCCTTGCAATACGTGCGACAGCCCTATCCCTGAGCGCATCATCACCCGCCCGCCCAGCGCCGAACTCAGGCCGGATCAGACCGACCAAGACAGTTTGCCGCCCTATGCGGTGCTGGACGGGATTCTCGAGCGCTACATGGAGAACGACCAGAGCATCGAAGATATCGTCGCCGCCGGCTTTCCTGTGGCCGATGTGGAGAAGGTCACGCGCTTGATCAAGCTCAATGAATACAAGCGGCGACAGTCCCCGCTTGGCATTCGCGTCACCCATCGCAGCTTTGGCAAGGATTGGCGTTATCCTATAACCAGTCGATTTCGAGCCTAATCACCACAAGGACTGCCATGAAACAGATCACCGCCATTGTTAAACCCTTCAAGCTCGAAGAGGTCCGGGAGGCGCTTGCAGAATGCGGCGTGACTGGTCTGACGGTCACCGAGGTGAAGGGTTTTGGTCGACAGAAAGGGCACACCGAGTTGTACCGCGGGGCTGAATACGTGGTGGATTTTTTGCCCAAAGTGAAGGTTGAGGTAGCGGTCAAAACCGAGGATGTAGACCGCTGTGTCGACGCTATTGTCAAAGCAGCACGCACCGGCAAAATAGGCGACGGGAAAATCTTTGTCACCAGCGTCGAGCGGGTGGTTCGCATTCGCACTGGCGAGCAGGACGAATCGGCGATTTAGGTTCTGTCCAGCCGGGAGGCAGGTGCCATGCCCGACTGCTGCACCAAGTCCCGCAGCAGGCTGGCCGGCTCATGGCTGCAACTCAGCAGAGACATTTGCCACTCGCCCAGAAACTGTTGCGAAACCGACTGCTCCAAAAAACCGAGTAGGCGGTCGTAATAGCCTGCAATATTGAGCAGCCCGATCGGCTTGGCGTGGTAGCCTAGTTGGCGCCAGGTCCAGACCTCAAACAGTTCTTCAAAAGTACCTATGCCGCCGGGCAAAGCCAAAAAAACATCGGCGCGCTCGGCCATCATGCGCTTGCGCTCATGCATCGTGTGTACCACGTGTAACTCGGTACATGCGTGGTTGGCCCATTCCTTGTCAACCAGCGCCTGCGGTATGACGCCAACCACAGTGGCACCGCGCTCCAGTGCAGCGCTCGCAACGATACCCATCAAGCCGCCTTTGCCGCCACCGTAGACCAGTTGGCCGCCATGTTCACCAATCCAGTGTCCCACTTCGCGAGCGGCGGTAGCAAAGTCGGCATCAAGTCCGGGCCGGGATCCGCAGTAGACGCACACTGAAAACTCTGGCTTCATGCAGTTTGCGGTTTTTTGGCAGGGCTGGAAATTAGCCGAGTGCCGGCGAGGGCGTCGTGCCAAAACTGTCGCTGCGGATGAAACCGGCTCAGCGTGGCATATATTGCGACCCAGCCAAGCACCAATACGATGAGCCCAGCGGCGGGCAGGCCAAAAAGCGACACCAGGCTCAAACTCGGCAGCAGCCAAATCCAGCTCAGCAGGTAGCGCAACAGGGCCCGGGCCTGAGATACCGGGCGGCCTTGCACATCGACAAGCCGTATGTTCCAGGTTTTCATGGCTAGGGTCTGCCCCTTGGACCAGAGCCAGACAAAGTAAATACCGAAAACCAAGAACAAAAAGGCCTGCAGCCCATGCCGGTTGTCCATGGCATTGCGGGTTTGCGTCAAGGTACCAAACAGGTAGCCGGCAATGAACAAAACGCCAAACAGCAGCATGCCCTCATAAGCCCAGCAGGCCATTCGGCGCAAAAGACTAGGCGTAGTCACGAAAGCAGCGCTCGCAGAATCAATTTTTCTCGGCACCTACTGCCTCAGTGCCAGGCGGTGAGCCCGGCAGCAGAGTGTTTTGATCAACTGAGGGCTGGATGGCGGCCATTTTTGACCCCTGCTTGGCGCTGGCCGGTCTGGTCGGTACCACGGCGAGCTTTTGTGCTTGAACTGGTTTGCTTGTGGCCGCCACACCGGGCGGTTTGCTTGCGGCACCAGCTGACAATCTCTTCTTTTCTTCGGCCGGTAGAGCCAGGTAGGCCTGCCAGTTGGCGGTTTTTTCGTCAGGCGTCATTTTTTTTGCTTCTTCAAAATTTAGCCTGGCCTGGGCGCGTTGGCTTGAGCTGAGCCCCACCCAGTCTGTCATGCGGGTGTGCATTTTGGCCTGTTCCAAGGGCGCCAACCTTGGGTAGCCGGTGGCGATGGCGATCCATTTGCGCTTTTGCGTCTGCCCCAGGGTGTTCCACTGGGCAGCCAAGGGTTTTAGAGACAGCTGTTGCTCGGCTGTCAGTTCTTGCCACAGCGGTTTTGACACTGGTTTTGTCACCGGAGCTTTGGCCCCTGACCTGGCATCAAGCGCAGGGCCGGGCGGCGGCCCCGTCACTGGCGCGGCGGCTTTGCCCGCGAAATCAACAGCGGCAAGTGCTGCCGGCATCGAGCAACACACAGCCGTCACGGCCACTGCGGATCCACGCAAAAGCGCCAGCCGCAGCCAGCCGCATAAATGGAGGACAACTGGCCTTTGCATTGGGATTTTCAGGGCTGGGGACCCATATTGAGTTTGACGAAGTGGGCGAAGCCCGGATCCGCGTAGGCCGAGGGTGGGAGATCATCGGTCAATATGGCAGCATCAATTTCGGCCAACTCTTGGGCTCGTTGCTCACTTTGGACGCCATCAATCACAAACAGTCCCGCCGCCAGCACCGCTAAGGCCACTGCGCCGATGATTTGCCCCCAAAGCGGGCTGCCCCGCCAGCCCAGCATCACCAAGCCCAGTGCCCCCCCGCCTTGGCTGGCCAGTTGCGGCTGGGCTGCCGCACCTTTGCGCCGGGCCACCGCCTGCACCCGAGCCGCGCGCAAACGTTCCGTGACTTCGTACGGCAAGTCGTTCGAACCTGCGGACAGGCTGCTGGCGATTCTGAAGGCAAAGCGGTCAGCTGCCAGCAGGTTTTGGTCGTCGATTGAATTTGTCATGGTGTGGTGCCTTTTGCCCGCAGCGCATTTGCTAAAGTCTGAATCGCCCGGTAGCAATGCGTTTTGACACTGCCCTCCGAACAACCCATTGCCGCCGCGGTTTCAGCAGTGTCAAGTTCTTCCCAGTAACGCAACAGAAAGGCTTCTCGTTGACGGCCGGGCAGGGCCGCGATCTCGATTTCGATCGCCAACAGGGTTTGGCTGCGCTCGGCGGCACTCTGTGTGCTCTCGACAAATTGTAATTCTTGGGTCGCCGGCAGGATCGCAAGCAGGTCAAAGTCATCATCGTCATCAGTGGCGGGTTGGAAATCGCTGAAGTTTGAAAAAATTCGGCTTCTGGATTTTTGCCTTCGGAACCAGTCCAGTGTGCAGTTGGAAAGTATCCGCTGAAACAGCATAGGCAACTCGGCAGCAGGTTTATGGCCGTAGTGCTCGGCCAACTTCATCATGCTTTCTTGCACGATATCGAGGGCTGATTCCTCATTGCGAACATGGTAGACAGAGCGTTTGAAGGCCCGTTTCTCAACGCTTTTCAGGAATTCAGTGAGTTCTTGTTCGGTAGCCAAAAGGAGTTGCGGTGCGTGTGCAGTGCCCGGGCTGAACTCGTTCGGGGGAGTAAATCCGGAACTTGGGCCTCAATAATTATGACATCGGGGCCGTAAATTTGAAGTCTGTCTGCGGGGCGGAATTTTGTAGTGTGATAATGCGCCCTTCAAATCAAACCGCAAAAGGGTCAAAGCCCGACGCATTATTCGCTGCGTCTATGGTTTTGGCCTCAAGTTCCGAGGAGGCCTCACAAGGGTCATCAAAGGAGCACCCAAGGTTTTTCGTTAGAGAAATTCACAAAGGTTCATCATGGAAATTTCAAAAGCTGAAATCGCTTCGGCTGCGTTGGCGAGTGCTGCCACCCAACCAGCATCAACTGGCAATGTCGTGCCCGAGTTACGGGGCGCAGAGATTCTGGTCAGGGCCCTGCAGGCTGAAGGCGTCAAATTCGTCTGGGGCTACCCGGGTGGCGCAGTGCTGCATATTTATGACGCGTTTTACAAGCAAGACACCATTCAACATGTGCTGGTTCGCCATGAACAGGCCGCCGTGCATGCCGCAGACGGCTACGCCAGGGCGACCGGAGATGTTGGCGTTGCCCTCGTGACATCTGGTCCAGGAGTGACCAATGCGGTCACCGGCATCGCCACCGCCTACATGGACAGCATACCGATGGTGATTTTGACCGGCCAGGTGCCCACCCATGCAATCGGCCTAGATGCTTTTCAGGAGTGCGACACAGTGGGCATCACGCGCCCGATAGTCAAGCACAATTTTTTGGTCAAAGACGTGCGCGACATGGCCAGCGTCATGAAAAAAGCTTTTCATATCGCGCGCAGCGGTCGCCCCGGGCCGGTTGTGGTGGACATTCCGAAGGATGTGTCATTTAAAAAGACACCGTATGCCGGCCAGCCTGAAACCATTGAAATGCGCTCCTACAACCCGGTCCGCAAAGGACATGGCGGGCAGATTCGCAAGGCTCTGCAACTGTTGCTGACAGCTAGGCGCCCCTACATCTATACCGGCGGCGGCGTTTTGTTGAGCAATGCCTCGGCCGAATTGCGAACTCTGGTTGACATGCTCGGCTACCCCTGCACCAACACCTTGATGGGCCTGGGCGCCTACCCGGCGAGCGACCGTAAGTTTTTGGGTATGCTGGGCATGCACGGCACCGTGGAAGCTAACAATGCCATGCAACACTGCGATGTTTTGCTTGCTGTGGGCGCGCGTTTTGACGATCGGGTGATCGGCAACCCCAAGCATTTCGCTCAAAACGAGCGAAGAATTATTCATATCGACATCGACCCCTCCAGCATTTCCAAGCGGGTGAAGGTCGACATACCGATCGTCGGCGATGTCAAAGATGTGCTCGTCGAAATGATTGCCATGATCAAAGAAAGCAGCACCAGGCCCGACAGCGGTGCGCTAGCGGCGTGGTGGACCACCATCGAGGCCTGGCGCCAGCGCGATTGCCTGAAGTATGACCCTGGCACCGGCGATGTTGTCAAACCACAGCATGTGGTGCAAACGCTCTGGGAAATGACCAAAGATGTTGAGGCCTACATCACCTCGGATGTCGGCCAGCACCAGATGTGGGCCGCGCAGTACTACCGCTTCGATCAGCCCCGACGCTGGATCAACTCGGGCGGGCTAGGCACCATGGGCGTGGGGATTCCCTACGCCATGGGCATCAAGTTGGCCAAACCGCAGGCCGAGGTGTTTTGCATCACCGGGGAGGGTTCGGTGCAAATGTGCATCCAGGAACTCTCCACCTGTTTGCAGTACAACACGCCAATTAAGATCGTGTCCTTGAACAACCGCTACCTGGGCATGGTGCGGCAATGGCAGGAAATTGATTATGAAGGCCGCTATAGCCACAGTTATATGGATGCGTTGCCGAATTTTGTGAAGCTCGCAGAGGCCTATGGCCATGTCGGCATGCTGATCGAAAAGCCGCAAGATGTTGAGCCGGCCTTGCGCGAGGCGCGAAAGCTTAAAGACCGCACCGTTTTCATGGATTTCCGAACCGACCCTACAGAAAACGTGTATCCCATGGTCAAGGCGGGCATGGGCATTACCGAAATGTTGCTTGGCTCGGAAGATTTGTAAACCATTTTTGACGAATCTATTGCTTGCCGAGTCCTGCGGTTATCGCTGCAGGGGGAGGGCGGTGAAAAGAGGGATCACACACCATGAAACACATCATCGCAGTTTTGCTCGAAAACGAACCTGGCGCCCTGTCCCGCGTGGTAGGCCTTTTTTCTGCCCGTGGCTACAACATAGAGTCTCTGACGGTCGCCCCGACCGAGGATGCCAGCCTGTCCCGCATGACGATTCAGACCGCCGGCTCGGACGATGTCATCGAACAAATTACCAAGCATCTGAACCGTTTGATCGAGGTCGTCAAGGTGGTTGATCTGACCGAAGGTGGCTACATCGAACGTGAACTGATGATGGTTAAGGTGCGTGCGGTTGGCAAGGAGCGCGAAGAGATGAAGCGCATGACTGACATTTTTCGCGGCAGAATCATTGATGTCACGGAAAAAAGCTACACGATCGAGCTAACCGGCGACCAAACCAAGAATGACGCATTTTTAGAGGCTATTGAGCGCAGCGCGATTTTGGAAACGGTCCGAACCGGCTCGAGCGGCATTGGCCGTGGCGAACGAATCCTGAGAGTTTAATTTTTACAACGGAGAAGAAAATGAAAGTTTATTACGACAAAGACTGCGACCTTAGCCTGATCAAGGGAAAAACCGTGGCCATCATCGGCTATGGAAGTCAAGGTCACGCCCATGCCCAAAATCTCAACGACAGCGGCGTGAAGGTCGTGGTGGGCTTGCGTAAGGGGGGTGCTTCCTGGCCCAAAGTGGAAAAAGCTGGCCTGCACGTGGCCGAGGTTGCCGATGCGGTGAAGGGCGCTGATGTGGTCATGATTTTGCTGCCCGATGAGCAAATCGGCACCGTCTACACCCATGATGTCGAGCCCAATATCAAGTCAGGGGCATCGCTTGTTTTTGCCCACGGCTTCAACGTGCACTACGGTCTGGTCAGTCCCCGGGCCGATCTGGATGTCTGGATGGTGGCGCCCAAAGCACCCGGACACACGGTGCGCGGCACTTACGCGCAGGGTGGGGGTGTGCCGCATCTCATAGCTGTGCACCAAGACCGCTCTGGGCGCACGCGAGACCTGGCCTTGAGCTATGCCATGGCCAACGGCGGCGGTAAGGCCGGCATCATCGAGACCAATTTCCGGGAGGAGACCGAGACCGACCTGTTTGGCGAGCAGGCTGTGCTGTGCGGCGGCACAGTCGAGTTGATCAAGGCCGGTTTTGAGACTCTGGTGGAGGCCGGCTATGCGCCCGAGATGGCTTACTTCGAGTGCTTGCACGAACTCAAACTGATTGTGGACATGATTTATGAGGGTGGCATCGCCAACATGAATTACTCCATCTCCAACAATGCCGAGTACGGCGAGTATGTGACGGGTCCTAAAATCGTCACGAGCGCGACCAAGGAGGCTATGCGTCAGTGCCTCAAGGACATCCAAACTGGAGAATATGCAAAGAGCTTTATTCTTGAAAACAAGGCCGGTGCGCCCACCCTGCTGAGTCGCCGTCGCTTGATGTCTGAGCACCAGATAGAGACAGTCGGTGAGACTCTGCGGGCTATGATGCCTTGGATAAAGAAGAATAAGCTGGTCGACCAAACTCGCAATTGATGCGCTATTGATGTCCCGGCATTAATATCTGGCACAGGCCACTGTGCTGGCCTTTGTTGGTTGCCGCGCAACCCCGGACGGAAAACAACTGTATGCAAGAAGACGGCAGCGACCCAGACCTTGCTGATGGTGGTACGCTTCTCGTGAGAAAGCGGCGCAAGGGCATCTATATGTTGCCCAATCTGGTCACCCTAGCGGCTCTTTTTGGTGGCTTTTATGCGGTCATCATGGCCATCAATGGCCACTTTGACCTTGCCGCCTATGGCATCTTCTGCGCCATGGTGCTCGATAGCCTGGATGGCCGCGTAGCGAGAATGACCAACACCCAAAGTGCATTTGGCGAGCAAATGGACTCGCTCTCGGACATGGTGTCCTTCGGGGCTGCTCCGGCGATCATCTCTTATGTTTGGGCTTTGCAGGGTCTGGGCCGCTGGGGTTGGATTGCCGCTTTTGTGTATTGCGCGTGTGCGGCGCTGCGCTTGGCTCGGTTCAACGTGAACACCGGCGTGGTGGACAAGCGCTACTTCCAGGGGTTGCCCTCGCCGGCAGCAGCGGCCCTGGTGGCCGGCTTTATATGGTTGATGAGCGATCAGGGTATCAAAGGCAGTTCAGTCGCCTGGCCCATGTTCGCCTTGGCCCTGTGCTCGGGCCTGACCATGGTCACCAATGTGCCTTTTTACAGCTTCAAGGACGTGCACATGAAGAAAAGCGTTCCCTTCGCGGTGATCGTGATGATTGCGCTTGTGATTGCCATCATCAACATTGACCCGCCGATTGTGATTTTCAGCCTTTTCGTGCTCTATGGCGTGAGCGGCTACCTGATCTACGGTTGGCGCAAGGT
>SHXM01000114.1 GCA_009693325.1 Rhodoferax sp.
TGACACATGGCCTCGCCCTGCTGCAATGCGGCGCGGTCATGGCCGTTGCGTTCGTGTTAGCATATTGATGTTTTAACACTAGTGTGAGTAAACGCATGACCCGCCTGACCATCACCCTCTCCGAATCACGCTACCGGGCGCTGAAAGAAGCGGCGGTACAGCGCGACAAAACAATCGGCCAACTGATTGATGAAAGCCTGGACTTTTATGGCATCAAGTCCAACACACAGGCGCTGGATTTGGTTCGCCGGGCACGTGCCCACAGCGGTCTGGATCAAGCGCAGGCCCTGGCCCTGGCAGAGCAAGAGGTCCGTGCCGAGCGTCTTGCTGAGTGAGCAAGTTTTTCATCATTGACACCAATGTGGTGGTGGCCGGTCTGCTGACCGCGCGCAGTGACTCGCCGGTGGCGCAAATATTGGACGGTATGTTGGCGGCCGCCTTTGCGTTCGTGGTGTCAGAGGCGCTACTGTCGGAATACCGAGCCGTGTTGCTGCGACCCAAGCTGGCCCGGCTTCACGGTCTTACTGCAGACGAGGTGGATAGCCTTTTGACAGATATTGCCCGGCATGCGATCGTGCTGGTGCCGTCTAGTGGCCCCAGCGGTGGCCCAATCGCACCGGACCTAGGCGACCAGTTGCTGTGGAACCTGCTGGCAACGCGTGACGATCTGGTGTTGGTCACCGGCGACAAACTTCTGCTGGAAGACCCGGTCATGCTACAGCGGATCATCCCGCCACAGGCCTTGATCACGCGATTCACGCATTAAAAGTCCCCTGCCATCCGCATCAAGCCCTCCCCCATCCGGACCTGCCGACCAGTCTCAATCCCGTCACACAAGTCAAAGCCCGGCGGGGCAAATACGATGATGGTGGAGCCATGTTCAAACCACCAGCTCCTGGCCCTTGACGCAGCTTGCGGTGCAGGGCATCTCGTTGGCGCCACGGTAGCGCAGGTGCAGCAGCACATCCAGAAAGTGCAGTCGGATGCTGGCCACCAGAATCGCCGCTACGGGCACCAGCGCGATTGGCTTGCCGCTGCCGGTTAGTCGGGCGCGCAACACGGCGCGTTCGTTTCGGCAGAACAGGCGCTCAACTCGGGCCAGCGCAATCGGGTTCACGTTCCAGGTGTCGCCGCTGAGGTAGGTCACATGCTCCACCACCATATCCTGCGGCGCATGAAAGCGGTGGTACATGCTCGACGTCAGGCGCAGGGTGATGTAGCTGCCATTGCGAAACACGCTGGGGTCTTGACTGGGGCCAAACAGTTCGCCGATCGAATACGGGAAGCCCTTGGCCTGCAGCACCATGCCATCCACCACGCGACCGCAAGCCCCCACGATGCCGTCGCTGGGGCTGCACAACACTGCCGGGTCGGCGTCCACCACACGTGCACCGGGCAGCAGTTCACGGGTAAAGCAGTCATGCAGGCTGGCAAAGTGCTGTTGCCTGGCATCGCTCAAGTCCAGCTGGGTGAACAGGCGCCAAACGCGGATCGACAGGCGCGCCAGCAGCGGGCTTTGGAGGTGGCTGAACCAACCCATCAAGCGTGTGAGCAGCAACCGGGGAACCCGGTTGGTGAGCAGAAAGTTCAGGTCTTCCTGGAGAAAAAAACGTTGGAAAAAACTCGGTTTCATGATTTTGTCAATAAAGCTTGTTACGTTTGTCATTTTTGTAAGACGAGGAACCTATGGACGACAGCATTGCTCTCCCTCTCATCGCGCTCGGTGTGCTGGCGTGGCTATTTCCAAGGGCCCGAAGCCGCCTGGCTCTGTCCCGCGCCAAGCATCGATCGCTGGCAGGGCACTCGCGTATCGCGAAACGTATTGCCGGTCTGTTGCCTGGCTATGCCTATGATGAAGACACATTTTTTAACTCCGACCAGGCTGACCAAGCTGTAGTGCAAAGACGTCGAGACGGCTTTCGCGCTTTGGTGGCGCTGTATGAATCGCGCTTTGCCCAGGGCGCCGCAGTCACCGCAAGTGCCCGCGCCATCATCTCGGACATGCAATTTACGGGCAGGTACCGCGTGCCCTACCAATACAGCGACTACCTGAGCCAGCACCTCAAAAGCGCAAGCTTCTTGAAACAATCCCGGGGTGTGACGGTGACTGACCTGGACGGCAACGAGTTCTATGACCTGACCGGCTCCTACGGCGTCAACCTGTTTGGCTACGACTTTTACAAAACCTGCATTCAGGCCGCTCAGCACACCGCCGCGGATCTTGGACCGGTGCTTGGCGCATACCACCCTTGTGTTTTGGGTAATGTCACGCGGCTGCAGACGATCTCGGGCCTTGATGAGGTGTCGTTTCACATGTCTGGCACCGAAGCTGTCATGCAGGCGGTGCGCCTAGCTCGGTACCACACCAAACGCAGCCATTTGGTGCGTTTTTGTGGCTCGTACCACGGATGGTGGGAAGACGTACAGCCCGGCCCCGGTAACCCGTTGCCACCGCGCGAAACCCATACCCTCAAGGACATGGATGAGCGCAGCCTGCACGTGTTGCGTACCCGCAGGGATATTGCCTGTGTGTTGATCAACCCCTTGCAGGCCTTGCACCCCAATGCGCCGGCACCGGGCGACTCGTCGCTGGTCGACAGCAGCCGCAAGGTGGCCTACGACCGGGCCGCTTACACCGCCTGGCTCAAGCGGCTGCGCCAGGTCTGTACTGAGCGCGGCATTGTGTTGATTTTTGATGAGGTGTTTTTGGGCTTTCGCCTCGCGCCCGGCGGCGCGCAGGAATACTTTGGCATCCAGGCCGACATGGTGACCTACGGCAAAACCTTGGGTGGCGGCCTGCCAGTCGGCGTGGTTTGCGGCAAAGCAGCCCTGATGAAGCGATACCGCGAAGAGCGCCCTGGAGACATTTGTTTTGCCCGCGGCACCTTCAATGCCCACCCCTACGTGATGGCCGCCATGAGCGCGTTTCTCGATGCGCTGGAGACCCCGGCCATCGCCAAACTCTACGAGGGCATTGACGAGCGCTGGGACGGCCGGGCAGCGCTGCTCAACAGTCGGCTCGAGCAGCAGGGCCTGCCAGTCAGGGTTGCCAATATGTCCACCGTATGGACCGTGCTTTACACCAAACCAGCTCGCTATAACTGGATGCTGCAGTTCTACTTGCGTACGCATGGACTGGCCTTGAGCTGGGTTGGCAGTGGCCGTCTCATTTTCAGCTTGAACTATGGCGATGTTGAGTTTGCCGAAGTGGTTGAGCGCTTTGTCCAAGCCGCCCAGGCCATGGAGCAGGACGGTTGGTGGGATGGCCCCGAGCAAACCAACCAGATGATTCGCAAGGGGATTTTCAGGGAGATGCTGCGTCAGCCGCGCTAACACACCGTCTTTCGCTCAGCTGCGGTGTACATGTTCCATGGGGTCTATCAACTCGCCTCGCAAAAGCGCTAATGGAGCCTTGTAGTACAGCATCACATCGTGAAAGGGGTCGGTGATGATTTTGGCTGCCCAAACCAGGCCGGTCCACAGGTTTTGCTGAGCCCAGAGTTGCAGCACGCGAAACAACAAACCTGCCACTCCCAGCGCCAGCCAGGCGATGCCAACATCATGTGCGAACTCGATCAAATCGTTGGCGGGTGCGATCTGCCCGAACACAGAGGGTTCAAACCACAGCAGGGCCGGAACAAAGGCCCAGATCGCCATCAGCACCACCTTGCGACGAATGTTGTAGCCAATCTTGATCGCCTCTTTGTGCTCGTCCGTGGCCTGGTTTACCGTATCGTAGCCGCGAGGCTCAAAAAAGAAATGACCAGCCTGACGGCTGGTCATCGACACCGTCCATGCCAGCAGCGCAGACCAGGCCGGATCCACCAGCAGCAGGGCATAGGCCGTAACAAAGCTCAGAGCGCTGAGCAGGTGCAAGCTTTGGTTGATGCGGCTGTGGTGGTAGTAGCGATGGTCGTCCCACCGCTGGACCTGTAGCTCTTGAAAAAAACGATTCACATGGACCTCACTGAGTTCTGGGCAAATCGCCCTTTGCTGTTAAATCACCAATTGCACTCTAGCGATCGGATATGAAATTTGCGTGACACAAGAATTTCAAACGCAAGAAGCCGCCTGTCATAAAACTGTTACGCAGGGGCGCCATCATGCCTCGATGAACCTCGAAGACGACACTGGCCTGCAGGTTGACAACTACCCGGCCATCCGCCGCTCGCTGCGACTGGCGATCGTCACGGAAACCTACCCACCCGAAGTCAATGGCGTGGCACTGACATTGGCCAAGCTGGTCGATGGCTTGCGGATAGCCAACCACGACGTGCAACTCATACGCCTGCGACAGAGTCGTACCGACTCTGGCCGAGCAGACGATTTGCATTCAGGCTTTCAGGAGGTACTGATGCGCGGTCTGCCAATCCCGCGTTACCCCGAATTGCGCATGGGCATGCCTTCCAAGGGAGGGCTGATTCGCCTGTGGCAGCGCAAGCGCCCAGACCTTGTCCACATCGCAACCGAGGGGCCGCTGGGGTGGTCAGCCCTGCGCGCCGCGCTCTACCTCAAGCTGCCGGTGTCGAGCGACTACCGCACCAATTTTCAAAGTTACAGCACCCACTATGGCGTGGGATTCCTGTACAAGCCCATCATGGCCTACCTCCGTAAGTTTCACAACCGAGCCCACTGCACCATGGTGCCGACCCAGGCTTTGCGGAATTCTTTGGCGCTTGCGGGTTTCCATCACCTCCGGGTGGTTAGCCGCGGTGTTGATACCGTGGCCTTCGACTCGGCGCACCGTAGCGCCCCATTGCGCGCCAGTTGGGGCCTGGGGCCTGAGGGCTTGGCTGTGGTTTACGTTGGCCGACTGGCGCCAGAAAAAAACCTGGCGCTTTTGCTGCGGGCTTTTGAGGCCATCGAGCACCGCAACCCCCATGCCCGCTTGGTACTGGTGGGCAACGGCCCGATGCGCGAAGAACTGCAAGCCAAGTGCCCAGGCGCTCTGTTTGCTGGGCAATTGCGCGGGCAGGCCCTGGCAGAGCACTATGCTTCGGCCGATTTGTTCCTGATGCCCAGCTTCACCGAAACCTTTGGCAATGTCACCACCGAAGCCATGGCCAGCGGTCTGCCGGTATTGGCTTTCGATTACGCTGCCGCGGCAGATTTGATCAAAGACGGCATCAACGGCCGGGTCACACCACTCGGCGACAGCGAGGCATTTGTGTGCGCTGCAGTCGCGCTTGCGGCCGAGCCGGGTCTGCGCATGGGCATCGGCATCGAGGCCCGCCGCACCGCTCTGACACTGGATTGGAAGCGCATCGTGCAAAATTTTGAAACCGTGTTATGTGAGGTCATGGACCGTGCGCAGATCGAGGCGTCAAGACAAACTAAAGACTACGCGCTGGGACAGACCTGATGCTTTGGCGAAACAAGTAGGCCATTGCCAAGGCAATGCTCAAACCGAAAAGGGTCATCAGCGGAACAATCGGCACCTCGGCGGCAACCAATGCCGCATACAAGCCCAGCATACACAAAACACTCAGGTTCTCATTGAACCCCTGGACCGCCACCGACCGGCCAGCACTCAGAAGAACAAAACCGCGGTGCTGTAAAAGCGCATTCAGTGGCACCACCAGCAGGCCGCCCACCAGGCCGACGCAGGCGAGTAAACACAGCGCCAAGGCAAGCACCTCGACATGGGCGATTACCGGCATCATCAAGCCCAGCACAATCCCGGCTGGCAGCACCTGCTTGGCTTGATGCAGCGCAATCCAGCGCCCGGCCAATCCAGCGCCCGCCACCACGCCAAGGGCCACCGCAGCCTGCAGATAGGCTGACTGGTCCAAGGGTAGCGCGAGCACATCTGCTGCCCACTTCAAAACGACAAACTGCAGGGTTGCGCCAAGACCCCAAAAGATCGTGGTTACCGCTAGCGACAGGCCACCCTCGGCATCGCGCCATAACAGGCGGTTGGCGCGCCAGAAATCTTGCACCAGCGCCAGCGGCGAAGCGACGCTGACGGGGTAGCACGCCCCGCTGTGCGGAATGCCCATATTGAGCAGACTGGCCAGCCCGTAAACCAGCAACAGTACGAGTAGCGATGGCAAGAGCGCAGAACCGCCGCGCAGAGCGTCAGGCAACAGTTCCTGCAGTGTTTGCACCACGCTGGCATTGACCAGCAGGCCACCGAGTACCGCGCCCAGCAGGGCGGCGCAAACCACCGACACCTCCACCCATCCGTTCGCTTTAACCAGGCCCGCAGGCGGAACAATCTCCGTGACCAAACCGTATTTGGCCGGCGCATAGGCTGCCGCGCCCAGCCCGGCAATAGTGAAGGCAAGTAGCGGATTGAAGCCCAGCAGCAGCGCCAACACCCCTATGATCTTGACACCATTCATCCAGGCCATCAGCCGCGCTTTAGGAACGGCGTCGGCCAACGCCCCGACAAACGGCGCAAAAACCACATAAGACAGGGTGAACACAAACTTGAGCATCGGCGCCCACCAGGCCGGCTGCCCCTGCTCCAGCAGCAGCGCAATCGTGACGATCAGCAGACCATTGTCTGCGAGTGCTGAGGCAAATTGGGCGGCAATGATCAGGTGAAAACCCGCCGGCATGCGCAGCCCCCTGCTCACTGGGGCTTTGGTACAAAGCGCACGACGTGGTAGCTTGGACAGGCGTAGCGCTGAATGTCGTGGGCGTTCAGGGGAAACGAGCCGCAATTGGAAAATCGCCTGAAGGGCGAGTGGTAAATGCCGCATTGAAAGCGGTTGTCAGCGATTGGCTCCAAAAACACACAGCGCTTGTCCATGCAGCAGTTGCCGCACTGAACGCAGGAGCCAGCAATTTCTTGCGGTACCGCGCTCGCCCGGCCCATCACATCCTCAAAATAGTGTCGGGCCGGCCCTTCGCGCAGTGCTCCAATGTGGATGCGCATCCTGCGGATAAAGCCGCTGTAATCGCGCAGGTATTTCCATCTTCCAAAAACCAGACTCGCACACAAGGGCGAGAGCGGCAGCATTAGGGTCAACAACCCGGTGTAGGCAGTAGCCAGCCATGGGGCGATGGGCTTTGCGGAAAAAATAACACGGTGAAAAGCTGGCATGAACTGTAGGCCTGGTGGGTGGCGCGAATCAGGCTCGCGAGAGTTGAATTTTGTGTCGGCCAGGTGAAGCTTTGATGACGCCGCAGCGATGGCTGGGCTGCGAAACACAGCTTGCAAAGCGCCCCAGGCGGGGCAAGAATGTGGTGTGGCTGACGGCCGATGTGCACTACACCGCCGCCCATTACTTTGACCCTGCCCAAGCAAAGTTTGCTGACTTCTCTCCCTTTTGGGAATTTGTCTCCGTCCCGCTCAATGCTGGCGGCTTTGGCCCCAACAAGACTGACGCCACCTTTGACATGCAGGTGATATACCAAAAGGCCCCGACCGAAGTGAACGCCCCACCGACCAACGGCATGCAGTTCTTCGGCCAGGTCGACATCGACGCCAAGACCCACGCCATGACCGTCACCCTGAAGGACTTGGCTGGCGCCTCGCTCTATACAAAGACTTTGGCGCCACTGCCAGCTTGATCGCCAACAAGCCATAGGCCACTTGGAGCAACGCTCCGGGTGGCTGTGCAGCAGTCCTTAGGCCAAGTAGCTGCGCACTTCGCTGGCTGCGGGGCTTGCCACGGAGTAAGTGCCGCTGCTGACGGTATCGATGAAAATCCATTCACCCTTTGCAGCAGCCGAGGTAAAGCTCATCTTGAGATAGCCGCGCCGGGAGGGGTCCATCCATTGCACACGGCTGATCGCGGTGGTGTCCTCAAACAGGCTCTTGATCGTGCTGGTCAGTGTTGGAAAGTAGGCCTCCCAACCCGGCGCACTGACCGAGGCAGTAGCAAATTCTTCGCCAATTTTGGTGCCATTGAGCAGCGTCAGGTTCGTGTGCCAAGCGTTATGCGAATCTCCCGACAAGACCACCAGTTTCTTTCCTATTGCCGGCGACAGGGCGGCGATATTGGCAAAGGACTGCAACACTGTCTCGCGCGCAGCCAAATAGCCATCCCAGGCATCGAGGTTGTAGGGTATGGCCGAGTTGCTAGCCGTAATGTAGGAACTAGCTCCATTCAGGGTGTAGGCGGCTCTATATGCGGCCACCTCGTTGATGATGCCGGTTACTGTGGTGGCATTAGGCGCTGCAAAATAAGCTTGGAATTTCAGTTGTGCGCTGACTGGTAGCCAAGTTGAGGCCATCACAACCTGCTGCCCCAATACTTGCCACCTGGCAGATGACGCGGCCATGGCATTTTGCAGCCACGATGTCTGGGTTGTTCCTAGCAACTGGCGGCCGGGCGACTGCCAAGTGGCTTGGCCGGACGCTGTCGACAAATCAGCCTGCACCAACTGCTTGTCGCGCCCAACCAAACGGGTGTCGAGCATATGCAAAGACAGCAGGGTGCCAAAGTTGAAGCTGCGGTAAATGACAGATTGGTCTGCGCCGGTACGGATTGGCAGCCATTCATGGTATGCCTGTATGGCGGCGGCCTTGCGGTTAACAAACGCACCCGCTGCCCCTTCAGTATGGTTTTCCGCGCCTGTCAGGTAGGCGTCATTCGCAATTTCATGGTCGTCCCAAACAGCGATGACCGGCATGCGGCCGTGCAGGCGTTTGAGGTTGACATCAGATTTGTACTGGGCATGGCGTGCGCGGTAGTCGGCCAACGAATAAATCTCTGTGCTGGGAACATGGTTACGCCCAGCGATTGGCGTGCTTGGGTACTCGCCGTCCTTGTACTCATAAATGTAGTCGCCCAGGTGCAAGGCGTATTGCGCGTCTGAGTTACTGGCCTCGCCATACACATTGAAGAAACCAAATGCGTAGTTGGAGCATGAAAAAACTGCTAACTTAACCTCGCTAACGTTGCTGGCGGGCAGTGTTCGCGTGCGGCCTACGGCCGAAACCCACCGGCCGCAGGAAAACCGGAAATAGTATTCAAGCCCTGCGGTCAGGCCCACAGCGTCGGCCTTGGCCGTGTAGCCAGTGGCCTCGCTCGCCACGACCGAACCAGAGCTCACGATAGTGGTGAACGCCGCGTCGCTGGCGACTTGGTACAGCAGCGTCACATTCGCAGCCAGCCCTTCATATTTTGCGTGCGTCCAAAGCATTACTCGGTCTGCTAAGGGATCGCCGCTGGCGACGCCGTAATTGAACTGCACCATCGCCTCGCCGCCACCGCAGGCCGAGAGCACCGAGCCAGCTGATAAAGCCGCGGACATAGAGGCTGCTCTGATGATGAATTCACGACGGGTGTTGAGTAATTGGTTCATCATTTTGGTCCTTGGTTAAAGGCGCAGAGTCTAAAAACCCTGCGTGACACCCGGGTGACCGAAGCGCTAAC
>SHXM01000115.1 GCA_009693325.1 Rhodoferax sp.
GGATGACGGCCCAACTGCGGTCGGGTGAGCAGTCGCAGACAAGAATCAACTCGTAGTCACCGCTTGGCCGAGCTTGTTGGTCAAACATGGCTTGCAGGCGGCGCACCAGCTCGGGCAACACCGGCTCGCTGCCGTACACTGGGATGACCAGCGACAGGCTGGGGGGTTGTAGGCTAGCCATAGTATTTGCGGAGCAGTTTGTCGAGGTAGTGATCATCAAACACCAGACCAATATGGGCCGCTGTGGCCTGGGTTATGGTGGTGTCAATGGGATAGTCGGCACCAGCGGTGACGGGGTCAAAAACAGCTGAGACACCTAGCAGGGCCTCAAAGGCGCGCACGATGTCCAGCACCAGCACCGAAAAAGGGCAGGCCACATTCAGGCTTGCGCCGGCGATTTGCCGGGCATCAACCAAGTGCGCCACGATGGCCACAACGTCTGTCACGTCGATCAGGTTTCGGCGGGCCTGGAGCCACAGCTGAAACCGCTCACCCGCGCTGATCTGGCGGTACAGGTAATTGGTGAGGGTGTGGGGATTGGCACTGAGGCCAACGGCCTGAGGCAAACGGACGATGGCGTGTTGCAGTCCGGCCCCATGAATGAGCTGCTCCATGGCCAGCTTGTGCTGTACATAAGGTGACTGAGAGAGTTCTGGGTCATGGACGGAACAGGTGCTGAAGTACACCAGCACCGGGGCGGCTTGAAGCGTGTGTTGCAGCAGGTCGCGTTCGCGCTCAAACTCGGCCCGCCGCGTTTCACGGGAGTTGGCAACGCCCGAGGCGAACACGGTCAGGGCCCGGTCGCTGGCAAAGCGGGGCGCAAACGCGGTGGCCAACAATCCGTTCCCTACGATCATCTTTATTTGGGTTCCTGTGGCCGACAGGCTTGTGCACCCTACCCGGCGCTACCAGAACTCGTACCAGCACGCGGTCGAGTTTATCTTGGCGCCATCGCCTATCCGTTTACGAGGGTACTTACGCAATTTGCCGATTGATCGAAGCTGCCGTACTGGCCTTGGGGTGATTGGGATGCCTGTCCGTTAAAGTTGACTCTGAGCCAGTGCACCAAGCTGCTTCAGCTTGGTGCTCCCAAATGGCAGCGTGAGCAGATTGACAAAGCAAAAAGGAAGCCCGATGACAACCGGAATTGAATTCCGCACCCTGTTGCGCACCGCCCATGACCTTTAGCACGCCTCCGATGATCTTCTGGATCACGCTGGGGGCAGTTCCCGCGCTCGTGTTCGTGGCGACCGTGATCGGTCGCGCCTAGACCATCCTGTTGCCATCGCACCTGCAGGGGCCGGCCCGCTACTACCTCGCGCCCGCGCTTGGCTTGGCTACCTTGACGGTCATGGCGACCCTTCTCGGGCGCTATGTGCCCTTGGGTCACCGGGCGCTGTTGCCCATGGTGTTCGCCGGGCTGGCAGCTTGGGCCTTGGCACGCAGGCACGAGTTCGGCCTGGCGCTGCGCCAGTCGCTTTGGTCCGGCGCCTTCGCGCTCGCCTGCGGTGCCGGGATCCTGGCGCCGCTACTGGTCTATGGCGCCTTCAACACCGATAACGACACTTTCACCTACCTCGCCCACTCGCAATGGCTGCAGCAGCATCCATTCAGCCAGTCGGTCCTTCCAGAAACGGTGACTCCTTTCGAGACCCAGATCCTGCTGTACCAGCAGGCCGGGTTCCGTATGGGCGGCTCCTACCTGCTCGCGCTGATGCAGTCGCTGCTCCATCTGCGCTGGGCATATGCGGCTTATCCGGCGCTGCTGATAGCGGCGGTCGCAAGCTGCTGCCTGAGCCTTGGCTTCCCGCTCGCGCGCCAGTTGCGTCTGATGCGCCGCGGCCAGCGCCTGATGCTGCTGGCGCTGCCCGCGTTCGGCCTGGGCGGCCTGACCTTCGGCGCGAATTTTGGCTTCATGCCGCAAACGCTGGGCATGGCGCTGGCTGCCGGCGCGCTGTTTATGGCCGGCCCGGTGCTCGGCTGGATCGCCCACGCGGGCCGGCGCGCGCCTGCGGTGGCGACCGCGGCACTGCCCGGCGGCGTGATGCTGGCCGGTGCGACCCTTGGCTATTCGGAGTTGAGCCCGTTTATCGGCTGCGCGCTCGCCGCCAGCGGCTTGCTGCTCGCGCTGCACCGCAAGGTCTGGCGCAACGTCATGCTGTATGGAGCGGTAATGCTGGCCGTCGCCACGCTGTTGCTCAATGTCGAACTGTTGCGCGTGTACGCAGCCTTGCGTGCACAGCTAGGCGCGGTGTATGGCGCGCCAGTCGACTGGAGTCTGCTCGGTTTCGTCGCGCACGCATTCGGCGTGCACGGCGGCGCCTGGGACGATTTCCAGTGGGCCGCCACCGGTGCGGGCTCCAGCGCCCTCGCCGGCGGTCTTTTGCTGCTGACCCTGGTGCTCGCCCCGATCGCATTCAATGCGCGCGCGCTCTGGCGCGCCGCCATCGGCGCAGAGCTGCTGCCGGCGCTGGCGGTGCTCGGCATATTTGGCGCGGCTACCCTGTATTTCCGCTACGCAGTAGCGGCGCCTTTCCCGACCGGGATCGGACAAAGCTGGAGCCAGTCCAAACTGGCGGGCTGGGCTTATCCGTTTGCGATCGTCCTGACGGTGCTCTCGATTGCGTGCCTGCGCCGGCGTTTCCCCCGGCAGGTCGGCGCCGCCCTGGTGCTGTTGTTCGTTGTTGGGGGCGTCGGAACGATTGGCTTGTCGCTAACGCGCGTTTCGCATTTCATGCAACCGTACGCTGGCATACGGGATATGGAGCATTTCTACTTGGAGCTGCGCGCGACGGTTCTGGCGACTTGCCCTCCGGCCGCGCCGGTCCACCTGGCGCTGAACGGCAATCTGAGCAAGTTTCGCCAAATGGCTGCGCTGTACCTGCACGATCGCGCATTGACATCGGATTGGCGCGACGACAATTACCTTGACTGGATTCCGGCCAGTCGCAGAAACCAGTCGCCCGCGGCGGGCAGCTGCGTGGTCGGGCTGGCCTCGATTGCGAGCCTGGCGCCGGGGGCGCGCGTCGTCGGGCCGTTCCAGGTGGCGCTGGCGCAGCCGGACGCGCTTATGCTCGGCGCCGTCAGCGGCGCACACCAGCGTGAAACGGACGGCCAGAACTGGTGGTCTTGGGTTGAGGGGCCGGCGCGCTTTGCGATCGGACCGGGCGCCACGTCAACGGTGCAAGCGAAGACGCGCGTGCAATTTGAGTACCTGACGCGCGGACGCCAGGTCCTGACCTTGCGTGTGGTTCGGCGCGATGGCTCGGTACAGCAGATCGTGCTTCAGGAAACTAGAGAAGCGATGGCGGCCTTCGACCAGCTGGTCGACGCGGCGCCCAGCGAACTGGCCGAACTGGCGTTCAGCACCGATGGCAAGGCCTCGGCCCTGGGGCCGGCAGATCCGCGCCTTGGTGCCTGGTTGATCCGCAACATCACGCTGACCGCTGTGACCCCCTGAGGTAGCGGCATATTTGAATTCGAGCGGGCGTAGCGCCAGGCCATGCTTGCCCGGACCGTGGCCTTGGGGCACAGCCGAGGCAGAAGCCAGCAAAAACGTCGAACGCGTAGCACCTGAACTTGTTTCTGCTCATCCAGAGTTGCCACTTGCATTTGCCCACGATATGCGTAATCTCTTGGCGCATGGCTACTACAAGGTTGATGTGAACGTGGTTTGGAAAACAATTGAAAGGGACTTGCCATATCTACAACAGCAAGTCACCTAGGCTGTGCGTGACTTGTGAATACATCCGATTTCTGAACATCAATGACCTTGTGTAGGCGCCGATGCAGATTTGACTTGGGCGCCGACTATTGACGGACCCACCATTGGTGGCTGCTAGCCCGCGACCAGCAATGGGTTCAAGGTCATCGTGCTGGGTCACAGGAACTCGGCAGACTGGGTCAATTTGACTTCGGCGTCAACAGGCGAGGCCTGTTGGAGAGTTGTGATGCCAAAGACATGCTGGCCCGCCAGCACAGCGGCTTCTCGGTGGACGCGGGTGTGCGCATTGAGGGGCATGACCGCGCCGCCCTGGAGCGGCTGCTGCGCTACTGCGCGCGCCCACCCTTTGCTTGTGCACGTCTTCGCAAGGAGGGAGGCGCCCTGGTGTACCGCTGCGCCAAACAACACAGCGCTGGCTGCACCGGCCAAGCAGGTCGTGGTGCGGACCGAGCCAGCCACCACGGGCGAGGGCGCGCATGGCGTGGCGCTGTTGGGCAATGCGATCCCACCCCCGTCCGAGCCCTCACCACCCAAACGTTCATCGGCGCACTACCTGTGGGCGGTGCTGATCGCCCGCATCTATGAAGTTTTCCCGCTGCTGTGCCCGCTGTGCGGTGGGCAGATGCGCCTGATTGCGTTTATCACGCACAGTGCCGATATACGGCAAATACTCGAACACATCGGGATGGAACCAGAGCCACCCCGCATCGCCCCGGCACGTGGGCCGCCGCTGTGGGAGGACTGCGACGCGCAGGCTGACGAGGACAGTCAAATCGGGACGGATTGGGACGTGCTAGCGCAACCCGCACCGGATTACGAGGTCGATCAGCGTATCAATTGGTGAGTGGCTGCAGCGGCGCTTGAGGCGCGCCGCAGGTAGCGGCTGCGCCTGTCACTGCCCAAAACCGACTTGAGCAGACCCTCTCGTAATTAGCTGCGGCAGCAGCCGCTCAAACTGCACAGGCCAAAGGCGCTTGACCGCCCAAAACCCGTGCCATACTTGGCCTCATGCGGTTGAATTTCCGTGCGGGGCGCAAACGCGGTGGCCAACAATCCGTTCCCTCCGATCATCTTTATTTGGGTTCCTGTGGCTGCCAGGCTTGTGAACCCTACCTCGCGCTACCGGAGCCCGTGATAGCAAGAATTTTACCTTGGCGCCAGCGCTGACAAGATGGCGCCAATCGGCCCTTGTGCCTGATGCAATAAACTTGCATTTTTCGCTTCTGCCCGTGGATGCCTTCACCGGTCGGGTGGTACGACGATTTTTTCATGGAATAAGTATTTTGAATTCAACCAAAAAAGTGGCTTTGATCACCGGTGTAACAGGGCAGGATGGGGCTTATCTGGCCGAGATGCTGCTTGGCAAGGGGTATGAGGTGCATGGGATGCGGCGCCGAGCGTCCTTGTTTAACACCGCGCGGATCGACCATTTGGTGCACGATGTGCACGAAAACGGCCCGCCGCTGACGCTGCACTATGGCGACATGACGGATTCGTCAAGCCTGACACGCATCATTCAAAAGGTGCAACCGAACGAAATTTACAATTTGGCGGCGCAAAGCCATGTGGCGGTGTCGTTCGAGGAGCCGGAATACACGGCCAACTCTGATGCACTGGGCGCCCTGCGCGTGCTCGAAGCAATCCGGATCTTGGGCTTGGAGAAGGCGACGCGTTTTTACCAGGCTTCCACCTCGGAGCTGTATGGCTTGGTGCAGGAGATCCCGCAGAAGGAAAGCACGCCGTTTTACCCGCGCAGCCCCTATGCAGTGGCCAAGCTATATGCCTACTGGATCACTGTGAACTACCGTGAGGCCTATGGCATGTACGCGTGCAACGGCATTCTGTTCAACCACGAGTCGCCTGTGCGCGGTGAAACTTTTGTCACCCGCAAGATCACCCGGGCGATGGCACGCATCAAGCTGGGGTTACAAGAATGCCTGTACCTGGGCAACCTGGACGCGCTGCGCGACTGGGGCCATGCCAAGGACTACGTGGAGATGCAGTGGCTGATGCTGCAACAAGACAGGCCTGAAGACTATGTGATTGCCACCGGCGTGCAATACAGTGTGCGCGATTTTGTTAAAGCCTCGGCCGAGGCCCTTGGCATGAGCGTGCAGTGGCGCGGCGAGGGTGTGGAATCGAAAGGCTACGATGCCGCGGGCAAGTGCATTGTGGCGGTGGACCCCCGTTATTTCCGGCCAACCGAAGTTGAGACTTTGTTGGGCGACGCCAGCAAGGCCAGGCTCAAGCTGGGTTGGACGCCCAAGATCAGCTTCTATGAATTAGTGCAGGAAATGGTGACGGCAGACTTGCAGAACGCAGAGCGGGAGGAGTTGGTGAAACGCCACGGGTATGCCACTTTGAACCAGCATGATTAGACTGGCTTCAGCCGATCAGATTGCGCAGGCAGGCCAAACCAACCCGATTGCCGCCGACACAAAACAGGCTAGGCCGCAACGCTTTTTGAGCGCCAGCCCCATGGCCTACCAAAGTGCGATCGCAGCAGCGCAAACATATGTGACCAAGCTGCAGGCGGGTGATGTGCTGTGGCTGCACTCGAAGCCCTATGACCCGAACAGTGGGCACCCGCAGTATTTCCGGCTGATGTTTGACCTGCTCAACATTTTGCAGGTGATGGCGGTGCCGGCCGGAGGCCGGGTACTGGAGATCGGCAGCGGGCCGGGCTGGGTGACCGAGATTTTGCTGATGCTGGGCTTTACGGTTGACGCGCTGGAGCCGGCGGCTGATTTGATTGACATCGCCGAGGAGCGGTGCTCTTCCCTGGCTTTTCATTATCGCCATGCCGCGCCACCCAAAGTTCGCTTCCATCAGGCGACGCTGGAGGAGGTCAAGTTTCAGGATGAGAGTTTCGACGGCGTTTTGTTTTTTGATGTGTTGCACCATGTCGTGGATGAACGCCTTGCGATGGAGAAGTGCCTGCGTTTTCTCAAGCCGGGCGGCTGCGTCGGGGTGGTTGAGGGCGCTTGGCAGCCCGGCGCCCGGGCCATGGAGCAGGCACTGATTGCCGAAATGGCCACTTTTGGGACGCTGGAGAATCCGTTCACGCAAGCCTACCTGGACGAGGTGCTGGAGACGGCCGGCTTTGTGGAAATACGTCGCTACGGAGGCGTGAATGGTTTTTTTACTGCAGAAGAGTTGGCGCAGCCCGCCCGAAATCTGGCCAGCAGCTCCCTGGCAAGTGCAAACCACCTGACCGCGCGCAGGCCGGACCGGGACACCCAGCAATGGCCCGGCTGCGCTGATCCGGAAGCCCGGACCGAGCTGAGGCTGCGGCTGCGGCACGGCGGTATCGACCCGGCCAGCCGGTCTGCGGAGTTGGTGGTGCACCTGCAAAACCTTGGCCAGACCCTGCTTGAGGGCCGCGTGTCGTTGCCCGGGCATGTGCGGCTTGCGTTGCGGCGCGGCACGCCCGGCGCGCCCGATGGTATGGAGAGCCTGGAACGGTTGCCCTTGCCAGAAGCCATCCGGCCCGGACAGGCTGCAATTTTGACGCTGGCCTTCACTTTGCCAGACGGTGCACCGCTGGACGGTTGGGTGCTGGATCTGGTGGCCGAGGGTTTGTTCTGGTTTTCCGCGCGGGGCACGGTGCCCTGCCCGGTGCCCTGCCTGACATGATGGTGGCCAGCACATGAGCATGTTGCGTGCGCTGTGGGGCTATCGGGGCTTCATCAAGGAAAGTGTGAAGCGGGAGTTTCAGGTGAAGTACCGCAACTCCCTGCTCGGGCCGTCGTGGGCGGTGGTGAATCCGCTGGCGATGATCGTGGTGTACACACTGATCTTCGCGCAGGTGATGAACACCCGTCTGCCCGGTAACGGCCAGGCCTTTGCTTACAGTATTTACCTGTGCGCCGGCATCCTGACCTGGGGTCTGTTCAGTGAAATCACCAGCCGGGCCCAGAATACATTTTTGGAAAACGCCGGGCTGCTGAAGAAAGTCAGCTTCCCCAGGCTGTGCCTGCCAGTAGTGCTGGTGGCAAGCGCGCTGATCAATTTTTCGATCATCTTCGGGCTGTTCACCTTGTTCCTGATTTTTTCCGGTAATTTCCCGGGATGGACATTTCTGGCCGTGGTGCCCTTGCTGCTGATCCTGGTGGGTCTGGCGGTTGGGTTGGGCATCACCCTGGGGGTACTGAATGTTTTTTTTAGGGATGTCGGGCAGTTTTTCGGCATCTTCTTGCAATTTTGGTTCTGGTTGACGCCCATCGTTTACCCGGCCAGCATACTGCCGGCGCAGGCGCAAGACCTGCTTGTCCTGAACCCGATGGCGGCCCTGGTGACAGGCTTTCAGGTGAGCCTGATGAATGGCGACTGGCCCGAATGGGGCAGCCTGGTGTACCCCGGCGTATTGGCGCTGGTGTTGTGTGTGGTGGGCATGCAGCTGTTTCGCAAGCATTCGGGCGACATGGTGGACGAGCTCTGATGGGGACTATTGTTGTCAGCCATGTCAGCAAGGCCTTTAAGCAGTACCCGACACGCTGGGCGCGCCTGCTGGAATGGCTGAGCCCTGGACGCCAAAGCCGGCACCAGCAAAAATGGGTGTTGCAGGACATCAGCTTTACCGTGCGGCCGGGCGAGGCGGTGGGGGTGATCGGTCTGAACGGCGCGGGCAAGAGCACGCTGCTGAAGATGATCACCGGTACCACACAGCCTACGTCCGGCAGCATCCGCATCACGGGTCGGGTGGCTGCCCTGCTGGAGCTTGGTATCGGTTTTCACCCGGACTTCACCGGCCGGCAAAATGTGGTGATGGCGGGCCAGCTGCTGGGCTATGACTTGGACGACATCGCCATGCTGATGCCGTCGATCGAAGCTTTTGCCGAGATTGGCGACTACATGGACCAGGCGGTGCGGGTGTACAGCAGCGGCATGCAGATGCGACTGGCCTTCAGCGTGGCAACGGCACGCCGCCCGGATGTCCTGATTGTGGATGAGGCGCTGTCGGTGGGTGATGCCTATTTCCAGCACAAGAGCTTTGAGCGGATTCGCGCATTCCAGCGGGAGGGCACGACGCTGCTGATCGTCAGCCACGACAAGCAGGCCATTCAGTCCATCTGCGATCGGGCGGTGTTGCTTGAGCATGGCCGGGTGGCCATGGAGGGCGCGCCAGAAGCCGTGATGGACTATTACAACGCCATGCTGGCCGCGCACCAGGGGCAACAGTTGCGCCAGTCGCAGCTGCCGCAGGGGCAGGTCAAGACGGTGTCGGGCACCCTGGATGCAACCATTGAGGCGATCCGGCTCACCGATGTGCAGGGCGAGCCCCTGGCTGTGGCATTTGTGGGCCAAACCGTGAAGCTGACCCTGAGCGTCGCGGTCCACGCCGACTTGGACAGCCTGGTGCTGGGCTGCGGCATCAAGGACCGGTTGGGCCAGATGATGTTTGGCACCAACACCTACCACACGCACCAGATTCTGCACGGGGTCAAACGGGGTGAGCGGCTCGAGTTCGAGGTGCTGTTTGACGCAAACCTGGGGGTGGGCAGCTATTCGGTGCATGCCTCGCTGGTCCGGAACCACTCACACATCGAAAAAAATTACCATTGGGTTGACGGTGGCCTGGTGTTTGAAGTCCACAACCGTGACA
>SHXM01000008.1 GCA_009693325.1 Rhodoferax sp.
CAGCGCAGCGCGACCTGGCGCGCGCCCTGGTGCAGCAGGCCGACGTGCTGGTGGAAAACAACCGGCCCGGCGCGATGAGCCGGCTCGGCCTGGGTTGGGATTGGTTCGGCCCGCGCCAACCCGGGCTGATTTACTGCTCGATCTCGGCCTACGGCCAGGACGGCCCGCGCGGCGGCGAAGGCGGCTTTGACCTGACCATCCAGGCCAGCGCCGGCGTGATGAGCATCACCGGCGAGCCCGGTGGTGCGCCGGTCAAGGCCGGCGTGCCGGTGGTCGACTTTGCCGCCGGCTTGTATGCCGCCTTCAGCATTGCGGCCCTGCTGGCGCGGGTACGCAGCGGCGGGCCGGGTGGCCAGCTCGACATCCCGATGTTTGCCACCACGCTGGCGATCTCGGCCCTTCAGACCAGCGAGTACTTCGGCACCGGCAAGAACCCCCAGCCACTCGGCTCGGCCCACCCGCGCAATGCGCCCTACCAGGCCTACCAGGCCGCCGACGGCTGGTTTGCGCTGGCCGCTGGCAACAACAAGCTGTGGCAACAGGTGTGTGCCCTGACGCCGGCCACCGCGCTGCTGGCCGACCCCCGCTTTGCCAGCCCTGCCCTGCGTGCGGCCAACCAGGCGGCCCTGAAGCAGTTGCTGGAGCAGCAGTTTGTTCGCCAGTCGGTCGCCCATTGGCTGGGCTGCTTTGGCCCGGCTGGCATTCCCTGCGCCCCGATCAACGGCTATGCCGAGGCGCTACAAGACCCGCAGGCCCAGCACCTGCAACTGGTGCAGCCCATGACCCTGCCCAATGGCGTGCAGACCCGCACCGTGGGCTGCCCGGTTAAGCTTGATGGCGCGGTGGTGGCGGTCGAGACCCGGCCACCTGGGCTGGGCGAGCACACCGAGTCGGTGCTGGCGCGGGTTGGCCAAACCTAAGCGCACAATTTATGCCAATTCATGTGAATGGTCTCGGGTTGAAAGGATAAAAACCATGCTGCGCACCCATGAGCTCAATGTCAAGCAGGACGTCGACTCCCTGTTTCACCCCTACACACCGCTGGCCCGGCAGCGAGAAACCGGGCCGCTGGTGATCACCCGGGGCGATGGCGTTTATGTGGAAGACGACCAGGGCCGGCGTTATTTGGAGGGTATGTCTGGCCTGTGGTGCACCGCCCTGGGTTTTTCTGAGCCGCGGCTGACCGAGGCTGCCGCCCGGCAGATGAACCGCCTGCCCTACTACCAGCTGTTTGGGGGACGTGCCAACGAGCCCTCCATTGAGTTGTCGCACCGCCTGATTGAAAAAACCCGGCACCTGGGCATGGAGAAGGCGATGTTTGCCAACTCCGGCTCTGAGGCCAACGACCAGGCCGTGAAGATGATCTGGTACTACTTCAACGCCATTGGTAAGCCGACCAAAAAGAAACTGATCGCGCGCGAGCGCGGCTACCACGGGGTGACCGTCATGTCAGCCAGCCTGACCGGGCTGCCCGGCAACCATGCGGACTTTGACCTGCCCATCGGCGAACGTGTGCTGCGCACCGCCTGCCCCAGCTTTTACCACTATGCCCAGCCGGGGGAAACCGAGGCAGCTTTCACAAATCGTATCGTGAGCGAACTCGAGGCGCTGATCTTGCGCGAAGGCGCTGACACCATCGCCGCTTTTTTTGCTGAGCCGCTGCAGGGTGCGGGTGGCGTCATCATTCCACCGCCCGGCTACTGGGCCCAGGTGCAGGCCCTGTTGCGCGAGCATGATATTTTGCTGGTGGCTGATGAGGTGATCACTGGTTTTGGCCGCACGGGGCAATGGTTTGGCTGCGACACCTACCAGATTCAGCCCGACATGATGTCGCTGGCCAAAGCGCTGTCAAGCTCTTACCTGCCGATTTCTGCCACGCTGGTAAGTGCCAAGGTTTATGCCGGCTTGACACAGGGCAGCACCCGCAATGGCCTGTTCTCTCATGGCGTGACCTATGCCGGGCACCCGGTGTGTGCAGCGGTGGCGATCGAGACCCTGAAGATCTACGAGGAGCGAGATCTGGTGCGCCATGTGCAGCAGATCGCGCCGCATTTTCAACAGCGCCTGCAGGCCATGACCCAGCACCCGATGGTGCATGCCACCCGGGGAATTGGTTTGATCGGTGCCATGGAGCTGGTGCAGGACAAGGCCAGCCGCCGGCTGTTCGACCCGGCCAGCGGCATTGTGGCGCGGGTGCTCAGCGCCGGTTTGGAGGTCGGTGTGATCTACCGGCCGCTGCGCGACACCATGGCCCTGTGCCCGCCGTTGATCATCAACAGCGCTCAGATTGACGAGTTGTTTGACAAACTCACCCTGGCCCTCAATATGGCGCTGGCCGATGCCCGGCACGCCGGCCTGATGCCATGACGCAGCCCGAGGCCGGGATGCTTGATGCCATAGCGCCGCTGCGCGACTTTGTGGTCGCGATGACAGCCTTGGTGGATACCACCCAAGAAGAAGCGCGGCTGCTGGCCGAGAGCCGGGTCTTGCTGGCGCGTTTGATTGCGCTTGACGACTGGCTGCCCGAGGCGTTTTCAGCAGGGCGCCCGGACCGCTACGCCCAGTACCTGCTGCACTGCGACCCGTGGGAGCGTTTTTCGGTGGCAAGCTTCGTGTGGGGCCCTGGGCACGGCACGCCAGTGCACAACCACACGGTGTGGGGCCTGGTAGGCATCTTGCGCGGGGCGGAGCGCTGCGAAGAATTCGAGATACGCTCGGGTCAGCCGGTGGCCACCGGTGGCCAGCACCTGATGCAGCGCGGCGACATTGAGGCAGTCTCGCCAGCGCTGGGCGACTGGCATCGGGTCAGCCATGCAGCAGGCCAAGCGCAGACCATCAGCATCCATGTGTACGGCGCCAACATCGGCGCGGTGTTGCGCCGCCGGCTCGACCCGGCGGGCCAAGCAATGGCTTTTGTATCGGGCTATGACAGCACCCTGCTGCCCAACCTGTGGGACCGCTCGGCAGCGGTGCGGGCTGCATGCTGACCATTGACCACCAGGCTGGTGTGACCCTGCTCAGGCTGCAGCGGCCAGAGCGTGGCAATGCGCTCGTGCCCATGCTGGTCGAGGGTTTGATCAGCGCGGCCAGCGAGGCCTTTGCCAACGCCGCTGTGCACACCCTGGTGCTGCAGGGCGAGGGCCGGCATTTTTGCACCGGGCTTGATTTGTCGGATCTCGCCACTTTGTCGGACGCTGACCTGCTGCTGCGCCTGGTGCGTATCGAAACCCTGTTGGCCATGCTTTGGCATGCACCGATTCGTACCGTGGCGCAGGCCAAAGGCCGCACCTGGGGAGCCGGTGCCGACCTGCTGGTGGCCTGCGAGCAGCGACTGGTGGGCTCGGACACCACACTGCGTTTTCCCGGCGCGCAGTTTGGCCTGGTGCTGGGAACCCGGCGCCTGGCAGAGCGCATTGGCGCTGATGCTGCGCGCGCCCTGGTGCTGGAGGGCGGCGAGCTTGATGCGACCCAGGCCTTGGCGCTCGGGCTGGCCAGCCGAATCACAGACACCCTGGCGCTGGCGCTGCTGCGCACCAGCGGCGATACCGGGCGCGCGGTGCGCACGGCCAGCCGCTCTGATCTGCGCGATGCCGATTTGGCGGCCCTGGTGCGCTCGGCCGCGGTTCCCGGCTTGCAGCAGCGCATCACACAGTACCGGGCCAGTCTGCTGGCACAATGAAATCATGCCAAAGTTTGCAGCCAACCTGTCTTTTTTATACCTTGAGCTGCCTTTTTTAGAGCGCTTTGCGGCCGCTGCGCAGGATGGCTTCAAGGCGGTTGAGTACCTGTTCCCCTATGAGCATGAGCCACGAGAAATCAGCGACCGCCTGAGCGCCCATGGCTTGCAGCAGGTGCTTTTTAATGCCCCGCCGGGAGACTGGGGCGCCGGCGAGCGGGGCCTGGCCTGCCTGCCCGACCGCCAAGCCGAGTTCCAAAGCGGCATCGTGCGCGCCCTGGACTATGCGCTCGCGCTGGGATGCCCGCGGGTTCATGTAATGGCTGGCCTGCTGCCAGCGGGGCAAGCCCGTGAGGCCTGCCAGCCCAGCTATGTCAGCAACTTGCGCTGGGCCGCAGACAGGGCGGCCTCAAAGGGGCTGGACCTGATGATCGAGCCGATCAACCAACGCGACATACCGGCTTATTTTTTAAACCGGCAGGACCATGCGCATGAGTTGCTGCAGGCCATTGGCGCGCCCAATGTGTTGGTACAAATGGACCTCTACCACTGCCAAATTGTTGAGGGCGATGTCAGCATGAAGCTGCGCCAATATCTGCCCACGGGACGGGTCGGGCATATTCAGATTGCCAGTGTGCCCCTGCGCCAGGAGCCCGGCAGCGGCGAGTTGCACTACCCCCATCTGTTTGCCCTGCTCGATGAACTGGGTTATGCGGGTTGGGTCGGTTGCGAATACCGGCCACGCCTGGGCGCCGTGCCCGGTGGCACCACGGCTGGCCTGGGCTGGCGCCCGGTCTGACCCCGGCGCTGACGCCCCGCCGGATGTTTGTGAAGGAGATAAATTAGCCATGAATGCCAGAGTCCCGCCATCCGCCCTGAACGCCGCACAGGCCCTGACCCAGGTTAGCCGCGCCTGGGACGAGCAGATCGTGCCGCAGCTGACCGACTACATTGGCATCCCAGCCAAATCACCGATGTTTGATGCCGACTGGGCCAAGCACGGCTACCTCGACACCGTGATGCGCAACACGGCTGCCTGGGTTGAGGCGCAAAAGGTCGAAGGCCTGACCCTGGAGATCATCCGAATGGACGGGCGCACGCCCTTGATGTTTTTTGAGGTGGCGGCCAGCAGTGGTGCCGCTGGTGGGCCGGCTGCGGTCAGCCAGCAAACTGTGCTCATGTATGGCCACCTGGACAAGCAGCCCGAGTTTTCTGGCTGGCGCAATGACCTCGGGCCCTGGACGCCCAAGTACGAGGACGGCAAGCTGTACGGCCGGGGCAGCGCCGACGACGGTTATGCGGCCTACGCCAGCATTGCCGCGATCCAGGCCCTGAAAAGCCAGCAGGTGGCGCACCCGCGCATCGTCGGCCTGATCGAGACCTGCGAGGAAAGTGGCTCGCCCGACCTGCTGCCCTACATCGACATCCTGCGCCTGCGCCTGGGCGATGTGGCACTGGTGATCTGCCTCGATTCCGGCGCCGGCAACTACGACCAGCTCTGGCTCACCACCAGCCTGCGCGGCATGGCCGCCGGCACCCTGAAGGTGGAGGTGCTGACTGAGGGCGTTCATTCGGGCGATGCCAGCGGCCTGGTGCCGTCAAGCTTTCGCATCATGCGCCAGGTGCTGGACCGGCTTGAAGACAGTGCCACCGGCCGGCTGTTGCCCGGCAGCTTCCATTGCGAGGTGCCGGCCGACCGGCTGGCGCAGGCTCAGGCCACTGCGGCCATCCTGGGCGACGAGGTCTACAAACGCTTCCCCTGGGCCCACTACGACTGTGGTGGCTCGATGCAGTCGATGCTGCCCACCACCACCGACCCGGTGCAGGCCCTGCTCAACCGCACCTGGACGCCCACCCTCAGCGTCACCGGCGCCGACGGTTTCCCTGAGCTGAAAAACGCCGGCAATGTGTTGCGTCCCTATACCGCCTTCAAGCTCAGCCTGCGCCTGCCGCCCTTGGTGGAGGCAGCCAGCGCGGTGCAGCAGCTCAAAGCGCTGCTGGAGGACAACGCGCCCTACCAGGCCCGCGTGACCTTTGAGGCGGCGAGTTCAGCCACTGGCTGGAACGCACCGGCCATCACGCCTTGGTTCGAGCAGGCGCTGCAGTCGGCCTCGCAGGCCCATTTTGGCGCGCCCTGCGGCTACATCGGCCAGGGTGGCACCATACCGCTGATGAGCATGCTGTCCAAGGGCTTCCCCAAGGCGCAGATGATGGTCTGCGGTGTGCTCGGCCCGAAGAGCAACGCGCACGGCCCTAACGAGTTTTTGCAAGTGCCCTACGCCAAAAAACTCACGGCAGCGGTGGCCGAGGTGATCGCCCGCATGCCATGAGTGCCGCCATGTCGGCGCTGGCCGGGCAGCGCTCGCAGTTGCAGGGCCTGGCCCTGTGCGATTGGCCGCTGCCGGCGGGGCAAATGGCGCACGCCACGGTGCTGATCGTGCATGGACTGGGCGAGCACATGGGCCGCTACGCCGCGCTGGCCCAAGCCCTCAACAGCTGGGGCTATGCGGTCCGGTCCTATGACCAATACGGCCACGGCGCATCAGAAGGCCCGCGCGGTGGCCTGCCTACAGCCACCAGATTGCTGGACGACCTGGCGCTGGTGGTAGACCATACCCGTGCCACCGTGGCTGCTGGTCACCCCCTGCTGCTGCTGGGCCACAGCATGGGCGGCCTGGTGGCGGCGCGCTTTGTCGCTCTGCAGCGGCGGCCGGTAGAGGCTCTGGTGCTGTCGTCGCCGGCGCTTGACCCGGGTTTGAACCCCGTGCAAAAGCTGCTGGTGGCGGTATTGCCATCCCTGCTGCCCAACCTGCGCGTGGGCAACGGCTTGGATGCTCGACTGATCTCGCATGACCCGGCGGTGGTCGCGGCCTACCAGAGCGACCCACTGGTGCACGACCGCATTGCGGCGCGTCTGGCGCGCTTCATTGCCGATGACAGCGCTGCGGTGCGGGCGGCAGCCCCGGGCTGGGTATTGCCGACCCTGCTGCTTTATGCCGGCGCCGACAAGCTGGTCAACCCGGCCGGCAGCCGGGCTTTTGCCGCAGCTGCGCCGCCGGCGGTACTCAGTAACCAGTGCTTCGAGCTCCTGTACCACGAGATCTTCAACGAGGCCGAGCCCGGCCGCAGCCAGGTGCTGGCAGCGCTGCGTGCTTGGCTGGACGCCCGGTTTGCTGCATAAAGCCTTGCGCAAACGCCGTATCTGACCCGGCCTGGCTCAAGCACGGGAACAGCGTGTCCGGTCCGCAGGTGGCAACCTGGCGCGGCTTGGCGAACCGCAGCAGCCCATGCCTTCGCGGCAGCCCGGCGCTATTTTGAAAACAGCAGTCGCAATTGGAGCGTCAACTCACCATGGCCTGAATACACTGTGCGCGGCTGCCGACGATCGGCGGGGGTGTGCGCATGTCAGCACATACGGTACACGCCACCGACTTTCCTAGGAGCAAGCGCAAATGGCCAAATTTCCTGAACGAGCCAAGGTTGTCATCATTGGTCAAGGGGGCATCGTGGGTGCCTCGGTGGCGCACCACCTGATTGAACGTGGCTGGGACAACATTGTCGGCATCGACAAATCCGCCATCCCCACCGATGTCGGGTCCACGGCGCACGCGTCTGACTTCTGCTTCAACACGATGCACGACCAGATGACGATCTTCACCACCAAGTACAGCATCGACTTTTACGACAAACTGGGACGCTACGAGCGCATTGGCGGCCTGGAAGTGGCCCGTGTGGGGGATGACGAACGCATGCAGGAGCTCCAGCGCCGTGTGGCCTCGGGCAAAGCCTTTGGCAACCGGGTGGTGATGATCACCCCGGCCCAGGCCAAGGCGCGGTTTCCACTGCTCGAAGAAAGCATGATCCAGGGCGCCCTCTGGGATCCGGACGCCGGCCTGGTCAAGCCGCGCTCGCAGATGGTGGCGGGCGAGCTGGTAGACGCCGCAGTGGCCTCGGGTAAGCTGATGTCGTTTGCCAACACGGCGTGTACCGGCCTGCGTATCGAGAACGGCCGCATCCAGGGCGTGGAGACCACCAAGGGCTATATCGCTGCCGACCACGTGGTGGTCTGCGCCGGCCTGTGGGGGCGCCTGATTGCCGGGATGGCGGGTGAAGACCTACCGATCATGCCGGTGGACCACCCCCTCACCTTTTTCAAACCCTACCTGGAATTCGCGGGTACCGGCAAGGACATTGGCTACCCGCTGCTGCGTGACCAGGGCAACTCGGCCTACCTGCGCGACACCGGGGACCCCAAGACGCCCGAAGGCGGCCAGATCGAGTGGGGCTATTACGAAGAGAAAAACCCGCGCATGTGTCATCCGCGCGATTTGCTTGAAAAAGAGCAGGCCCGGCTCTCGCCGTCGCAGCGTGACCTGGAGCTGGAGCAGATCATGGCGCCCTTGGAGCGGGCGATCGAACTCACGCCCATCCTGGCGGAACTGGGGTACGACGAGAAGTACTCCTTCAACGGCCTGTTGCAGGTCACCACCGACGGCAACCCCTCGATCGGTGAGTCGTCCAAGGTGCGTGGCCTCTGGTACGCCGAGGCCGTGTGGGTGAAAGACGCCCCCGGCGTAGGCAAGCTGTTGGCTGACTGGATGACCGACGGCACCACCCACATCGACCATGCCCGCATCGACGTGGCCCGCACCTACCCGTTCCAGCAAGACGAGAAGTACATCCACGACCGCTGTTACGAGGGCGCCTTCAAGATCTACAACCCGCCGGTGCACAACCGCGAGCCCTACAGCGCCGGGCGGGGTATTTTCAAGAGCCCGTTCTACGAGCGCGAAAAGGCACTCGGCGCCTACTTTATGGAACTGTCCGGCTGGGAGCGCGCCCATGGTTATGCCAGCAACGAGCATCTGCTCGCGGTCTACGGCGACAAGGTGCCAGTGCGTGCCAACGAGTGGGACAACCGCCACTTCTGGCGCGTGTCGAATGCCGAACATCTCAAGATGGCGGAAGACGTAGGCATGGTCAATGTCTCGCACTTTGCGGAGATCGATGTGGAAGGCCCTGATGCGGCCGACCTGCTGGAATACATCTGTGTGGCCAAGGTCGGTGGTGACACGCCGGTGGGCAAGGGTGTCTACACCCACTTCCTGGACGCCAAAGGTGGTGTGCGGGCTGACCTCACCGTCCTGCGCCTGGGGCAGGACCACTACCGCGTGGTTGACGGGGCCGATGCCGGCCACCGCGACCTGACCTGGATCCGCCGCATGGCGCAGGACAGGGGTGCCAAGGTCGAGGTGACGGACACCACCACGCACTACGGCTGTCTGGGCGTGTGGGGCCCCAACGCGCGCGCCACGATCCAAAAAATCGCCGACGAACCTGCGGCCTGGACGCACGAGAACTTCCCGTTTGCGGCACTGCGCAACCTGAAGATCGCAGGCGTGCCGGTGCTGGCCTTCCGCATCTCGTATGTGGGTGAACAAGGCTGGGAACTGCACTTCAAGTACGAAGACGGACTGGCCTTGTGGGACGCATTGCACGCGCAGGGGGTCACTCCGGTGGGCGTGGAGACCTACGCCAACAGCCGGCGCATGGAAAAGAGCCTGCGCCTTCAGAACGCCGACCTGCTGACCGAGTACAACCTGTTCGAATGCGACCTGGCCCGGCCCAAGGTGAAGGCGGCCGATTTCCATGGCAAAGAGGCGCACCTGAAGTTCCGGGAACGTGACCATCAGCCTGCCACGCTCTGTACCCTGGTCATGACCAGCAACATCGACAGCAATGGTGTGGCGCGTTATCCCTTGGGCAACCTGCCGGTGATGGACCCCGACACCGGCGCTACCCTGATCGACGCGCAAGGCCGGCGCTCGTTTACTACCAGCATCGCCTTCGGCCCGACGCTCGGCAAGAACATTGCCCTGGCCTGGCTGCCGCATGACTACTGCCAGATTGGGCGCGAGTTGCAGATCCAGTACTTCGGGGATGTCTATCCGGTTCAGGTCGCGGCGGTGGGTTACAAGTCGCTCTATGACCCGGAGAATGTCAAGCCGCGGTCGTGAGGCGGTCATGGCAGCACGGCCATCCCGGCGCAGCTGCCGGCGACACCCGTGGCTCGCTCAGCCTTCAGCCAGCCGCAGCAGCCGGGCCAGCGCCGAGTCCCGGATGCCCAGCCGCAACAGGTGCTCGTGGGTCTGGCGCGCGTAGTCCAGCGTGCTGCCATAGCGGCCGATGGCCTGGGCAAAAATCTGCTGGTAACGCCTGGCTGGCAGTTCACCCGTGTAATTGGGGCTGTGGCGTGGCAGGGTAAAGGCCAGCGCCCGCACCACCCCGCCATTGGTCTGACATTGCAACCATTTCGGGTCGTAGACGCCGGTGATCATTTCACGGGGCCACAGCTGGCGCAGCGCCTGCTCGCCCTGCGCCTGGGGGATGCGAAAGGCCATGCCCTGGCAGCTGCCGCCACTCAGCAGTGCAAACACCAGGCCCGGGCAATCGGGTGTGCCGCGGTTGACCCGGCTCCACATCTTCAGCGCCCGGTGGTAGCCGTGCAGTCTCGCTAGCCGCTGCTCGACTGCCTCAAACTCTGGCCGCCAGATCAGCGATGCATAGCCAAACACCCACAGGTCCTGCTGGCCGCCCCAGTCGCGCAGCGCCTGCGCCAGCATCGGCGCCGGGTCGCGCAGTGGCGGCGGCAAGGCGCTCATGCGGTGTCAGCCCGGGCCGTTGGTGTTCAGGCCGACTGTGCCAGCAAGGCCGTCCGCCGTTGGTGGCGCGCCAGCCACAGCAGGCCGGCGCCAATCAGTGTCACGGGCAGCAGGGAGCCCAGGTTGAGCAGCGCCCACCCTTGGGTAGTGACGAGCAGGCCCGAGCCAAACGAGCTCATTGCCATGACGGCAAAGACAAAGAAGTTCAGCGCGCCCTGTGCCTGGTCTTTTTCTTCGGGGGCGTAGGTTTGCATAGACAGCGTGGTGCTGCCGGTGAACAGGAAGTTCCAGCCCACGCCCAGCAGGAGCAGCGCCGCCACGAACTGGTGCAGATCCACCCCGGTCAGGGCTACGGCGATGCACAGGGCCATCAGCAGCACGCCAACCCCCATGATGGGCAGCGTGCCAAAGCGTTTGATCAGGTGGCCGGTGAAAAAGCCGGGGGCAAACATACCGATCACATGCCACTCCAACACCACAGCAGTGTCGGCAAAGGGCAGGCCGCACTGCTGCATGGCCAGCGGGGTGGCGGCCATCAGCAGGTTCATCACGCCATAGCCCAGCGCCCCGGCAGCCGCGGCCACCATGAACACCGGTTGGCGCATGATGACGCGCAGGGGTCGACCACCCGCACCAGCTTTTTTGACCGGTGCCGGCGGAAAGTTGATCAGCGACATCACCAGCATTGACAGTAGCGCCACGCCGGCCAAGGCCAGGTAGGCGCCGGCAAAAGGCACGCCCAGCAGGGTGCGGGTGTGGTTGGCCAGGTTGGGCCCCACCACCGCGCCCATCAAGCCGCCGGCCATCACCAGCGAGACCGCTTTTTCGCGCCAGGCTGGCGGCGCCAGCTCGGCGGCGGCAAACCGGTACAGGTTGCCATTGGCACTGTAGTAACCAGCCACCACGGTGGCGGCGCACAGTAGCCAGAAGTTTTTGTCAAACACCGCCCAGGCGCACAGCAGGCTAGATGCCAGCGCTACCAGCAGGCCGAGTTGGAACGAGCGCTTGCGCCCGAAGCGACTCTGCGTGGCCGCCACCACGCTGGTGGACAGGGCGCCGCCCACCACGTAGCCCATCACCGGCAGCGTGGCCATCCAGCCCATCGGCGCCAGGCTCAGGCCGACCAGGCCGTTGATGGCGATGAAGACCACGTTGTTGGTTAGGAACAGGCCCTGGCACAGGGCCAGCAACCAGAGCGGCCGGCTCATGAGGACTTGCCGCGATTGAGCATCGGGACCGGGTTCTGGCGGTTAATGCGCAGGGCACAGGGGCTCAATGCCGCCTTGCCCAGGCTGGGTACCTCGGCGGACGGATTATTGAACTCGATTGACTGAAAAAACTGGGGCATGGTGGGGATTGGCCTCGAGATTGACAAACTTGGGGGGTGGCGTGCCCGACGGTATTGCTGGCCCGCCCGGCTTCATAGCAGCAGTGCGGCCAAAGCCGCCAGCGCTGCGGTTTCAGCGCGCAGGGTTCGCTGGCCCAGGCTGACGGCGACAAAGCCGCTGGCCAGCGCGGTGGCTTCTTCGGCCTGGCTCAGGCCGCCTTCGGGGCCAGACAGCAGGGTGATCGGCAGGTCTGGGCCCCACTGCGCTGCCGCCTCGCGCAGCGCCTGACAAGGCGGCTGCAAGGACAGCAGCAGCCTGGCGCCACCGCCCGCTGCCGGCAACTGGGCCAGCCAGGCGGCCAGCGTGCTGACCGGCAGCAGCTGCGGCACCCGGTTGCCGCCGCACTGCTCGCTGGCGGCCACCGCCACGCTGTGCCAGTGCGCCACTTTTTTCTCGGCGCGCTCGCCACTCAGGCGCAGCACACTGCGTTCGGTCATCAGCGGCTGCAGGGCAGCCGCGCCCAGCTCGGTGGCTTTTTCCACCAGCCAGTCCATGCGCTCATTGGCCGGCATGCCCACGGCAAGTGTCACTGGGCGCTGCGCCGCACGGTCCAGGGGCTGGTGGGCGCCTATGCAGACCTGCACCTCGCTGCGGCTCATGCGGGTGACGGTGGCCTCAAACTCGCCGCCCGCACCATTGAACAGGGTCAGGGTCTGGCCCGGTTGCAGCCGCAGCACCTGCACATGGCGCGCCGCCTGCGCGGGCAGGGCCAGCAGCGCATCGGGCTGCAGCGGTGCTTGGCAATAAAAACGGGGCATGGCCTAAGGCTTGATTTGACTCATCACTGACTCATACCCGGCCAAAGGCATAGCCGCCGGCCGCCGCCACACCTTCGATCTGATCGAGCAGCCGCAGCAGCGGTTTGAGCTCGCGGTAGCGGCTGCAGGTAGCGCGGATGTAGCCGATGAAACGCGGCGTGTCGGCCAGGTACTGCGGCTTGCCGTCGCGCAGCGTCAGCCGGGCAAAAATGCCGGCCACCTTGAGGTGGCGCTGCAGGCCCATCCACTCCACACCGCGGTAAAACTCGCCAAAATCGTGGCCCACCGGCAGCCCGGCCTGGCGTGCCCGCTCCCAGTAGCGCACCGTGACGTCCAGGCAAAAGTCTTCGTCCCAGCTCAGAAAGGCGTCGCGCATCAGGCTTGCCACGTCGTAGGTGATCGGGCCGTAGACCGCGTCCTGAAAATCCAGCAGGCCCAGCCGGTCGCCCGCCACCATCAGGTTGCGCGGCATGAAGTCGCGGTGTACGTACACGCGCGGCGCGCTCAGGTTCTGCGCCATGATGGTGGCAAAGGCGGTCTCCAGCGTGCGGTGCTGCGCCGCGTCGAGGGTGACGCTGCGGTGCCGGTTCAGGTACCACTCGGGAAACAGCGCCAGCTCCCGGGTCAGCGGGGCCTGGTCGTAAGGCGGCAGCACATCGGGTTTTGAGGCAGTTTGCCAGGCCACCAGCGCCTCCACCGCCTGCACGTACAGGCCCAGGTTGGCCTGCGGCTGGGCCGGGTCGATGGCCTGCATCATGGTCTGGGTGCCCAGGTCGCTCAGCAGCATGAAGCCGTTGGGCTCGTCCCAGGCCAGCACTTGCGGCGCCAGCAGACCGGCTTCGTGCATCAGCTGCGCCACTTTGACAAAAGGGCGGCAATCTTCTTTGTCCGGCGGGGCGTCCATGATGATGCGACTGCCGGCCATGCTGTCAATGCGCAGGTAGCGCCGGAAACTTGCGTCGGCCGAGGCGATACGAAGCGAGCGGGTGTGCAAGCCTTGGGCCGCGGCCAAAGATGCCAGCCATTGGCCGAATGCCGCTTCGCGCAGTGGGTCAGACCATAACGGCGTGGTGCTTCCTGCCGGCTCGGGTGTGCTGTTGAGGCTCATGGATAATTCATTCTACAAACCCGGTCGCTCAGCGCTGCCGCTGCGGCCCCCCACCACCCGATTTGTCCCCACGCTGCCGATGCCCGCCCTGCTGCACGAAATCAAGCGCAAAGCCTGGCGTACTGGCCAGTGCTGTTGCTTGGTATTGCTGCTTGCCAACCAAGTAGAGCAGGCCAATGCGCAAACCAGCAAGCCGCGCGCCACGCCCCTGGCCGCAGCGGGAGCGGTGGCGGTGGCGGTCAAACCAAAGGGTCCCCAGCCGGTCATCGTGACCGGTCAACGCCTGTCTGGGCGACCCGATCTCGACACCGTCATTGAGGGCGACGCGCAACTCAGCCGTGGCGACACGCTGATTCGGGCCGATCGGCTGGAGTATTACCAGCCCGACGACCAGGCCAGGGCCATTGGAAATGTGTATATCAGCCGGGGCGGTAATGTGTACGAGGGGCCCTTGCTCGAACTCAAGCTTGGATCCTTTGAGGGCTTTTTCACCCAGCCCCGGTATTCCTTCTCGGTCAACGATTCGCACGGCGAGGCGCAAAGAATAGACTTTTTGGGCGAGAACCGAACCGTCATCCGCGAGGCCAGCCTGACCACCTGCGCGCGCCAACCGGGCCCGGGTTGGCTGCCCGACTGGATCATGCGCGCGGCCACCATCCGGATTGACAACGAGGAAGAGACGGGCACCGCTGAGGGCGCAGTGCTGAGCTTCATGCAACTGCCCTTGCTGCCGGTTCCCTACCTGAGTTTTCCGCTGACCGAGCGCCGAAAATCCGGCCTCCTGCCGCCAACCCCGGGCCTGGACAATGTCAACGGCATCGAGTTGATGCTGCCCTATTACTGGAACATCGCGCCCAACCGCGACGCGACGCTGACTACCACCTTAATGAGCAAGCGCGGCGCCAACCTTGGCAGTGAGTTTCGTTATTTAGAACAGGATTATGCTGGCCAGTTGCGGCTCGAGGTGTTGCCAGATGACCCCCTGCGAAGCATGACCCGCTGGGGCTTCACGGGCAGCCACCGGGGCAGTTTGCCACGCCCCTGGGGCGGTGATGCCATGGCCCTCAACCTGAGCTTGAACCGGGTGAGTGATGACAACTATTGGCGCGACTTCACGCGCTCCAATGTCTCTTTGACCCAGCGCCTGCTGGCCAACGACGCCACACTGAGCTGGTCGCAAAGCGGCTTCTCCAACAGCCTGCGCACGCTGCAGTGGCAGACCCTGCAAGATGTGAGTTCACCCATCGTCCCGCCTTACAACCGGCTGCCGCAACTGGCCACGCGTTATCTGCGCGGTGATGTGCGGGGTTTCGATATTTCGCTGGAGGCCGATTACACCCGCTTTGATGCCGACCAGCGGCTCACCCTCCAGCCCAATGCATACCGGGGTTTTGCGGCTGTGCAACTGTCAAGGCCCTGGCTGCTGCCGGGTGGTTTTGTCATCCCCAAGTTTCAGCTGCATGGCACCGGCTACCAGTTCGATGCCATGTTGGCAGGCGGCGCTGCCAGTGCCAGCCGCCTGGTGCCAAGCCTGAGCATTGACAGTGGCCTGGTGTTTGAGCGGGACACCCAGCTGTGGGGGCGCGGGCTGCGCCAAACCCTGGAGCCGCGGGCTTTTTATGTCAATACGCCCTACCGCGACCAGAGTCAATTGCCCAACTACGACTCCGGCGCCAACGACTTCAGCTTTGCCACCATCTTTGCCGAAAATGCTTTCGTCGGCAATGACCGCATCTCCGACAGTCATCTGCTCACACTGGGCGTGACGAGCCGCCTGCTTGATCCGGCCAGCGGTGCAGAATTCATGCGCTTTGGCCTTGCCCAGCGGCAACGTTTTGAGGACCAAAAGGTGACTCTGCCCGGTGGTACTGCGGTGTCGGACCGGCTGAGCGACTTGTTGCTGGGTACCACCGTCACCTGGGACCCGCGCTGGACTTTTGACACTGCGCTTCAGTTCAATGCAAAAACCGAGCTGGCGGTTCGGGGCACGGCCGGCGTGCGTTACAACTCCGGCCTGTACCGCGTCATCAGCGCCGCCTACCGTTACCAGCGCGACATCAACGAGCAATTTGATGTGGGCTGGCAGTGGCCGGTCAATGACCTATGGGGCGACCGTGGCGAGGACCTCGGACCCGGCCGTGGCCAAGGCGGCGGGCGCTGGTACGGCGTGGGCAGGCTCAATTACAGCCTGAACGAAAACCGCCTGGTGACAACCGTGCTCGGGCTGGAGTACGACGCCTGCTGCTGGCTGGGACGCCTGGCGCTGGAGCGGATCCAGACCAGCAGCACCTCGGCCAATGAACGCATCATGTTCCAGCTCGAGTTTGTCGGGTTCACCCGGCTGGGGACCAACCCGCTTCAGGTCCTCAAAACCAATATTCCGGGCTACCAATTGCTGCGGGAATAGCCTGCTACCCCGCTGCTCCAACAACTATCATTCAGCCATGCAGATGTTACGCCTCACGACAATCAGCCTTGCGCTGTCAATCAGCCTGTGCCAGCCGGCACAGTGCCAACAGCAACAGGCTGATTTCATAGTGGCGGTTGTCAACACCGAACCCATTACTTTTAATGAATTGCGCTTGGAGTTGCAGCGGGCGAAGCAGCAAATTGCGCAGCAGCGCCGCCCCCAGCCGGAGCCGGCCGCGCTCACCCGTGAGGTGCTCGACGGCCTGATCAGCGACCGCCTGCAGTTGCAGGTGGCGCGTGAGACTGGTATTCGGGTGGATGATGCCGCGGTAGATCTGGCCGAACAGAATATTGCCCGCCAGAACCAGTTTGACTTGGCCGAGCTGCGCAGCCGACTTAAAGCCGAAGGCATGCCGCTTGCGCAGTTCAGGGCTAATTTGCGTGACCAAATCGCCCTGACCCGCTTGCGCGAGCGCGATCTTGAGCCGCGCGCCAGGGTCTCAGAGCTCGACATAGACCAATACCTGCGCGAGGCGCAGGCGAACCAGGACCCGCAAAGCCGGCAGATCAACCTGGCGCAAATCCTGGTGGCCGTGCCCGATGATGCGAGCCCCGAGCAGATCGACAGCTTGCAAGCCCGGGCGCAGGAGACTTTGCGGCGCGCTCGGGCCGGCGAGGACTTTGCCGCACTGGCCCGTGAACGCTCGGATGCCGCAGACCGCGGCAACGGCGGACAAATGGGTTTGCGTGCCGCAGCCCGCTACCCCACGCTGTTTGTCGAGGCAAGTCAGGGCCTGGCTGTAGGCGGGATCAGCGCACTGCTGCGTTCCGGGGCAGGTTTTCACATACTTAAGTTGATCGAGCTGCAACTGCCTGGCATGCCGCCTGCGGCCGTCACCCAAAGCCGGGCCCGCCATATTCTGCTGCGCCCGGGCCCGCAGCTCAGCGAGGCGCAGGCGCGCGAGCAGCTGACCGGTTTGCGGCAGCGCTTGCTGGGCGGGCAGGCCTTTTTTGCGGTGTTGGCGCGGGAGCACTCGCAAGACAGCAGCGCAGCCCAGGGCGGCGACCTGGGCTGGGCCAGCCCAGGCATGTTTGTGCCCGAGTTTGAGCAGGTGATGAACCAACTGGCGCTGGGCCAGGTCAGCGAGCCTTTGGTGTCAAGGTTTGGAGTCCACCTGATCGAGGTGCTGGAGCGGCGCCGTGTCGAGACCAGCCTGCGCGAGCAGCGCGATGCGGTGCGCGCTATTTTGCGGGAGAAAAAACTCGAAGAAGCCTTTCCGCTGTGGGCCCAAGATTTGCGGGCCCGCGCCTACGTGGAACTGCGTGAATTGCCGCAGTAGAGCGCGTGCGCCTCGGCCGGCCACAGCGCCTGTGCCGCGCCAGGCCGGCTGAGCCCATGAAACATATTGCGCGAAAGCGTTTTGGCCAGCATTTCCTGACCGATGCAGGCATCATCGATGCCATTCTTGCTGCGATTGCTCCTCGGTCCGGACAACCCATGGTTGAAATAGGCCCCGGTCTGGGCGCCCTGACACAGCCACTGGTGGAGCGTCTGGGCCACCTCAGCGTGATCGAACTCGACCGCGACCTGGCGGCGCGTCTGCGGCTGCGCCCGCAACTCACCGTGATCGAGTCAGACGTGCTCAAGGTCGATTTCTCCAGCCTCGCCACGGGTCAGCCAGCGCGCAAGCTCAGGGTGGTTGGCAACCTGCCTTACAACATCTCAACACCTATTTTGTTCCATTTGCTGGACCATGCCCCGCACATCGAAGACCAGCACTTCATGTTGCAAAAAGAGGTGGTCGAGCGCATGGTGGCGCGACCGTCTAGTGCAGCCTATGGTCGCCTGAGCGTGATGTTGCAATGGCGCTATGCCATGGAGAATATCCTGATGGTGCCGCCACAGTCTTTTGCACCGCCGCCCCGAGTCGACAGCGCCTTTGTGCGCATGGTGCCCCTCAGCGCACCCCTGCACCTGCAGGTCACTGTGTTGAGTGAATTGGTTCAGGTGGCATTCAGTCAGCGCCGCAAACTGTTGCGCCACACCCTGGGCCGATGGCTGGAGGCCCGGGCCTTCGGTGGTGAATTTGACCTGCAGCGCCGCGCCGAAGAGGTGTCGGTACCGGCTTACCTGGCCTTGGCCAGGCAGATTCAGGGCCAAACCGAGCCAACATAGCCGCGCCGATAGCCCGAAAAAAAGGCCCACCGGGGTGGGCCTGCTGGGTTGAGCACAGGGCAGCCGAACTCAGGCTGCGGTCAGCCAGTAAGCTGAGTTGAAGGGGCTGCTCATGCGCAGCGCCTGGGCCGAGACATCCAACAACTTGTCGGTCGGCATTTTTTCCCCGGTTTCGGTACTGAGTTCAATTCCCGTGACGCTGGACATGTTGGTCAGATCACCTTTTGCCTGGTTCGCCCGTTCTGCTTGGCTGGTTTGTGCAGAACGGGCTACAGAAAAGAATAGAAACATCGGAACGGTATCTTTCGGTCCCCCCAGAAATCCGACGCGTCTCTGAAGATATCGAGCAGTTGCTCCCGTGCTTCTTTGTCAAAGCGGGCGTGGGCCGGTATATGTTCAAGCACCACAATAAAGCCGGGCTGCAACCCAGACTTATGCAGCGGATCGGTGATGCCGTCGTAGAGGGCATCAAAATTCTTGCCCACTTGCGCCGACAGCATGAACTGCTGCCCAATCAGGTCGAGCACTTCCTGTTTGGTCTGGGCATTCGCCAAGTTGGCGTAGAGAAAATGCTGGCCCAGGGTTTGAGCCGCGTCTTGCAGTTCCGGCACCCTAAAGGCGCGAATCGACTGCACTATATTACTGCGCACCCCCCGCAATGGCGTTTCTACTGCGGGGCTGATTGGCGCCCCCTTGTCTTGACGAAGTGGCATAGCCATTCCACCTTCACTTTCTTGAACAACTAACATAAACATTCGACCTAGGGTGCGATCCTGCGAAAGCTCGCATAATGATCGGCGGTGTAAAAGCAGGCGTCTGGCGTCTTGGGCGGCCCGCCGCACACAAGTCGCCTGGCGCCACGGTTGCTCGCGCCCGGCGTGGGCACCGTGTATTCCCGGTAATAGCCGCGCTTTTGGCTTGGCAGCAGACGCTCCCGATTACCAAACACACTGCCATCCTTGTCATAGGCAAACGGACCGCCTTGCATCACAAGTTCGTGCACCTGAACCCCTTGCACAGGCAAATCGGCCAATGCGATGGGGGCCGTGGGGTCTGCCGCCGTAGGCCCTTTGGCCTGCGCCGCCAGGGCTAAAAAACCCAGCAATACGCCGGCTAACACCCACTTTTGACCAGCAAAACGCAACATCTATCAACTTTTAACGACACCCGGGGTTAGCCCGGAGCACGAGTGTCGTGTATTTGTCTTAAAAAAGCAAGGGATTGCTGAAAATTTAAGCAAAAAAACGCCTTAAACCTTATGTTTGCGGGCACACACTTGTAATTTTTGCCAAAGAATCAGCGTGTTGCGTTAGCGTCGGCCACAGTGAGGGCGGTCATATTGACTATCCGCCGCACTGTGGCGCTGGGGGTCAGAATATGCACCGGCTGAGCTGCGCCCAGCAGAACCGGACCAATCGCGATATTGCCGCCGGCTGCAGTTTTGAGCAGGTTATAGGAAATATTGGCCGCATCGATGTTGGGCAAAACCAGCAAATTCGCATCGCCCGCCAAGGTGCTGTTGGGCATCAGTTTGGTGCGCGCCAGCCCGTCTAGCGCCATATCACCGTGCATTTCTCCATCCACCTCCAGCCATGGAGTGCTCGAGCGCAGCAGCTCAAGCGTCTGGCGCATTTTGACGGCGCTGGGCTGGTTGCTGCTGCCAAAGTTGGAATGCGACAGCAGCGCGGCTTTCGGGCGTATGCCAAAGCGCATCATTTCTTCTGCCGCCATGGTGGTGATTTCGGCGAGTTGTTCGGCGCTTGGGTCGTAATTGACATGGGTGTCGACCAGAAACACCTGCCGCTCGGGCAACAGCAAGCCGTTCATGCAGGCATAGGTTTTTACCCCCGGGCGCAGGCCGATGACCTGGTCGATGTACTGCAGGTGCAGGCCGGTGGTGCCCCAGGTGCCGCAAATCAGGCCGTCTGCGTAGCCTTTGTGCACCAGCATGGCGGCGATCAGGGTGAGACGCCGGCGCATTTCAATTTTTGCGACCTGTACGGTGACGCCCCGGCGCTCTGTCATGGCATGGTAATTTTGCCAAAAATCGCGGTAACGGTGGTCGTCTTCAATGTTCACGACATCGTAGTCTTGCCCTGGGCGCAGGCGCAGGCCAAACTTCTCTATCCGAACGGCAATCACCGCCGGGCGGCCAATCAGGGTGGGGCGGGCCAGCCCCTCGTCGACTACGATTTGCGCGGCACGCAGCACCCGCTCCTCCTCACCCTCGGCATAGGCGATTCGGTTTTTCAGGCCTTTTTTGGCGGCCGCATAAATCGGCTTCATCACGGTGCCAGAGGCATAGACAAAGCTTTGCAAGCGCTCTCGGTAGGCATCCATGTCGGCAATCGGGCGCAGCGCCACGCCGCTGTCGGCTGCTGCCTTGGCCACCGCTGGCGCGATTTTCATCATCAGGCGCGGATCGAATGGCTTGGGAATCAGGTACTCGGGGCCAAAAGTCAGGTCTTCGCCGGCATAGGCTGCGGCCACCACCTCGTTTTGCTCGGCCTGCGCGAGTTCGGCAATGGCGTGAACAGCAGCGATCTCCATTTCGGCGCTGATGGTTGAGGCGCCGGCATCCAGCGCGCCGCGAAAAATATACGGAAAACAAAGAACATTGTTGACCTGGTTGGGGTAGTCGGTGCGACCGGTGGCTATCACCGCGTCGTCGCGCACGGCTTTGACTTCTTCGGGCGTGATCTCGGGTGTCGGGTTGGCCAGGGCAAAAATAATCGGGCGCGCCGCCATGCTGGCGACCATGGCGGGCTTGAGTACACCGGCCGCTGAGAGACCGAGAAAAACATCGGCCCCGGCAATCACCTCGCCCAGAGTCCGGGCGTCGGTTGTTTGGGTGAATTCCAACTTGTCTTGGTCCATCAACTCGGTGCGCCCCGCATACACCACACCGGCCAGATCAGTGACAAAAATATGCTGGCGCGGGAGGCCCAGCTTGACCAGCAGCTTCAGGCAAGCCAGGGCCGCCGCACCGGCGCCAGAGGTCACCAGGCGGATTTGTTGCAGGTCTTTGCCAACTACCTTGAGCGCATTGAGCAGGGCCGCACCCACAACGATGGCGGTGCCGTGCTGGTCGTCGTGGAAAACTGGTATTTTCATGCGCTCGCGCAAGCGCCGTTCGACATAAAAACAGTCTGGCGCCTTGATGTCTTCCAGGTTGATTCCGCCAAACGTGGGCTCGAGCGAGGCGATGATGTCCACCAGTTTGTCGAGGTCATGTTTTTCGTTGATCTCGATGTCAAAGACATCGATGCCGGCAAACTTTTTGAACAGCACCGCCTTGCCCTCCATCACCGGCTTGGCGGCCAGGGGCCCAATGTCGCCGAGCCCTAGGACGGCGGTGCCATTGGTGATCACCGCCACCAAATTGCCGCGGCTGGTGTACTGGAAGGCCTTGTTCGGGTCTTTGACGATTTCCTCGCAAGGCGCTGCAACACCGGGCGAATAAGCCAGGGCCAGGTCATGCTGGTTGACCAACTGCTTGGTCGCTGCAATGGCGATCTTGCCCGGTGTGGGGAATTCGTGGTATTCCAGCGCGGCACGGCGCAATTGAGCGTGTTTGTCTTCGGCGTTGGGCTTGTTGTCTGGCATGTTTGTCTCCTGCGGCGTCCGGTATCAAGCCAAAGCCGATGGATCGCCTGACCACAAGTCATTGTAGGTCGACCCAAGCCTTGAGCTGCCTTGTTGCACAAGTAGCGCTGGCCCAGCAGCGGGGCGCACTCTAGATCTCGACGGCTTCGAAGTCTGCCTTGGCTACACCACAGTCCGGGCAGGCCCAGTTGGCCGGAACATCGGCCCAAGCAGTGCCCGGGGCAATACCTTCTTCCGGCAGGCCGGCTGCCTCGTCATAAATAAAACCGCAAACAATGCAAATCCAAGTCTTCATAAGCAACTCCAAAAACAAAATGCATGGCGCACTGCCGATGTCAATCGGCCGCCAGCACCGGTACCCGCTGGGCCAGTGCGCACATCAGCTCATAGCCCAGTGTGCCAGCAGAGCTGGCGACCTCGTCAATGTCGAGCAGGGCGCCCCCGCTGGCGCGCCCCCACAGCGTCACTTCGCTGCCCAGGGTAATCTGCTGGCCGGCCACCAGCAGGGGCTCAAGATCGACGCTGAGCATATCCATGCTGACCCGACCGAGTGTGCGGGTGCGCAGGCCCTGCACCAGCACGGGCGTGCCAGTGGGGCACAGGCGCGGATAACCATCTGCATAGCCGCAGGCCACGATGCCGATGCGCATAGGCGCTGTTGCCGTGAAAGCAGAGCCATAGCCCACGCTTTGCCCGACCAGCAGCTCCTGTGTGGCGATGATTTTCGAGGCCAGCGTCATGGCCGGCGCCAAGCCCCAGTCGCTGGCGCTGCACTCGGGGAAGTCTGGCGCACTGCCATACAGCGCGACGCCAGGGCGTACCCAGTCTGATGCGCTGTGCAACTCGGCGTGGCGATGCGCTGCCAGGGCGCTGGTCGGATGGCGCAGACTCGCCGCACTGTTGCTCAGGCTGCGCTCGCCCGGCAGGTCGCGGGTCGCAGCGGCAAAGACCGCCATTTGCGCAGCAATGCCAGGCGGTCCATCGGCGTCGCTGTAATGGGTCATCAGGGATATTTCGTCGACCTGGGGCAAAGCGTTGAGGCGGCTCCATGCGGCGCGGTAGCGCCCGGGCGGGAAGCCGAGTCGGTTCATGCCCGAGTTCATCTTCAAAAAAACCCGGTGCGCCAGCTTGGTTTTGTGTGCCGCCAGCATATCGATCTGCTCGCCGCAGTGCACGACATGCCACAGTTCCAGCCGCGAACAAAGCTCCAGGTCGCGCTGTTCAAAAACGCCCTCGAGCAGCAGGATGGGCCCGCGCCAACCCAGGGCTCGTACCCGCTGTGCCTCCTCGAGGTCGAGCAAGGCAAAGCCATCGGCCCCGCGCAGACCGTCAAAAACCCGCTCGATACCGTGTCCGTAGGCATTGGCCTTGACCACCGCCCAGACTCTGGCATCTGGCGCAGCGGCGCGCAGGCGCTCTAAATTGGCGCGCAGTGCATCGGTGTGAACAGTGGCAGTTATGGGGCGGGGCATAGAACGCTAGGGGCTGGTCTGAGTGCATATTTTGGCACCGCAAGCCCATGATATAAACCGGGACTTCCGGGAGACCTATGCTCAAACCAAGCGCAAGTGCAATCGTGCAGACCGGCCGGCGTTCATGAAGCGCGGCTTTTTCACCATCATGTCAGCGCAGTTTTTCAGCTCGCTGGCTGACAACGCCTTGTTTGTGGCGGCGGTGCAATTGCTGCGCACCAGCCAGGCGCCCGAGTGGCAGCAGGCTGCCTTGGTGCCCATGTTTGCATTGTTTTATGTGGTGTTGGCCCCGTTTGTGGGTGCGCTCGCCGACTCGATGCCCAAGGGCCGGGTGATGCTGATCAGCAATTTCGTCAAGGTACTGGGTTGTTTGCTGATGCTGTTTGGCACCCATCCCCTCATGGCCTATGCGCTTGTTGGGCTGGGTGCGGCGGCCTACTCACCGGCCAAGTACGGCATCCTGACCGAGCTGCTGCCGGCCTCTCAGCTGGTCAAGGCCAACGGCTGGATCGAAGGTCTGACCATTGCATCCATCATATTGGGCGTTTTGCTGGGCGGGCAGTTGGTGGGCCCGTTGCTGTCGCCATGGCTGCTTGCCCTGGACCTGCCCTTGATCAATACCGACATCGACACAGCGCCTGAGGCAGCCATATCGGTTTTGATTTTTATTTATTTGCTGGCAGCCTGGTTTAACACCCACATTCCGCTGACCGGAGTGCCCCTGCGCCCCTTGCCAAAACGAGTCTGGAGCCTGCTGCCTGATTTCTGGTCTTGCAACAGACTGCTTTGGCGCGACCGCCTGGGGCAGATTTCGCTGGCTGCCACCACGCTGATCTGGGGTGTGGCGGGCAATTTGCGATTCATCGTGCTGGCCTGGGCCTCGGTGGCCTTGGGCTATTCCGTCACCCAGGCCTCGGCCCTGCAGGGGGTGGTAGCGATTGGCATGGCGGTGGGGGCGGTGGTGGCATCGATGCGCATGCGCCTGGAGGACGGGCCGCGCGTCATCACCCTGGGCATTGGCATGGGCATATTGATCATCATGCTGATCTTCATTGACAACGTCTGGCTGGGCGCACCCTTTCTGATCCTGCTTGGCGCACTGGGTGGTTTTCTGGTGGTGCCCATGAATGCCCTGCTGCAGCACCGCGGCCACAACCTCATGGGCGCCGGCCGCTCGATCGCGGTGCAGAACTTCAACGAGCAGGCCTGCATCCTGGTGCTGGGCGCCGCTTACAGTTTTTCCACCGGCATGGGCCTGCCGACCTTTGCTGCCATCACGGCGTTCGGTCTGGTGATTGCTGCAGTCATGTGGTTGATCAAACGCTGGCACGCGCGCAACTGCGTGGTGCACCGTGACGAGATTGAGCGGCTGCTCGAAGTCGCCCGCAACGACAAGTTGCACGGCTGATGCCCGCAGGGCTGCTGGCCGTTGCGGCACTGTTGCTCAACGCCCTTGTTTATGGGCTGTTGTGGTGGCCGTTTCGCGAACTCCAGGCGCAGGGCCTGCACCCGCTGTGGGCCACGGCCCTGGTTTACCTGATCGGTCTGGCCGGTCTGCTGATCCTGTATCCGAAGTCGTGGCCGGCCCTGCTACGCCATCCCATGCTGTACCTGCTGGTGCTGGCAGCCGGTCTGACCAATGTTGGCTTCAACTGGTCGGTCACCGTCGGCGATGTGGTGCGCGCCGTGTTGTTGTTCTACCTGATGCCGGCCTGGGTGGTGCTACTGGCCTGGCCTCTGTTGGGAGAGCGGCCCACGGCGGCGAGCCTGTTGCGGCTGGCCCTGGCATTGGCCGGCGTCGTGCTGGTGCTGCAAACACCCGGCGCGCTGTGGCCGGTGCCTGAAAACCTGGCCGACTGGTTGGCCCTGATGGGCGGCTTTTGTTTTGCACTCACCAATGTGCTCTTGCGCAAACTCCACGACACGCCTGAGGAGGCGCGCATGCTGGCCATGTTTTTGGGCGGCGCCGTAATGTCCTTGGCTGTTGCTGGCTTAGGACTGCAATTTGGCGTGGTGTCCGGCATCAGCCTGTCGGGCACTGGCTGGCTGCCGCTGGCATTGGCCTTGAGCCTGGCCCTGCTGGTTGGCAACATGGGCCTGCAATACGGCGCGGCGCGCCTGAGTGCCGGCACCACCTCGATCATCATGTTGTCTGAGGTGGTGGTTGCAAGTTTGTCGTCAGTGTGGCTGGGCGCCGGCCAGCTCAGCGCCCAAACCCTGGCTGGCGGCGCCCTGATTTTGTTGGCGTCTATTTTGGCAGTGCTGCCTGTGGGGCCAATGGATGGCGCTCGTCAACCCAGCTCAAAAGTGTAAAAATCCGTCCGTTTAAATCGGGCAACTTTTATGACCTCTGTCTACAACTTCCAAACCAAACAAATCAATGGCCAGCCCCTGGCCCTGAGTGAGTTCAGTGGCCGGGTGCTGTTGATCGTTAACACCGCCAGCGCCTGCGGCTTCACGCCGCAGTTTGCCGGCCTTGAAGCCCTGCATAAAAGCCACGGCCAGGGCGGTCTGGTGGTGTTGGGTTTTCCTTGCAACCAGTTTGGCGGACAGGACTCGGCCAGCAACGACAAGATTGCCGAGTTTTGCCAGCTGAACTATGGCGTCAGTTTCCCGATGATGGCCAAGGTGGAGGTCAATGGTGCCGCGGCCGACCCCCTGTACCAGTGGCTGTGCGCCGAGGCGCCGGGCCTGCTGGGTACCCGGGCGGTCAAATGGAACTTCACCAAGTTTCTGGTCGGCCGCGACGGCCAGGTGCTCAAGCGTTACGCTCCGACCGACACCCCGGCCAGCCTGCTCCAGGACATCGAGGCGGCGCTGGCGGCGTGAGCGGCTGCGCCCGCACGCGCCACCTAAACGCTGAGTTCGGCGTAACAGCACCGCCGCCTCGCGCAGGCTCTCGGCCATGCTGTCCCAGCCCATGCAGGCGCCGGTGATCGAGACGCCGCAGCGCAGGTCCTGGGCGCGAGTGAACTTCTGGTTGCTCTCGAACAGGTGAGACTCCAGCATCACGCCCTTGATGGTGCGGTTGGCGTCGGCCACCCGATGAGCCACACCGCGCCGCCTCGCAGAATCAGGTGGGCCAGCGGGTTGCCGCGGGTTTGCGTCACCGCCACCTGGCCCGCGCTGTTGACAGCATGGCATTGAGTGCTACATCCAGGTCGCCGTCGTTGCCGTTCTTGACGCCGGCTGGTGGCCGCAGGCCGCTGGCCATCTCCAGGTGGGTCTGGCTTTCGGCGGTGCGCACGCCAATGAATTCACCCGCATCACCAGCAGCAGCTGGTCCGACAGCTCGTCGGACAAGGCCTTGAGGCGCTCCGCGTAGTCCATGGCCGATGGGGTGTCATGGTCTGGCACTGGCGCTCTTTTGGCAGGACGGTTTGCCGCTGGCCTCCGTGGCCTTGTCGCACTACCAGATCACCGTCAACCCATCGCTGCCCGCCCTGCCCCTGTTCACGCTGGCCGGGCTGATCTTTGCCCGCACCGGGGCGGCCGCGCGTTTGGGCCAATTGTTCATCGCCGTGCTGGGCGGTGGTGTGACGGGCACGGTGTTGGCGACGGTCGCGCTCTGTTCTTTTTTTACCGCCTTCACGGGCGGTAGCGGTGTCACCATTCTGGCGCTGGGCGGCCTGCTTTTGCCGCTGCTGGGCCATGCCGGTTACCCAGAGCGGCGCGGCATCAGTCTGGTCACCAGTGCCAGCGCCTTGGGGGTATTGCTGGCGCCTTCGGTACCGCTAATCATGTACGCCATCATTGCGCGTGTGCCGATTAACACCATGTTTTTGGCGGGCCTGGTGCCGGCGGTGGTGATGGTGGTCTTTTTGGTGCTGGTTGGCGGGTATCTCAAGCGCGGTGCACCAGGCACGGCACCAGACACCGCACCAGTTGTGCTGGCCAGGCCCAGTGTCGCGACTGCCTGGGCCGCTGCCTGGGCCGCCAAGTGGGAACTGCTGGCGCCCATTGTGGCGGTGGGCTCGCTGGTCAGCGGCTTGGCCACGCCCACCGAGCGCGCCGCCCTGACCGCGGCCTACGCCATCGCGACCCAGGCCTTGGCGCACCGGGAGTTGCCGCTGCGGCTGCTGCAGCGTTGTTTCAGCGAGGCGGCGCAGATCATTGGGGGCGTGCTGCTGATTTTGGGTATGACGCTGGCGCTCACCAATTACCTGATTGATGCGGGCATCCCGGACGCGGCCATTGAATGGGTGCAGGCCGTGATCCCCAACAAGGCGGTGTTCCTGCTGGCGCTCACGGTGTTCTTGCTGTTTGCGGGTGCACTGATGGAGATCTTTGCCGCCATCGTGGTGCTGGTGCCGCTGTTGCTGCCGGTGGCCATCAGCTACGGGATTGACCCGATCCACTTCGGCATCATCTTCCTGGCCGCCATGGAGATGGGCTTTCTTTGCCCGCCGGCGGGCATGAACATCTACTTTGCCTCAGCCATGTTCCACAAGCCGGTCCGCTATGTGGCCGCGGCCGTGTTGCCGGCTCTGTTGGCTATTTTTCTGGGTACCTTGGCGATTGCCTGGCTGCCCCTTCTGGCCACCGGCTTGCCGGCGTTGCTGGGAACCCGCTAGCGCTCTTGGGCAGCCGCATCATCAGAGCAAAAAAGGCGCTAGACCTTGACAGCCGGTCGTTTATAGCTGCCACCTTTATAGTCAATCAGGTGCTGGCTGCAGCGCCTGGTCCAGCAACTCCACCCAGTGCTGCACCGGTGTGGCCGTGCCGCTTTGCAGGTGGGTGATGCAGCCGATGTTGGCCGACACAATCACCTCAGTGGCGGCCGAGCCAAAGGTTTGGCCCAGGTGGCCGAGCTTGCGGTCGCGCAGCTGGTAGGCCAGCTCGGGGTTCAGCACCGAGTAGGTGCCGGCCGAGCCACAGCACAGGTGCGGCTCGCAGCCGGTCAGCTTGACCTGGAAGCCCAGGGCGTTCAGATGCTGCTCCACCCCACCGCGCAGTTGTTGGCCGTGTTGCAGTGTGCAGGGGGGGTGAAAGGCGATGGTCTGCGCCACGGGTTTGACGCGCCCCTTCAATTGCGCGCTGAGCTCGGGCAGCCATTCGCTCAGGTCCCGGGTCAGTGCGCTGATGCGCGCAGCTTTGGCCGCGTAAGCCGGGTCGTCTGCCAGCAGGTGGCCGTAGTCCTTGACCGTGACGCCACAGCCAGAGGCGTTCATCAGGATGGCTTCAACCCCGGCCTCACCATCCTGCCCTTGCACATGGGGCCACCAGGCTTCGATGGTGGCACGCATCTGCGCCTTGCCGCCCTCCTGGTCGTTCAGGTGAAACTTCACAGCACCGCAGCAACCGGCCTTGGGCGCTACCACGGTCTGCACGCCAATGGCGTCCAGCACGCGGGCGGTGGCGCTGTTGATGTTGGGGCTCATGGCCGGTTGCACGCAACCCGCCAGCAGCAGCACCTTGCGCGGGTGGCCGCGGCTGGGCCAGCTGCCGCTGGCCTGCGGCGCGGGCACCTTGGCCTTGAGCGCGGCAGGCAGCAGGGGGCGCACCAGTTGCCCCAGCTTCATGGCGGGCCCGAACAAAGGCGAGGGCAGGCCCTCTTTCAAGGCCCAGCGCAGTGCCCGCTCGGGCAGCGGGCGCGGCACCTTGGCATCGACAATCTTGCGCCCGATGTCAATCAGGTGGCCGTAGTCAACGCCCGAGGGGCAGGTGCTTTCGCAGTTGCGGCAGGTCAGGCAGCGGTCCAGGTGCAGCTGCGTCTTGCGCGTCGGAGCCTGGCCTTCAAGCACCTGTTTCATCAGGTAAATGCGCCCGCGCGGCCCGTCGAGCTCGTCGCCCAGCAGCTGGTAGGTGGGGCAGGTGGCAGTGCAAAAGCCGCAGTGCACGCACTTGCGCAGGATGGCTTCGGCGGCCAGGCCGTCTGCGGTGTTTTTGAATTCGGGCGCGAGTTTGGTGTGCATGGCGAGCTCAGGCAGGGGAGGTCGGCCAGGGCAAGAGTCGCCCCGGATTGAACAAACCCTGCGGATCAAACTCGCGCAGCAGGGCCTGCTGTATGCGCAGCTGTACCGGTGAGAGTGGTGTGAACACCCCCACGGCACGGTCCGCCTCGCCATGGGCCTGGCTGGCGCGAAACAGGGTGGCGTGACCGCCGGCTGCCGTGGCGGCAGCGCGCAATCGAGGTGCGGCACCGGCTGGGGCCCAGAGCCAGCGCAATGCGCCATGCCACTCCATGAGTGTGGGGTAGGGCAGGTCGAGCATCGGCGCGGTTTGCGGCACCGACAGCCGCCAAAGGCACAGCTCGGGCGCGGGTGGTATGAAGAAGGGCAGGGTCTGCTCCCGGCAGGCGGCCCAGTCGGGGCCGGCTTGCGCCTCATCCATCCGAGACGCGCTGCCGCCCGCGGCCTGCACATCGGCCGCCAAATGCGGGCAGGCCGCCTCGACTGCCGCTCGTGCGCCCCGCAGACGAACAAACAAACTGTCTTGTGCCGGTCGGGCCGCGGTGTCAAACAGCCAGCAACTGGCATTCAGCGGCAGCGGCTGGCCGCCCCAGCGATTGAGCAGGGCCAAGGCGGTGGTTTGCGACACACCGGCGCATAGCAGGGTGGCTTGGGCTGGTGCTGTGGGCAGTACTTTGAGCGACACCTCGGTGATCAGCCCCAGAGTGCCCAGGCTGCCGACCAACAGGCGCGAGACGTCATAGCCAGCCACGTTTTTCATGACCTGGCCGCCAAAGGTGAGTAATTCGCCGCGGCCGTTGATCAAGCGCGCACCCAGCACATAGTCGCGCAGGGCCCCCACGCTGGCCCGTGCCGGCCCGCTGAGGCCCGCCGCCACCATGCCGCCCAAGGTGGCGGCGGGTCCGAAGTGTGGCGGCTCAAAGGCCAGCGCCTGGCCCTGTTCGGCCAACACTGCTTCGAGCTCAGACAAGCGGGTGCCGGCCCGTGCGGTCACCACCAGTTCGCTGGGCTCATAACCGCTGATGCCGCTCCAAGACCTGACATCGAGCAGCTCGCCGTGCAGCGCCTGGCCATAAAAGTCTTTGCTGCCGCTGCCTGTGATACGCAATGCTGTGCCATCGGCGCTGGCTGCGAGCACCCGCCCTTTGAGGGCTTGCAGCGCGGCGGGCATTTCATCCATATGGGGATGTTATCGGGCAGCAGGGCCGGGGCGCTTGATTATTTTGAAACCGGCCCGTGCAAAAATTTAATCACGGTAAAAATTGACCGGCAGGCCAGTTTGCTCCACGCCTATCGACAGTAGGCAGCCCGACAGGGGGAAGGCGCTCAGCTCGGCCGTGCTGCGGTGGTGGCGGGCGCTGCTCACAAAGAGGGTGCCCAGGTTGGCACCGCCAAAGCAGGGCATGGTTGGGCACTGCAGCGGTGTGTCAATCTCGCTCAGCAGGCGGCCGTCGGGCGCAAATTGGCACAGCCGGCGGCCCTCGAACATTGCCACCCAGTAGTTGCCTCCGATGTCCACGGCGGCGCCGTCCGGCCGACCCCGGTAGCCGCCCTGGTCAAACTGCCAAGCCGCTGGCTTGGGTGCAAACTGGGCAAATACACGCTGCGCACTCAAGACCGCACCCTCGGGCTCAAAATCCCAAGCCCACACCAGGTGAGCGGTGGTGTCGGCCCAGTACAGGGTGCGGCTGTCGGGGCTCCAGGCCAGCCCGTTGGCGGTGGTGGCCGGGCCGGCCTTGTGGCTGAGTGTGGGGGTACCGCCGCCACGGCCGTCCAGACAAAACAGCGCAGCATCATGGGCGGCGCGGCTTTCGTCAATGGTGCCGATCCAGAAGCGTCCCAGCGCATCGCATTTGCCATCGTTGGCACGCATCCGGCTCGGGTCGTAATCCAGCGTGGCGATGCGTTGCAGCGGCCCGCCCCAGCGGTGAGCCCGGAACACGCCATGCCGCAGGGCCATCACCAGGCCGCCGCTGGCAGCTGGCGCTATGCAGCCGGGTTCGCTGGGCATGGCCCAGCTCTCGATTTGGCGCAGTGAGGCATCCGAACGCTGAATTTTTTTACCCGGTATATCCACCCAATACAAGAGGTTTTCCTGCGGATGCCAAAACGGGGACTCCCCCAGTTCGCAGGGCTCTGCGGTGTGGGCCTGCCAGTTCATGGTTTTAGCGCCACCGCGATGCGCATCTGTGCTGCCATGGATTGGCCGCAGGCCAAAGTACGCAGGCCCAAATCGTTAGCCTGCGGGCCCTTGGTATGTAAAATTTCTGCCGCGTTGTTGACATGGCTGACCGGCTCAATTGCCACAAATCCCCGTGTCTGGTTGGTAAAAACCACCAAATGCTGCAGGTTTGCGCTGATGCTGGTGTTCAGTAAATCGTCTTGCAGCCGTACGCTACCGGCCCAGCCGTCAAAGCAGTGGTCAAGATCCAGGTTGGCGCAGGCAGTTGCCAGGCCGCTGCTTGGCAGGCGGTGGGTGGGTAGTTTGTCGGCCCCCATCTCCCAGCGCCCTTGCGCCTCAAAAGCGATATGGCAGCCCGAGCGCTTGACAAAATAGGGGTGCCAACCCAGACCGGCCGGCATGGGTTCGCTGTCCAGGTTGGTCAGCACCAGTGCCATGCTCAAGGTGTCACCATGCAGCTCGAAGGTCTGCTCGACTTCAAAGGCAAAGGGCCAGGCCGCGTCGCTCGCGTGCCGATAGCGCATCGAGGCGTGCTGCGGCGCAGCCTTCAACACGGTCCAGACCCGTTGCCAAGCCACCCCGTGCATGGTGTGGGGCTCAGGCAGGTTGTTGGGTGTCAAGGCATGCTGCTTCCCCGCCCAATGCAAAGTGGCCTGCCCAATGCGGTTGGAATAGGGTGCCAGGGGGTAGCTCCCGGCCTGGCGCGATGCCAGCAGGTCAACTGCCGGTGTGGAGCGAAGCACTGGGATGTCATTGAGCCAAAGACCGGCCAGGCTGGCGCCAAGTGCTGGCGCGATCTCGCAGCGAAAGCCCTTGTCTTGAAGGTGGATAGCGGTGCTCATGGTTGAGGCATGGGGGCGGCGGGTCCTGGGGCTCTTATTGTGCCGCCGTTCAACCGGCAAAAAAAAACCACCCCAGGGCCACTGGCCCGGGGTGGAACTCATCGCTCAAAAAAACCGAGCCGTGTGCCGCCTGGCAAGACTGCCGGCCCTGCCAGGCGCACCAAGGCTCAGCGGTTGTAGGCGGTCTCGCCGTGGGCGCTGATGTCCAGGCCCTCGCGCTCGTCTTCTTCGCTCACCCGCAAGCCGATGGTCAGGTCAACCACCTTGAAGGCGATAAAGGACACCACGCCCGACCAGACCACAGTGATCAGCACCGCCTTGAGCTGGATCCAGAACTGTGCAGCAATCGAGTAATCGGCTGCGCTCACTGCGCTTGCAGTCACCCAGTCGCCCACAAAACCGGGTCCGCCAAGGGCTGGCGAATTGAACACGCCAGTCAGCAGGGCACCAACGATGCCGCCCACACCATGCACACCGAAAACATCCAGGGAGTCGTCCGCGCCGAGCATTTTCTTCAGGGCGTTCACGCCCCACAGGCAGGCAAAGCCGCCGGCCAGGCCAATGATCAATGCGCCACCAATGCCCACATTGCCACAGGCCGGGGTGATCGCTACCAAACCGGCCACGGCGCCCGAGGCTGCACCCAGCATCGAGGCCTTGCCACGCATCAGCGCCTCACCCACGCACCAGGCCAGCACCGCCGCTGCGGTCGCCACCAGGGTGTTGATGAAGGCCAGTGCGGCAAAGCCATTGGCTTCGAGGGCCGAGCCGGCGTTAAAGCCAAACCAACCGACCCACAGCAAAGCAGCGCCCACCATGGTGAGGGTCAGGCTGTGCGGGGCCATCGCCTCTTTGCCGTAGCCAATGCGCTTGCCCACCATGAACGCCCCAACCAGGCCTGCCATGGCGGCGTTGATGTGCACCACGGTGCCGCCGGCGAAGTCAAGCGCGCCGGATTGCCAGATGTAGCCGGCCTTGGCATTCATGCTGTCGACCACCTCTTTGCCGGTGTAGGCGTCCGGGCCCATCCAAAACCAAACCATGTGCGCGATTGGCGCATAGCTAAAGGTGAACCACAGGGTCATGAAGGCCAGCACGGCAGATAACTTCATGCGCTCGGCAAAGGCGCCGACGATCAAGCAGGCGGTGATGCCGGCAAATGTGGCCTGGTAGGCGGCAAACACGATTTCAGGAATGACTACGCCCTTGCTGAAGGTGGCGGCGTTGGCAAAAGTGCCGGCCGCGTTGTCCCAGATGCCTTTCATGAACAGCCGGTCAAAGCCGCCGAAAAATGCGCCGCCTTCGGTAAACGCCAGGCTGTAGCCATAGACAAACCACAGCACCACGATGAGAGAGAAGGTCACCATGACCTGCATCAGCACCGACAGCATGTTCTTGGAGCGCACCAGCCCGCCATAAAACAGCGCCAAGCCGGGCACCGTCATCATGATGACCAGCAGCGTGGAGACCATCACCCAGGCGGTATCGCCCTTGTTGGGAACCGGCGCAGGCGCTGCTGCGGCGGGTGCGGCAGTTTGTGCCACGGCGGCGGCGCCAAACAGCAGTCCTAAACCCAGGGCAAAGGATAAGAAAAGTTTTTTCATGTGAAGTCTTCCAGTTTGAATTTCAGAGGGCTTCGCGGCCGGTCTCACCGGTCCGGATGCGCACGACCTGTTCGAGGTTGTAGACAAAGACCTTGCCGTCGCCAATCTTGCCGGTGCGCGCGGCACCCTCGATGGCCTCGATCACGCGGTCGGTGAGGTCGTCCGCAATGGCCGCCTCGATCTTGACCTTGGGCAGAAAGTCCACCACATATTCGGCGCCCCGGTAGAGCTCGGTATGGCCTTTTTGACGGCCAAAGCCCTTGACTTCGGTGACAGTGATGCCCTGCACGCCAATCGCCGAAAGCGCTTCACGCACCTCGTCGAGCTTGAAGGGTTTGATGATGGCAGTAACGAGTTTCATGCGGTCTCCTCTCAATGTGGCGTTGGAATCAAAAGCTGTATTTCAGGCCGACCAGCAGGCCACTCTTGCCAAGGTTGCTATTGCCAACCTTGTCGGCATAAAAGCTGTCGCTCTTGGCATCGGTGCCAAGCAGCGTGAGCGAGGCCGACAGGCCATTGCCCAAGTCTTTGTTGACGGTGAGCGCGTAGTCGGTGTAGTCCGCGCTAGGGACTTGGTTCGGCACGAGCTGTCGACCAATGTGTGGCGTTAGAGAAAAACCATTGCCGACATCAAAGCTGGCGGCGACTTCCAGGTATTGGCTGGCGGCGCTATCTGGGTTGGCGACAAAGTTGCCCAGGCTGCGGCTGTATTTGGCGGTGACCGGGCCGTAGGTCAGCGCGGCATAGATCTCGTTGGTGTTGGCGTTGGTGGGAGTGTTGTTCGACGGATACACATAGGCAATCACGCCCACGTCAAAGCCCAGGTCTTTGGCCAACTCGCCCTTGTAGCCGCCAAAAAAGTCGACTTCCAAGGAGCCGTCGGTTGCGCCGATGTAGTCTTTGATCCAGTTCACATTGGAGGCCCAGACGCCGGCGTAGGCGCCGCTTTTGTGCGAAAAATCGATGCCCCCCTGCACCGCTGGCTTGAAGGAGGACTGCGAAATACCCCGAAACCGGTAGTCTGTGGTGCCCCCGATGTTGTAGGCGAGCGTGAAATCTGGCGCAGGTGCGCCGCTTTGACCATGGGCTGCGGTGTTGGCGAGCAGACCCAGGGCCAAGGCACTTGAAGCTAGAGATTTACACAGGTTCATGGGATGACTCTCAAAAGTTAAAAAGCAAAATGACTACGCACAGACCATGCCACGCAGGACCGGTGCGCCAGGCCCTCACCAGACCCTCGCCTGGCCCGTTGTTATCTATTGGCTTGGGTTACCATGGCTGTACAAAATCAAATATGCACCGTGTTGGTGCATTTAAGCCCACAGCCGGCTCAAATGCACTGTTTTAGAGACGAACACCATGAGTCTTGCTTTGGTGCAAAGCCGGGCCCTGCTCGGGCTGGATGCCGCCGCCGTGACGGTCGAGGTGCATCTGGCCAATGGCCTGCCGAGCTTCACGCTGGTGGGGCTAGCCGATGTCGAGGTCAAAGAGGCCCGCGAGCGGGTGCGCTGCGCCATTCAGAACTCTGGGCTGGAGTTTCCCAACAACAAGCGCATTACTGTGAACCTGGCGCCAGCCGATTTGCCCAAGGACTCGGGTCGCTTTGATCTGCCGATCGCCTTGGGTATTCTGGCGGCCAGCGGCCAGATCGACCCGGCGCGGCTCGCCGGCCACGAGTTTGCCGGCGAGCTGTCGTTGTCTGGCGACCTGCGCCCGGTGCGCGGTGCGCTGGCCATGAGCCTGGCGCTGCATGCCGGGCAGGTGCTCACACGGCTGGTGCTGCCACCGGGCAGCGCCCAAGAGGCGGCCTTGGTGCCGCAGGCCCAGGTCTACAGCGCCGGCCATTTGCTCGATGTGGTGCGGCAGTTTTTGCCCCAGCCCGTTGATGCAGCCCCCACGGAGCCTGCCCCTGGCTGGTGCCGGGTGACGACCGCTGAGCCAGTATTGCAGGCCGCCTACCCAGATCTGGCCGATGTCAAAGGGCAGGCCGGCCCCAAGCGGGTGCTCGAAATTGCGGCAGCCGGTGGGCACAGTCTTTTGATGGTCGGACCGCCAGGCTCGGGCAAGTCGATGCTGGCCCAGCGCTTTGCCGGCCTGCTGCCAGGCATGAGCACCGACGAGGCTTTGCAGAGCGCAGCCGTGGCCAGCCTGGCGGGCCGGTTTTCCCTGGCCCGCTGGGGACAGCGACCGACCGGCAGCCCGCACCACACGGCCAGTGCGGTAGCTTTGGTGGGCGGTGGCTCGCCACCCCGCCCGGGCGAGATTTCGCTGGCCCACCACGGTGTGCTGTTTTTGGACGAGTTGCCCGAATTTCCCAGGGCTGCGCTTGAAGCCCTGCGCGAGCCCCTGGAGACCGGCAGCATCACCATCTCGCGGGCGGCTCAGCGAGCCGAGTTTCCAGCGCGCTTTCAGCTCATAGGCGCCATGAACCCCTGCCCCTGCGGCTACCTGGGCGCCACCCACAAAGCCTGCCGCTGCAGCCCGCAGCAGATCAGCCGCTACCAGGGAAAGCTCAGTGGCCCCCTGCTCGACCGCATTGATTTGCATGTTGAGGTGCCCGCCATGGCACCCGCCGAGCTGCTGCAAAGCCACAGTGGCGACAGCACGGCCCAGATCCGGCAGCGGTGCACGACGGCGCGGGCGCTGGCCATGGCCCGTCAAGGCAAGGCTAACCAGGCATTGCAAGGCCAGGAGATTGACCAGTATGTGCTGCTTGAAGAGGCCGGCACCAAATTTCTCAGCAACGCTGCAACCCGCTTGGGCTGGTCCGCCCGCAGCACCCACCGCGCCTTGAAGGTCGCTCGCACCATCGCCGACCTGGCCGGCGCCCACACCACCCAAGTCGCCCATCTGGCGGAGGCTTTGCAATACCGCCAGCCACTGCGAACCGGGCTGGCTTGAGCCGGCCCCAACCAGGCGGACCTTGAGGGTCTCTGGCCGGTGCCAAATTACGCAGTGAAATCGACTTCGAGCGAACCCAGCGGCGAGCCAAAGCTGGCGCGCCAGTTCTCGCCAACCTGCACCGGCCAGGCATCGGTCCAGGTGCCGGTGGTGACGACATCGCCGGGCAGCAGATCTGGCGCGCCGGGGCACTGACGCAACTCGGTCAAAAAATAGTGCAGGGCACGCAGCGGGCTGTCGAGCACATTGGCGCCGCAGCCCTGTTCGACGGCCTGGCCATGGTTGGACAGGCTGACCTGGCAGGAAGCCAGCAGGGCATCGAGTTGCTGCGCGTTTGCTGCAATATCGCGCACCGGCACCCGGCGCCCGACCAGCAAGCGCCCATGCAGACCACCGTCTGCCACGGTTGCAGCGGCCTTGAACTTCCAGTCTTTCATGTGTGACTGCACCACCTCAAAGCCCGGCGCTATCCAGTCGATGGCGGCAAACAACTCCTCCAGCGTGGCGGCCGCAGGCGGCGTCGCGCCCATACCAAAAACCGCCTCTGGCTCTAGCCTAGGTTGGCAGGTCTGGCTCAGTGACAGCTCGCCTCGAGCCTCGCAGTGGCGCAAGGTGCTGTCATAAACCGTGCCCCAGATTGGCCCAAACACGTCATAGCGGGCCCAGATGCTGCGGTTGGTAAAGCCGATCTTGAAGCCCCGTGGCTGCTCGCCGCGCCCAAGGCGCAAGGCCCGCACGGCCAACGCCAGCTGGTAGGCGCTTGGTACATCCAAGGCCAGGGCCGCAAGCGGGCTGCCCCACAGCGCACCGCTGTCGTTGTGGTGTAGAAGTTCTGCTGGTGTCATGGCGGCTTAAACCTTTCCTGGGCAGATGGTTCGGGAGAGAGCCTGTGCCGGCTCAAGCGCATAATAATCCGCATGTCTGCATGTCCCGGCCGCCGCGCTTCACTATTTTTTGCCTCGACCAGGGCGCCATGCTTGCCCCCGAGGCTGGCATGTGGCAGGGCACTACCCGGCGCGCCTTACTGGGCCTGGCACCTGCTGCCGGCCTGAACCCGGACATCGACTACCGTGCCTGAGCCCAGCCTGCGGCCCGCTCGCCGGGATGAATTTCGTATCTCCACCCCATGCGCCACCCCATGAGCCAAGCCTACGACTACGTGGTGGTGGGTGGTGGTACAGCCGGCTGCACACTGGCTGCGCGCTTGAGCGAAGACCCGGGCGTGACCGTGGCCCTGCTGGAGGCCGGCCCTGGCGATGCAACTGCCTGGGTGACGGTGCCGATCGGCCTGATTGCTACGGTGCCAACCCGGCGCCTGAATTGGGCCTTTGAAACCGAGCCTCAGGCCGGCCTCAATGGCCGGTGCGGCTACCAACCCCGGGGCAAAGTGATGGGCGGCAGTTCATCCATCAATGCCATGGTGTACATACGCGGCCACCCCAGCGACTATGACGCATGGGCTGCTGCCGGCTGTCAGGGCTGGTCCTGGAGCGATGTCTTGCCCTACTTCAAACGTTCTGAGGGCAACACCTATTTCAGTGACGGGCCCCGGCACAGCACACAGGGGCCGCTCAAAGTGTCGAACAGCCGCTCAGACAATTCCTTCGACCAGTATTTCCTGGACGCCGCTGTGCAGTGCGGCTATGCGATCAACCCAGATTTCAACGGTGACGAACAGGAGGGTGTCGGTTGGTATCAGGTGACGCAGTTCAACGGCGAGCGCTGGAATGCCCAGCGTGCTTTCATTGCGCCGGCCCTCATCCGAGGCAATCTGCATGTGGTGCAGCAGGCTCAGGTACAGCGCTTGGATTTGTCGCAGGGTCGCGTGGTCGGGGTTGAGGTTTTGCAGGGCGGGCAATTACAAACCATCGGCTGCCGAAGGGAAGTGAGCTTGTGCGCCGGCGCCTTCGGTAGCCCCCAACTGCTCATGCTCTCAGGGATTGGGCCTGCAGCGCAACTCCAAGCCCAGGGCATTGCAGTGCAGGTGAATCTGCCCGCAGTGGGGCAAAACCTGCAAGACCATCTGGACTGCCTGCTCACGCGCCGCTGCTTTGACCTGGCGCTGTTTGGTCAAACCCTGCCAGGCGCTGTGTCGATGTTGTTGCACTGGTACCGCTATGCGCTGCGAAGACGCGGAAATTTTTGTTCAAACTTTGCCGAGTCCGGCGGCTTTGTGCGCAGCCGACCGGGGCTGCAATGTCCGGATGTGCAGTTGCATTTTTCGCGTGGACAGGGCCTTGATCACGGCCGTACCAAGCCGCCTGGTCACGGCTATGGCTTACATGCCTGCTTGCTGCGCCCGCAGTCCCGTGGCCGGGTGGGTTTGCACAGCGCAAATGCCCAGGACCCGCCCTTGATTGACCCCAAATTTTTAAGTCATGCCGAGGACCTGGCCGGTATGGTTCGCGCTTACCAGGTGTGCCGCTCGATTCTGGATGCCCCGGCCTTTGACAAGCATCGTGGCAAACCGAATCGGCGGGAACCAGACCTTGACGATATTGCCGGAGTCGAGCAATTTTTGCGCGATCACAGTGACACGATTTACCACCCGGTTGGAAGCTGCCGAATGGGCAGTGATTCGGCGTCTGTCACTGACTTGGCATTGCGTGTGCGGGGCGTCGACGGCCTGCGCGTGGTGGACGCCTCCATCATGCCCACGCTGGTAGGCGGCAACACC